>JAUQZC010000084.1 GCA_030587435.1 Candidatus Baldrarchaeota archaeon | reverse complement strand
ACTAAAACCAGGAACATACCTACCAACCCCAAAAGCCCACAGACACCTCACCAAACCCCTCCAAAGATACAACAAAACAAACAAAACAAAACCGACAAAACTCATACCAAAATGGCACCACCCCTAACAAAACCAAAAACAACCAACAAATTTAAAAAACCAAAAAACACACAAAATACACGACCCCACCACAACAAAGCGGGGTGGGGTAGCCAGGAGATCCCGCGGGGCTCATAACCCCGACAGAAAAACCCTCTCGGGGAAAGAAACCCCGAGATCGGAGGTTCAAATCCTCCCCCCGCTTCCACCGCTTTTCTTCTCTCTTCGGGTTTGATTTGAGCTCTGTTCTTGGTTTTTGTTTGTTTAACGGGAGTGTATGCTTTGTTTCTGGTCTGTTTTCGGTGTGTGGTCTGCGGAGTGAGGAGGGTTTAATCGTGTTATTTTGATATTTGTGTGTTTGTATTTGTTGTTCTGTGTTGCTTGTTATGTTTTGGTTAAACATGTTGGAGTGTTAATTGTGGTATTAGGTTGTAAGAGTTCTTGAGGGGATATTATTTGGAGAAACTTGCTGAAATGGTTATGAGGGTTCTTGGGCTTATTTTGCATGTTATTAGGTTTGCATCATGTTGAGTGAGGTGAAGGTTTAATTTTAATAAAGCAAAGCTTTTTACTGTAAGGTTAGGTTAGATTATGGTGAAAAACTAATTATATGATTGATAGGTTCTGTTCTAATTTTGTTTTAAATTTGGTTTTGTATTGTGTTTTATATTTGGCATGGTTCTTCTCGGAAATAGGGGCTGAACCAGTATGAGAAATCTAGTTTTGCTTTATATTTTTCTTTTAGTTTTTGTATTGCTTTGGAGGTGGGGTAGTGTTTTTCTTCCACAAATTCCATTTCTTCCCTTTTTCTTAGGTATTCTTCTGTTGCTTTCCATAGGTTTGTGAACCATTTTAGGTTGTTTTTCTGGGCTGTGTGCCAGAAGTCTTCTTCTGGCTCTTGGAATAGGAATATTTTTGCTATTGGGTCTTTTTCTGGTTTTATTTTTTCGTCGCTTATTTGGCGGCAGGAGTAGTCGTCGAAGGTTGTTATGTCTTCCCATGTTAGTTCCTTTTTCAACAGTTTGTCAACTAGGTGAAGGGTTATTTTGTATAGGAATTGATCTTCGCCTGTTAGGGTTATTTTGCTTCCTTTTATTTGTTCGTGTACGTCGAAGCAATGTGTGTCGCCGCATCCTATTATGGTCATTTTTATTATTTTTTGATGGATTTTCCTGTATTTTTCTTCTTTTAGAAATTTTTCTTTTAGTTTTTCTGCTTCTTTTAAGGCTTTGATGCAGCAGGTGTCTTTTGGTTTTTCGTGTAGTACTACTGTTTTGTAGCAGCATTCTTTAGGGTATATGTGTGGAGGGTCTACGGGTGGCTCCTCTCCTCCTCCCTGTTTAAGCCACTCTACATATTCCTTTAAAATCTCTTCTATGTATTTTTTGGTGAATGTTGAGTACCAAACGGCATACGGCTTATATAGTCCTAATTCAAAAAAGGGCAATATAACTACTTTAACTGTGCCCTTTTCCATCAGTTCCTCGAGTATGTAGACCATTTCTAGGTAGTAGCTTTTTATAACGTATTTGTGGTTTATTTCACATATTAGACTTAACATCCATTTCTCGTTTTCCGGCGAAGCTTGGGTTTTTATTTATTTCTTCTCTCATTTTTATCCTTTGTTCTGGGGGTATTTCATTACATAAATTTTAAAATCTCTGAATATTAACAAGTGATATTTTAGACCATTATCATAGGAACTTTAATTATTTATACCATTTATTATTTGAATTAAAGAGAACAATAATGCAACTAGTGTTCTTAAATGCTTAATTCATTATGTCTTGTAAGAGTTGGAGGCCACTCTGGAAATTCCAATTCTGCATCGTATTTCTTCTTTAATATTTCTATTGCTGTTTTTGTTGGATAATGTTTTCCATTAGTGAATTCTAATTCTTCTATTTTTCTCAAATACTCTTCAACAGTTTTCCAAATTCTTAAAAACCACTCAAAACCATGCTTCTTAGCAATACTCCAAAAATCTTCATTCCTAGATCTATACGGGTATGAAAAAATCTTTTCAATTGCATCCCTTGCGGAGTCATCAGAACTTGGAGAATAATTAGCATAATAACTAAACTTCCTTAAATCATCCAAACTCACCTTTCCCCTTAAAGCTGCATCAACTAAATATAAAGTTATTTTGAATAAAAGAAGATCTTCACCATCGAGAATTCTCTCCTCTATCCTCTCACTATATTTCTCAAGCTTTTCATGGAAGTCGAAACAATGTTTCGAAAGATGACCAGTAAAACTAGCCTTAACTATCCTCTCATAAATCCTCCTATGCTTCTCGTCGAAAAGAAATTTTTCACATAACTTTTTTGCTTCTTTAAGAACTCTAATACAACAATTATCCCTCGGAACTTCCTGCAGTACGACTGCTTCATAGCAGCATTCTTTTGGATAAATATGTAGCACAGGAACCGGCGCCTCTTTACTTCTCCCCTCTCTAAGCCACTTTACATATCTCTTTAAAACTTCTTCCATATCTTTTTTAGTATATGTTGTGTATCGAGTACTATATGGGCTATAAACACCTAAATCAAAAATAGGAAGCAAAACCACCTCAACTATACCTCTGTTCATCAACTCTTCAAGAATATAAACCATCACATAATAATATGCTTCAATAACATGATAATGAACCACTTGACAAATTAACCGTAACATCCACTCTTCACATTCCCAACACTCATCATCTGACAACATAAATCCTCCCTTTGTCTTCTTTCCCTTACCTTAATCAATAATATAGTTTTCATAAACCTATGGAAAATGATAAAAAATATTATGAGAGTAATTTGTTTAATGTTTGTGTTATTGTTGTTCCTATCGTTATTCCTGCTAGGTACATTACTGGTCCTCCGTTAGCAAAAACTTGTATTGCAGTACTAACAACTGGCCAAATGATTTTTTCAAATACCCATGCATTTCTTCCAAATAATTCCCTCGAAATATATGGTATGACGTCATCGGCTAGAATAATTTTGTCTTCTTTGTTTTCAATTAACATCTGTAGAAGCATTCCGTTTATGACGCAGCCTAGAAATGTTTGTAGTAAAACTTTCACAACGTCTTTTATTGATCCGTTTTCCTTTTTACCTCTAAAGTTATTTATGAAATCTTGATAGTCATCCACGTTTAGTAGGACAAAGCTAATGCATGCTAATATCATGTAAACTTTAATTTTACCGTATCCAGACCTTAAAGTTGTTTTGGTATTTTCTGGTAAAATATCATAGATTTCCATTCCAAGTCTATATCCTAAGAAACTTGTAGTTGCAAATACAGCTATGAACATTACAGTAGTTCCAGCGTTAAAGGCTTTTTCAATGGTTTTACCAAGCAGATTTTTAAATGTACTTTTAACTTTGTCTTTAGATTTTAAGATTTCATTGAAATAGTCTTCATGACAGATTATTCTTTTCCATTCCTCGCTACCTATTTCCTTAATTTTCCCGTCTAGAATTTTTTGAGCTATAGTTTCCGGAATAAGCGACCTTTTCTCCGTATATGGACGAATAAATTCTTTATTGTTGATTGCTTCAAGAATTGCTAACGCGCTTCCTCTTGTTACATGACCAGATATCTTCTTCTCAAGTCCCTTAACTTTTATTCCTTCTGGCGGCTGTAATGACATAAATTCCCAACAAATTCTCCCTTTCTTCAACTCTTCATCTGGTATAGTTCCCTTTAACTTGCTTTCATAAATTTCTCTCTTTGCACAAACCTTGGCTTCGTGGTCTTCAAGCTTTGCTTTATCTACAGCGACAAAACCAAAAGGTCCGCTTTTCTTAATAATTTTCTTCAGCGTTGCGAATTTCTCTTCAATTTTAACATCCGTATCCTTAGTATTCTCAACAAGTTTTTTGTAAACGACTTCATAGAAGACTTTATAATTATTTCTTATGAAATTCTCTATCTTCATCCTTTTTTCGCCGATCACACTTACCTCTTTCGTTACTCCATCACTTTCCAATCTTTTCTCTGCATTTTCTAGCATGAATAATAATGCTACATGTGAAAGAGGCGGTTCCTCAAGGAAAGGCGGGTCTGGTACTTGAACAACACCTTCCACTTTCTTATCAATGAGTGTTAAATGTGTTTCAAAAAGAGTCTGCGATATAGCGTCAAATAAAGTAGGTCTTTTGCCTTTTATATGCTCAACTTCCTCAATGTATCTATTCCACACATCGGCTTGTTCCTTTATTAATAATTCTACTTTTTCAATCTTCTCTTTCCAGTCCTCTCCAAGAAAACCTCTATCAAATCTATACATGAATTTACCATCTTCTTTAGGAACTAATCCGCTAGGAACTAATTTTCCATAGGTTTCTGTAAAAGGATATTCTGAACGAACATTAATATTTCCATTAGGTTTTACCTTTACCCTTACTGCTACCCCCACTACTATTCTAAATCCTTTTAATGTAAAGTCTTGTGTCTCAACTCTGCAAGGTACAAAATCGCTTATCAAAATTTTATTTTGATCACTAAAATGTTTCTTTGCAAGTCCCATGTTTGCTTCCACAACTCTACTATCTTTTCCTGGGTCTCTAAACCAGTTCATGTATCCTTCCCAGACAACTGCGAAGGCAACAGGCTTGCCATCAATGTGAGTATGTATTACTTGAACAAGGTGTATTTCACCAAGCCACCTATAATAACGCCAATTATTTTTCTCGTAATCTAGCGTTACTTCTACAATTTTACCGTCCTCGTCAAACTTTATAATTTCTGAAGCCTTAAGATCCTCATTTTCAAGAATATTCCTAATTCTGTTAATTAGATTCTTAGTTTGAAGAGCGTCAAACCACTTCTGGCGATACCAACTTTCCCAAACTACGATCTTTATATCATCTGTCCTTATAAAACTCATATGCTTAACTTTGTCTTCAAGAACCTTGAACAAGATTTTATAAACCTTTTTAGGTTTCCCGTTTGCTACAATATTAGTTTTAACTACATCTCTATTAGCAGTTCTTTCCCAAGATTCTACATCTTCATTGCAACTTTTTAAAGATCCAATTATTGGAATTAGTCCAGAAACTAACCCAGCTGTGAACCAAACCCGATATATTTTAGTCCATGATTTCAATCTTTCAGTTACTGGCTGTAGGCTTATTATGAAGTCTATTATTTTTCCTGCGGTGTTTATTATTGATTTTGCAAGCTTTTCTGATATTTTTCTTTCTGCTGCTAGTTCTGCTATTAGGTATGCTAGGGTTAGGTAGTTATCTACGGAGAAGTCTACGAAGTTTGACCATAGAGTGTTTAATAGTGTTTTTATCTGTTTCCATATCCAGTTGAATGGTTTTATTATCGTTTCTGCAAGTTTTTTGGCAGCGGATTTAAATGTTGCTTCACTGTAGGCCACTACATTGTCTAGGAATTTTATGTTAGGATCTATCCAGCCGTTTAGGATCTTTTTAACCCAGCCCAGATCTGTGCTTAAAATTTTTGATAGAGTTTCGAGAAGTTTGTTCATAGTCCAAGAAAAATATTTTAGTATTCCTCGCGCATTTTTTGCTATTGCAGCAATTATTATGGCGGCGACAAGTTCACCTAAGTTTTTGTTCGTGTTTTTCAGGTGTACGGCTATGCAGACAATAGTTTTGAGATGGTTTTTGGCGAAATTTATTATGAAACTTGTTCCGCGGAAAACGGAGTTATCTAGCGTTGATTTTATTGGACCTTTCATCCACCTGTTCCAAGGTGCGTTAAAGGTTTTGTCGATCCACTTATAGATTGCAGACTTTATACTGTAGTAGTTGCTGTAGATTTGTGTGAAAATCTCATCGACAAGAAGTATTGCTCTTTTTACTTCATCTGTTTTGGCAAGGAAGCTGCCAACGTAGTTGTTTTTGTTGATGTGTTGCTGTTTTCTTATTTCTGGCGGTTTCCAGAATCTTCCCATGATAACTGGTACGATGTTTCTGGTTTTGTGTTTAAAGTTTAGGTTATGTTTCTTACCGAATTTTTTGTAGGTTGGTGGCACTTTGCGTCTTATATGTATTACATGTTTGTTGAGGCGGTTTTTCGGTGGTTTTCCTCGATATATTGTTGCTCTAACCTTCTTAGAATGTATTGTAGCTTTATATTTGCCATTAAATTTGAAGATTCTTCTTGGTTTGAATCCTAAAGTTATGTTCATGTTGTCATCGTAAATTTTGTAGGGGTTTATTGTTGAGTTTACTTCTTCGATTTCATCTTCAACTCTGAATTCTACATATGCGTCTAAGGTTTCGCCTGTTAAGTTGTCAATTACCTGAATTGGTATGTAAGTAGCTTCTTCAATTAGTTCGTAGATTCCTGAGGATAGTATGGTTTGTAGCGAAGCGATGTAGTCACCGTTTAAATAGGCTTCTCCGTCGTAGGTTAATATTATTGCTTCACTATGTTTTTCGAAGAACGTTACAATAGATTTTTCATTGTAAATTTCTTTTTCTCTACCCATATTACAGAAAGGTAAGTAAACAAATTTTAGTTTTCTTAGTTTCTCTAAGTGGTAAAGGGCTGCTAGGTGTTCAAGTGTTTCACCATTTACAACAGCGGTTCCATTTTCATCATGCATTAACATTCCATGAACTTGTAGGGTCTCATTTAAGATTCCGTGTGTTAAGACGATCAAGTATACTTCTCGTATTTTTGGGTTTTCCTCCGATCTTTTTAAAAGATAGATTAGATTCGTCGCTGTACAATAATTACCTGACAAAACTATTGAAACATCACCTACTTCTTCCGCAAACCTTAAAACTTCATCCGTAACAATTCTAATTCTTTCATCGCTAAACAAAGTTTCATTTAAAAATTCTATGTCAGTAGCGAAAAATGCTAAAACCAAAACTCCTATATCATTAATGTTCCTCACAGAACCTTCAAAAACTTTCTCAAGACCTTTGCTTAGTTTTCCCGTAGCGTTGATTCCAGTTTTCCAAGTTTTGTCCACATTTGATCCTAATGTAAGACCTTTACCCAAATCTAAGGAGCTACCACCAGCTGGCGATATGACTATTTTTTCAATTATTTTATCTTCCCAAATAGTTACTGGTGTTCCGTTTCTAAAATTCTTGAAAAGAGGATTAAATATATTCATGTAGAGTTTTGGGGGTTTTAGGCCTGCAAGTTCGCTTAGAAGCTCTCCGTCATTTATTGCTATGAATCCAATAGCTGAGAAATCCATCAAAAGGATTAGAAAGGTTATTGTTAGTGATAGAAATTTGTTTTTTGCAACCATCCCCCACACCACCTTCACTATAAAATTCGACAAAAAGAAATTTAAACATCTACCTTCCTTCACCAACTCCGACGAAAATGTGTTCATTGACGAAAATGAAGAGCATCTTTATCCTCGCTCAAAAATTATTATCTTATTCTTAATATGCTTGCAGTACCAATAATAGACAAAAATATTATCTAAAAAACACGCATGACGCTAGCAAATGTTTTGATTAAAAGATTTACAGATTTCTTTGCTTGGCTTGAAGAAAACGACTGGGCAAAGCTTCTGCTTGGCGGAGCAATAACAACGATATTCATAGTTGGATTAAATATTGACACAGGTTGGATGAACAAAATATGCGGAAAATTTGGGGCAAAAGAACTAGCGGAGTCCATGGCTAAAGAAGCTGTAGATGGAAGTGATCTGCTTGAGAAGAGTTCATTTATTCTTGGAATGTTTTTCGGCGGATTTGGAATAGTTATGAAAGCTCTTAAAATCCCATTTTACACAAGCGACGAAATACGAGAAGAAATAGGAAAACTTTTGAACTCTAAGTGGAACGGAGCTGGAGACATTTGGAACATGGTCATGGGCTTCAAAATTCCACTCATAGACCAAACAGTATTCGACATACTACTTGGGCTCACCCTAGGAGGACCTGCAGAAGCCATAGGAGACACAATAATGGGAGCAGTAATAAATAAACTCATAGCACCAATAATAAATAGAGCAGCATTCGAAGCAATCGCAACGATACTGGAAAACCGCATATAATTTCACCAATTTCGGCGGTGATTCCATGAGCAAACTCAAACTACTATATGAGGATTTGAAATTTAATGAAAAATTCGGTGAGATTGCGCTTGAGGCTCTTAGAAGAACACCTTTAGCTAGGGCTAAAACTGTTTTGGCTGCGTTGTTTGAGGCGGAGTTTAACTTGGATGAAGCAATGAATATTTTGAACGACCTTTTGAAAATTGTTTTAAAATCTGAATTTCACGGCTTAGATAAAGTTGAGAGAGCTGTTGGGCTTGGAATATATTGGGATAAGGTTCTAAAAATAAAATCTCCTTTTCCTGAGAAAGTTGAAGATCTCTCCATACGGGATGCGTGGGGTGGAGACGTTAGACATTATAAAATGATTTTGAATTTCCTTAGGGGGAGGTTTGGTGACGATCCTAGGGAGATTGTTGAGCAAGTTATTAGGAAGTGTGATGTTTTTAAGATTAGGGATGATTTGTATGTTGTTTGTGTGCTTTTTCTTGGTGCGGGTTGGAAGGTTTTTGTTGTTAAGGGTGGTGGTCTTGTTAGGGAGTCTAGGTTGGGTGTTATTGGGGATCATATGAAGTGGTGGGATATTTGGCCTTATTATTTGTCTTTTACTGGTGAGTTTCATGAGTTGCCTAGGATTGGTTGGGGGGTTTTGGAGACTTGGTGTAGGCTTCCCTGCGACCTCTTGGTTGTGGATAGGTTTAGTAGGGGTCTTGTTGTTGAGAGGCGTGATGGTAGGGTTTTGTTGTGTAGTATGTGTCATGAGGCTGGCTGGGAGGCTGTAGAATATGTTAAGACTATAAGAGATGATAAAAGTGTTAGGAAAGTTTTTTGGTGGAGGGCTCCTGAGGTTTGGGAGTGGTGGTATGGTCTTGATGAGAAACCTGATTTGGAGGAGAGGGATTCTGGGCCTTTTTCTAGGGAGAGGGATTCTTATAAGTTGAATAGGGTGTGTTCGCAGTATAGTTTTAAGTTTTTGGAAACGTTGGTTCCAGGTTTGAAAGATGTTCGTGAGATTAAAGATGAAAATAGGAGAGTTGAGGAGGCTGTGAGGGTTTATTTGGAGGCTGGTTGGGCTCCTAAGGTGCTTGGTCATGGTCATTTGGTTGTTGAGTCTGATGGTTTTGATGTTAAGCATTTTTTGGAGTTGTATTTTAGGGTTGATGAGCGTAAAAGGTGGTTAGACGAGTTAGATGAAATCTCGAGGAAATACATGATTAAGGAAAGTTTGAGAAAAGAGGGCTACATAGTTTTTCTTGATAATAAAATCTAAATTTTCGGGATAGTTACAAGAAGCTTGTTGTCCAAAATTATTAGGAAACCTGGATGAGCAGTTGTTCTGCATGGTTATGATGTTTTTGTGTTTTGAGGGGAAGTGTGGCTTCATGTTTTAACTTCTCTTTTCCCAGCGTGTATACTGTTTAAAAGGGTAGTTGCGAGTATAGTGCGGTAAATATTCTGCTTATTTTTTCATCTATTTTATTGGTTAACATATCAGTTGCTTTGATATGTTTCTTTTCTCCTTCAACGATTTTGCATGCAAGGTAGGGGTAAAATACAGTTTTATAGCTTTTAATTTCGCCTTCCCATAAGAGATTGACTAAGGATTCTAAATTTTTTAAACTTAACATAGGTGTTATTTTGACTCCCTCTCTGGGTTCGCCTTCAACCCTTAGGTTAAGTGGTAATGGTTTTATTGATAAGGGATCAGGGATCTTCGTTTTAAGTCGGTAAAGTGTTTGCTGTCTGACTCTAAACATTTCAGCCACGCCTTTTGCCACTAATCCTTGAACTATTTTCCTAGCTTTAGCTGTGGAGCAACTTAGTAAAGATGCTAGGGCGGATACGGTTAGAGATCCTCCTCCCAGTATGCGAAATGCTCTTGCTTCCTCTTCAGATAATGTAGGTACTCCTATTAATCTAACTATTCCATCTTTAGGATCATAGCTGCAAAGTTCTCCTGTAATTGAGTCAACTAGTATCGTTGCGCTAACTATCTTCTCCTCAACCTTTCTCCTAATAACTCCTTTTGCTTCGTAAATTCTTGCATCAATATTCAACTCGTAGTATGGATGGAAAATTACAGAACTGCTCTCGATTTTTCCTTTTCTTCCAAAGATTCCCTTAATGCTTTTATCTACTGTTTTCATAGCTTCATCTATCGGTGTTATTGGTTTAATGTAGAATATATTAGCCGGAACCTGGATTTCCTCGATTCTTATTTCTTTTAGTAATTCTCTTAATTTGGCTCCGTCCCATAGGTCTATGTTGTAGCCTTCAGCTGTCGACACTGCATCGGGTGTAAAATACGATGTTGTGACTAAAATTCCTCTATCGACTCCTAGGTCTTGTACTTCATGTATAAGTTTTATTACAATGTCTTTTTCAATTGGTTTATCATAGGATTTACATTCAATTATTATTTTTGATGTATGCAAGGGTGCTTTGTATTCTGCGTAAACGTCTATTTGATGCTCAACTCCTGAACGTCCAACTAATTTAACGTTGTGTCTAGCATCGTAACCTTTAGCTTTAAAAAGTCTTGTTATAAGTTCTTCAAGCTCTAAACCCTTCTCGTAGCTACTCATGCCCTCACCCATCCAAGTTGTAAACTCTTAGTATAATTGGACACCACCATCGATTTAAATTACACGTTAATATAGTTAAAATCTCGCTTTTTCTCTTACTAACTAGTTTTCAGCTTCATCGACCATATTTTACATAGCTTTCTAGCATACTTGCTGCGTGTTTACATTCTTCTGCGTGTTTTAATGCTAGTTCTGCTTCATCTTTTTTAAATAATTTTTCAGGCCCAACACCAAACTTTTCTTGGCCGTATTTTGCGATTGTGTACAGGTTTAGCCAGAATTTTGATATAAGGAATAGTCTTGGAAAATTAAGATACTCGAGTTCTTTGGGTACTTTTTCCAGTACCTTCATAAACTCTTCATCTTTAAACTCATGTCTCTTCGGATATTTTTCTTGAAGGAGTAGAAAGATGGCTTTTATTGAAAGTTCCATGCACTCCATAGATGCCGAAATACTTTCAGGATAATTGCATGAATTTAAGTGGCTTTTTGCCTCCTCTAATTTGTTTCTTACTCTTCTCAAGAAACTTTCAGCCATTTCTATTGATTTTTCCTTAGACATAAACCACACCACGTACAGATATCCTACGAAATGAGGTTATGTTTCAAAAGAAATCTATTATAAAATTTATTCATAAGAGTATCTAACTTCAAGACATATTAACTATCTTACGTAATAATAGAGCCGGCGATACGTATATGATGCCTAAAATCAAAATGTAAACTAAGAATTAATCATCCTACTGTACCTACTATTATTAGAATAGGTGATGTAATTGGCAGATGTGACACCAAGAGCTATTTGCGATATGTTATCACAGATTCTTCATTTAATACCAGAAGAGGCTCAAGAAACTTTTAAACTCTCTAAACCTGAATTTATGTACATACCTGCTAGCTATGATATTAAAAAATCAATCCAAAGGATAAAGGAATTCAAGAAGTCCATTCCCAGGCAAGCACCTAATTTATCTGCATCTTCCTTTTTATTTTGGCTATCTAAGATGAATCTATCAACAGAAGTAGAAAAGAATATTTCCAAAGCTCTAAAATTGATCAACAGTCAAATATGTGAACACCATAAAAGGCTTTCTAGAGATGATTTATTGTATTTGGTGAGGATATGGGGCTTCTTTTCGGAGAAAAGTAATGGAGTTGATGAGTTTTATAGATACTACTCGAAAGAGTTAGAGAATATTTTGATGACAAACCCATTGAAAAAAATGAATACTTATCAGAGAATTCTTTTCAACTTTAGAGCAGACAATGATAGATTTTATATCAAGAGAGGACTATGCATTCGAAGACTTTACCCATGGGAATATTCAGAGTTAATTGTAGAAATGCTCAAAATGAGGGATTGGTTTAAGCTTCCCGCTTTAGAAACCTTAGCTGAGGCAAATTTTATTCTTGAAGTAGACTCAAACATCTTAAAAGGCAAGGATGACTGGGCTCGGCTTCATGATCTTAGAAAAATAGTTGACATTATTTCTGTAGCCTCAAAGGGACATGTATGGGCACCTTTATTTATGTTTCGAAGAAAGGATCTTATCCAATGGCATGAAGGGGTAAGGGGTAAAGATTTTAGTGGTATGGTAGGAATTATACCAGCAGAACAAACACCTATTTTTATGAACCGCGTAAGAAGAGGATTAAAGATTCGAGACAATATAGTCTTTAGGACTGTATGTCGATCCCTGAGACAGGAGGAAGAAGACTACGGATTTGAATTTCGTCTTGTAAGACTGTTTTCTTCGTTAGAGATGTTGCTTGGTTCTCCAGGGGTGGGTTGCGGCATGAAGCTTGCGTGGTTGTTAGGAAAAGAGCCCAGACAAAGAAAGAATATTTTTGAAGAATTTAAAAAAATAAAAGGTTTGAGAGATAAAATCATACACGAAGTTCTATTGTATGATTTAATGACGTCGAGAGAACAATCGGAGACCCTTAGTTCAATTTATAAATTACATAATTGGCTATTTAACGTTCTTGCAAATTTCTTAGATTGTAATCTTCCTCTGAAGGATTGGCAGAATAATTTAAATCTCAAACTATTTGGTAAATAAAATTGATGGAAATCTTGTCTTTGACGACGAATAGTTTTCTCTTAAAATAGTAGCAGATTAAAGTTGTTAAGAAGTTTTAGAATGATCGGGCAGTAGGAGGAAAGAAAATAACATTATTTACGATAATGGTTAGGTTTTTGCTTGTTTCTTTTCTTTCTTTTCCCTTTTTAGGTTCTTTATGAATTCGTAGTATTCTTTCTCGTTCATGTAAAGAACTTTTTGTCTAATTGATTGGAATTCTTCTATATTAAAGTTCTTAAGTTTTTGTTTCTTGAATTTTACGAGCATGCTCTTTTCTTCTAGTTCAGCAATTTGTGGGAACACTTCAATGATGTCTCTAATTACACCTATTAGGACTCTTCTACTTACGGGAGATTGATAGTTGGCTTTGATTTCGTCGATTAGTTTGCCTAAGAAGATAGTTTCCCCTGGCTTCTGAATAGCCCGTTGAAATAGAAATAGTGAAACTTCATAGAATACTGCGGGTCTTTCTGCATCTTTATCTGCGAGGTTGTTACATCTTATTTGATCTTCCCTAATTATTATACCGTTTGTAAGATAATCATCAAGTATATTATCACAATGGTTATAGTGAAAACTATTGGAAAAATATTTTCTTATAAAGAAAGCCTGAGCATTTTCATCCGGAATAAATAAGGGTCTTTCAGTTGTATACCAGATAAATAACTCATACGTGGTATTTGACCTTATTTGCATAACTATATTTTCAAAATCTCTTACATACTTTTCAAATGTAAAAACACCAAACTCCATTCGAAACTCTTTTGCATCATCCCTTAGTAAAACTCTTATCGCCTCTTGGAATTCGTATCCAAACTTCCTGACGATATTATCTGGATCCACAGTGTCGCTTTTACAATCTATGGCAAGCACTATTTTCTTTGCTTTATTTATCAACAGGACATCGGGTGCAGAAATGTTGAATATACTAGGGATATCCAATGTTGAAAAGACATAGCCCAATTCTAACAACGAACCAGGCTTTGAGAAATAATAAGTAGGTCCAGAAGTGTAGGATATCGAGTAAAGAAGTGATATTAGGAAATCATGTGCAGTTCTACAAGAGTTAAAGAAGGGTTTTATCGGCAATCGACAGCACCTTATTCTTTAAGTAAGCTTTGAAAAATGTACACAATACTATCCACTAGCTCAGGACTTACAGCAGGGCTTCCAAGGGCTGGTGTGATTCTTATTCCACTATATGTAGCTGTCACGTCCGCTGCCGCACCCGTCTTTTTATCTATGACTCTTGTTACAATTCGTGGGTTTCCAGAGTATATGGGTATCATTACTAGCCTCTTGTTCTCTACGTGAGGCACGCCCAGTACGCTCTTAACGGCGTCAAAAAATGAAGGCCCCGGATCTGATGCTTCTAAGAATACGTCTTTTGCAGCCTCTAAAGAGTAAAGAGTCATAGATCTAGCGCTACTTATACTAATATGGTAACCTATGGCATGTTCTATGTAATTTTCTAAAGCGTTTTTCGCAATAATATTAAACAACTCTATTGCAACATTTTTATCAGCTTTTGGCAAAGCTGTTACCCGTGCCCATCTATCTACAATATAGGTTCCCAACTCCTTCCCATGTCTTGCTATCTTAAACTGCAACGACTTTATGAAAACATAATAGCCTGAAGCTCTACTTAATGGTAAAAGAAACTCTTTTAAGGCTTCTTCTAGTGTTTTTACACCCCTTGGCCAGAAATTTGCTGTCCCACCTGCTATGAACCATACTTCCTTATACATTCTTAATTCATAAACAAGTGATCCAAGTTCAAAGTCATAGTCACATTTACGGATATGCTCATCAAACTCTTTAATGAAACTTTGTCGCAGCCAACCTCTGTAAAGCCCTATTTTACTGAGTATTTTGTCAATCGCTCTACGCTGCTTTCTATCACCATATGTCATTATGAATGTTGGTATAGCTTTTTCAAGGATACCTAAGGGTTTAAGTTCGTCTTCAAGCTGTTTTTCAAGTAAAACTAAGATTGCATGTATATCAACGTTGTCTCTACGTAGACGAAGTAAGAAGATTTTTCCAGGCTCAACTACCTCTATGTTAAGATCCTTTATTACTCTGCGTTCAAGTGCCTTATTTAACATCGGTCTAAGCCAAAATCGTAACTGAAGAAAAAAACCTGTATTAGGTGGAATCTCTAGTGCTCTGAACGCTAAACGTGCGGCGTTGGCGAAAACACTCATTTTTCACCCCTTCCTCATTACTCAAAACCATTAACCTACTACCACTCCATGGCACAACTACAACTTATTTAATTTACTACTTCTATATGTAGTTTATCGCTAAGATCAGCGGCAATTTTGGTATCATCCCCCTCCCTAGTATCGTTTTCTTTTCCGTTTTCGTGGTGTTCCTGTTTTAAAAGTGTATCAAAGGATTAAATCAGACTACTTAAGACAGCTAAAATAATGTCTTAAGTAATAAAGCTGCACTTGAACATTTTCTTTAGTTTCTCGTATTTTCCTTCTATGAAGTCGCTTAACATATCTTCTACATTTTCCCTCAACTCCTTGCGGTTTTTACTTTTTCTTCTGGTAGTTCGCGAGCTATGTTTACATCTTTCTCTAAGCGTTGGTGTATGGTGTAGCACCCAGTTTTGTACATGAATGTTATTTAATATTCTATGGGAGGGGTATAGTTCATGAAGTATTTAAAAAGAGTAAAGTTGAGATGTAATCTTTGCGGGAAAATTTTCGACGATAAGCCGTCTTTTAAGACTCATCTTCGAAAGAATGCTGCAAATTCGTGTCCAGGTCTCATAGGCATGAAAACATGTCCTGTATGTAAGGAACCTTTTAGAAGCGAGGCTGACTTAAGAAGACATTTACGTATGAGCGAAGATCCACGGCACGAAAATACCTGTTTGAAGAAATTAGATAAGATGTCTTGCACAACGAAGGGCGTGCATCATCTGTTACATGTTTTTACAAAGTACTATGGTTTTAGGTTCGAAATTACTATAGTTTCCTCTTTGAACAGTCTCAAATCGGATATTAAACTTTAAAGTTTAGTATAATTATAATTCAAGTGGTTATTAAGAATTAGTTACTATCTTACTTTAAGCATTTAAATATTTAGAAGCTTTCAATGTTTTTCTAATTTTCGCAAAAATAAAATGTGAATATTACGGATTTTCCTGTGGAATTTAGGTATATTTATAGATATTGCAGCTGGTTACAACTAGCTTGAAACTTGTTTAGTGAAATTTACGTAGTTTAAATTCCTTATTTCTCGCCTAACTGTTTGGTTTTACCTAAATTCTAGCGGCATAATGCTTATAAATGATGATAAAAGAATAATTTAATTAGATGTATGTGAAAACTCGGAGGTAAAATATGAAACAGGTAATTCCGCCTGAAATTACGAGGTTTTTTGAAAACGCTGGGAACACCGCTTTGCTTGTGAAGGGTGATCCTGGATCTGGGAAAACAATTTTTAGCTTACAGTATGTTGCTAGTCAAGCTAAAGAAGGGCGCGGTATATATTTTTCTACAAGAGTCGACGTAAATTCGCTTTACGGCCAGTTTCCTTGGATAAAGGAGAGTATACCGCCTGAAAATATTGTTGATGCATCTCAAAGTATGGTGCCAAAGAGAATGGAGGTACCGCAATTAATAAGGTTTTCATCTCTTCCTGAGTTTCTTAAGGGTCTCTACACAGTTATCGAAAAAAGAAATCGCCCCCCCCCCGCCTAGGAGCAAAGGACCAGTTGTAGTGGTGGATAGTATTGATGCGGTGGCTTCTTTTGTAGGTTTGTCTGTTGAGGATGTTTGTGTTAAGATTATCGATGTTGTTAGAGGCGCTGAGATTAGAACTCTTATTATAACTGAGAGGGCGGGGAGGACTGCTTTAGATTATATTTGTGATGGGGTTGTAACTTTTAGGAAAAAGTTTGTTGATGGGAGATTGTTTAGGGAGTTAGTTATAGAGAAGCTTAGAGGCGTTGAAATAAGGAATCCGATTTACTACTTTACGCTGCATGAAGGTAAATTCAAATATTTTGATAAATTTTCGCCGTTAGAACGTGGCAAGCGTCTTTGTGAGCCTCATCCTGTAATAAAGGATGGGAAGGGGACAGAGTTTTATAAGAAAGGTATGTTTAGCACAGGTTCCCAGCAACTTGATGGGTTGTTAGGTGGACTTAGAAGGGGGAGCTTTGTACTTGTCGAAGTTTTGGAGGAAATTTCTTCTGAGTTTGCTATCGATATTACATCGTCAGTTATGGAGAACTTTATGATGCAAGGTAGAGGCGTAATTACGGTACCATGCAAGAGTATTAGTCCATCCTATCTCATTAATATTTACTCTAGTTTAGTGGGGGAAGAAAGAGTTAAAAAATTCTGTAAAGTTATTATTCCTAGTAGGAGTAGCGGTGGAGAACCATTTTCCTGGTTGATTCTTACGGATTATTCCATGGATAGCTTTTTAGAAACTTTTAACAAAGTAATTGACAGCTTTAAAAAAGAATTAGATGAAAACGTCTTGCTTCATCTATCTTTTGATAGATTAGAGACTAATTTTGGATCCGAAAATGCTGAGAAAATAGCTATGGAAATTGTTTCTAAAGCAAAGCTTGAGGGAGATCTTTGTATCGGAATTACTTTTCCAAGCACAGAGATAAGCCCTAAGCTAAGACAAATGGCAGATACTTTTCTCAGATTTTTCAGTAAGGAAGATACGGTGTTTATCTATGGTGTTCATCCACCAACAAGAATCTACAATGTTAACATTGACTTCTCACAGCCGCATCCAAAACTTTATTTCACGCCCGTAACATAGAAAGCCGTTTGACTATTTTAATCAATAAACGAGCTTCAATCTACACAAAATCAGAACCAAAGGTAATTCCAGAATAGTTCAGGGAAACTGCAAAAGCCATCTCAACTTTTTCTTTTAACTCAACGCGCGCTAAGCTCGTTTTCAATATGCATTCTTTGAATCCAAGTAAAACTATTTTGGATTTTTCGTTGTAGCTTAGATCTATTTTTGAGCCGTCGAGCAGTCTTAAGTGTCCAATTATCTTATCTTTCTCTCTAACGATTTTAATTCTCAATTCCCTCTCCTCATGTCTCTAACTTCTACTCCTTTCAAGCTTTAATCTTCATACCATGGGTGTAAGGTTAATTTCTATATGGTTTTCTTTTTCTTGAAACAATATTCCATATATTTGGGTGTATGGTTTTTCTCCATAGCAAAATATTCTTCCATGTTCCTCGAAAACCTTAATAATAGTTGAGGAAGATCTTTCAAGTTCTTCGATGTCAATTTTATCTGATTTAGATGTTATAACTATACATACATCGTTCTTTACCATATTCGATAAAGTTATTTCTTTAACTATTCTCCTTGCTGTTTCATCTCCGAGAATCTTCCCTAGCAAATCGTATCTCAAAATAAGGAATATTGGACTCTTGTTTTCTTTTTTGAGTTCATTAATGTTTTCTTGAATGGTATTGATGAAACTTTGCGGTTTTTCGTCTTCTCTTTTAATTCTAGGGTAAAGGAAGCGGACGTTGTTTAGAAATTTTGCCATGTCTGTGTGTGGGGTGAGAAATTTCGCTGCATCTTCGCTTCTCATAGGCGTTATTATTCCTGAATAACCTTTTCCAAGAAGTATGGCCACTATTAATGCTTGGAGAATGTAGCTTATCTCTCTTGCACTGCTTGTTTCAAGTTCTATTAGAAGAATAGGAATTTCAGGGCTTATACTTGATCTATCTATCATCTCGCCTAATAGAGGTTTACCTTTAGGGTAGATTGGTTTTTTCAAAACGGATTTAAGAATGTCTCCAAGATCGACAACAGGGAAATATGTAAAATTGCTGTTAATTAATGTGAAATGGTATATTGGGTTCTTGATTTCTACACCCAACAATTTTTTCAATAGCATTTTTCTGAAAATTCTCCCCTCCAGAAATGTATACATCATTTCAATTACGCCGTCAACCATAGACTCTAATATTTCATTGGTTTGTTCTGAAACAATTACCGCTTTTACATTTAACTCTTGAATGAAATCTATTAGTTCTTTTGCAGCTTTTTCAATAGGTATATCCAAAAATTTGCAGATAGAATTAAAATTGTCGACTACTAGGAAAGGCTGTCCTCTCGACTTAACCTCCTCCACCACTAAACGCAAACATCTTAGGAAGTCTGGTAGGAAGGAATATTCTAAGACTTCACGCCCCCCCCCCCCCGGCTTGGGTGGTTAAGGTCTGTGGTGTTTTTGTTAGGTCAACTATGTTTTGTGGGGGGAGGAGTTTTTTGACCCACGGATATCTACCATATATTTTTTCGGAGGTTATTTTTGTTGTGTAGTATATACCGCATTTTGGGGTTGTGAGAACCCCTAAGATTTTTAGTGCGAGTGTCGTTTTTCCTGTTCCAGGACCCCCCTTAACTAGTAGTGTTTGATTTTCTTTTATTAAGAAAAATTTTGAGATTTCATTTGGAATTTTGAGAAGGGATGTCCCGGTCATTAGTGATAACACCTATTACAATTAATCATTATAACATTGTCATTAATTTTATTAAGATTTCTCTTGTGAAAGGACAACTGAAATTACCCTATTTATCCTAGAGCAGGATCAGGGATTTACCCTAGAGAGGCGCGAAACTTCAGACATTTCCAGACGACTACAAATTCCACGGGCCATTTGGGCAGATTGCCGGGAAAACATACGAAGCATACTACGAGGTAAAGGGAGTTTCCTCGGTTAATTTCGGTTTCACTATTGCATCATGGGGTGATCTTCCAAGTTCATTTTATTTCGTTGTCGAGGAATACGAAGGAAATGTGAAGCCTACTGTCTGTGTGAGAGCCGCGATTCAATGGGTTGAGAGAAGTTCCCGAGATGAATGTTTAAACTACGTAACATATTTTATTCCAGCTATCTCGGGGAGAAAACTTCATAGTTAAAGAAAACATAGATGAAGTCAATGGTCATAGTTTCAACTTCTATGTTTTCGACTACGAAAACTATCAAAGATGGTTGCTAAGCCAAACATTTACAGCATACTTTGAAACGAAAAACATAATATCAACAACTTTTACAATAACATTTACCATCATGCTCAATCAACTTTACTTCGTCGCTGAAACCTAAAAAACATAGATGAAGCAGTAAAAATCTCTGCAACCCTACACTGGAAAGACAAAACACTCAATCTCGGAAACATAATAGCAGGAATAGCAATAACCACCTTAGGATTCGGCACAATGATAATAACAATGCTGATCCTAGCAATCCCAAGCTCGAACCAAAAACCTAATTTTCAATATTTTACTAAAAATTCTAAATTATAAAGATAACTACGTAAGAAGAGTTGAAGTTGGTGTTGATCCTCTTGTAAGGGATGCCGTGTTTGATGCGTATGTACTTTATCGTAGAGATTGGAAAGAAATGATTGGTGATGCTCTTACCGTTGCAGCAAATGCTCCAAGTAGAGATGTAAAAGACGCTATAAAACCAACACGATACGTTCTTGAACTTGGTGAAAGAACTGAACCTTACAAGAAAAATTCTTGGTTGAGTCCATAGGTAACACACTTTTTGTAGAATGGCTGCGAAAAATCACACCTCAAAATGTATACTTCGAAGAAGGAAGCATACTTATAGGGGCTAGGAGAAAAGACGATATACGACGACTATTTCACATAATTTGTCAAGGTTTGCTAAAAGTAGTTGAAGAGATCCCAGAGCCAGAAGACCTTCAAGGACGTATCAAAACAAGAGCCGAAATAATATATAAAGAAAAGTAACATATTAGAAAACTGTAAAAATAATTTTGGGATGTAACTGTTCTACAAAGTAATGGTGTTTAGAAGCCTATGAATGATTATAAATCTCATGGAGCTCGTTGTATAAGATAAATCACAGCTGTCATAGTAGTCACTACAATTATATATGAATTTGTTAATGAAAACTTGAGCTCAAGTTATAATACCAACCTCATGCACAATAATCTATATGGGATTGACTATAGTGTAAAGGAAGTTGGTGAATGAATTATGAAAATTCTTCCAATCAATTTAACTAAGTTAAAAGAAGTTAGTTTTGAGCCAAAAAAAGAACCATGGAATGAATATAGGCTAGAAGATGATAGTATTTTAAGATTTAGAACCATAGCTGTCAAATTCTTCGATACTGGCGAAGTAGATCCGCTGAGTGGATGCCCTAATTACATAGTGGCGCATCAGAATATTTTAAGTGTGATAAGTGATAAAAGGGGAGAACCTTTAGAACCACCGAAAAACATAGCTGAAATTCCAGATGATAAAAAGAAAGAAATAAATATTGTTGAGACAATAAAAGAGGACTGGAATGTCTATATAGTTGATGAAAAGTACATGTATGAAATGAAGCCATATATTGTGGCAGTATATAGATTAGAGGGCTATTTTGATATTTCAGGTTACCCGATATATCACGTAAGAAGCCAAAACATAAGCAGAATTAAAAAATTAAAAATAGATTAAGTAGTGTGGTTAGATATGACTACTAATATGCCAAGTTTAGTTCAAGAGACCGTTGGTTCTAAATACAACATAGACTATTTGTCATGGCTTACCAAAGATAGCCACACGTCTGGCACTAGACCTGAACACATTCTGAGAGAACTAGAAAACTGCCTTAGCAGACCGCTAATTTCTGTTCTTCACTCCCTATCGTCTGAATTTTTGAAAGTCTTGGAAAATTACTTTACAACGATTAGTTCTTTCGACATTTCCTTTAATCTTTCTTATTTAATTCGAAATATTTTCCCAAACACACCAGTAAAAGTGACTGTGGAAGCCATAGATTTCCTCCAAAGGCTATTAGTGGAAAGGGAAATGACCATAGAGGACTTTCTTGAAGCACTAAGAGTTACTCGTACAACTTTATCCGAAAAAAATGTAAGATCAGAAGAAACATTCATAGAAATTACACATCAAGAAGACCTTGAAACAGGTATGGAAAGGCTGTTTGTAATCTTTAGAATAAAATCAAGAAGTTTTGATGAACTACAGTTAATATGGGATGCGCTTATAGATGCATTCAATGAAAAACTTCCTTTAAAGGCTCGTGAAAAAGTCGAAGTAGAAGTAGAGCCAGGGGAATAGGCATTGAGCCAATTTAGCCCAAAAGATTTCTTTGAAGTATCAAAAAATATACATGATGCCTTAAAAACTCCAGAAAAACTTCTGAAAATACATAGTGAATACATTACAGCCTGGATCAGGACAGGGATAAGTCGTGCATACTATGCAGCTTTTTTATTAACTAACGATATATCCGGTTACAGATTTGGAGGCAAGAATGCGCATGATCAGTTATGCAGGGTATTAAAAACGATGAGAGGAGTATATGCAAAAATAGGATCCAAACTAAACAGCTTACGAAAAAGAAGGTTACAGGCCGATTACAACCTAGCATATAAACCCAGTTTAGGAGAACTTCAGTGGGCAGTAAAAACAGCTGAAGATATTATAGCGAAAGCTTGTAAATTTTGGCAGCACAGCATCTAACTATTTTTATCGATTGTTTTCTCGACTTAAACTTATCTAATGGACAATAGGAAGAATGCATTCGACACATTTTACATTTCCGATATTTAGATATGAGTAGGAGAAATTGGGTAAATAACTTATCAGAACTTGGAGGACTTCATGTATCAGGTAACCTTAGGTGTCTTTGGTAATGTACTTGATATGCGTGATGTTTGTTAGAAGATTTGAATGGTTTATTGGACTGAGAAGAACTTATTAATCTTAGGATTGATGTTTAACTATATTGGGTAGAAATCTTAGGGTTGGGTGTGTTTTGTATGGTTTTTTGGCTTTGTGTTACTACTGAGGATAATTGGAGGGTTGTTAGGGAGAGGTTGGTTTGGGGTGTTGCTGAGAGGTTTAAGGGTGCGATTCAGAGGGTTAAGCCTGGGGATAAGTTGATTTTCTACGTTATGCAAACCAAGAAAGGTGACAAAGTGGTTCCATCTAGGGTTGTCGGTGTGTTTGAGGTTGTTTCCGAGCCTTACAGGGATTCGACGAAGATTTTCAAAGCTTATGGGACAGAGTCAACTTTCCCATATAGGGTTAGGATTAAGCCTGTAAAGATTTTTGATGAACCTTTGCTTTTCAAGGAGCTTATACCGAAGTTGGGTTTTATAAGGAATAAGCAGCGTTGGTCAGGTTATTTGCGTAGGGCAATGTTTGAGATTCCGGAAAAAGATTATAAAACTATTTTAGAAAGTGCGCGTTAGGTTTGTAAAGGGTGGTTGAATGGTTCAGAAAACTTTGTTTCCGAAGAAAATAACCAGGAATGATATAATTTCTCTTGTTGATAAGGCTGCTGATATAATTAGAACAGCTACAGATTACAAGTTTATCTTAGTTCTACTTTTCTTGAAGAGAATTAGTGATACTTGGAAGGAGGAGTTTGAAGAGAAGAAGAAGGAGTTCATGCAGTACATGGATGAAGCCAAGGCTGAAAAAGAGGCGGAAAACGAAGTATATCACACCTTCAACTTAAGAAGAGATCTGTTGTGGGATAAGATTACTGGTGATCCTGAGAAGCTTCCTGAAAACCTGTCAAATGCTTTGATAAAAATAGCGGATTTAAATAGGGATTTGAAGGGTGTGATAGATAAGTTTAGTTTTCTAGGGTTTACAACCCAGGAGCATAGGGAGAAGCTTAAGCAACTCGTTGAACTATTCAACAAGTTTCCATCATTAGGCAACAAGTGTGTTTCAAGTGATATTATTGGAGATGCTTATGAACATATTTTATACAAGTTTGCTCCGACGCAAGCGAAGCAGGGTGAGGTTTACACGCCGAGGGAAGTAATTCAGCTTTTAGTTGAGATTTTGGATCCTAAACCGGGTCAAAGCGTATATGATCCTGCGTGTGGCTCAGGTGGAATGTTAATAGTTTCTCACAAATATGTGAGAGAAAAGTATGGTAGGGAGGAAACGCTTTTTCTATATGGGCAGGAATATAATTCGGATATTTACGGTATTTGTAGATTAAACTTGGTTGCACATGGAATTACGGATGCTTTTATAGAGTTTGGGGACAGCCTACTATACCCTAGATTTACAGAGAAGGGGAAATTGAAGCAGTTTGACATAGTTATTGCGAATCCTCCTTGGAACCAAGATGGTTACGGGGAGGAGACATTGAAGAATGCTGATTTCAGAGAAAGATACTCTTTTGGTTATCCGCCAAATAATTCGGCCGACTGGGCTTGGATACAGCACATGTTAGCCTCAGCAAAAGAAAATGGGAAAGTTGGTATAGTAATAGATAACGGATGCCTATTTAGAGGGGGGGTAGAGAAAAAGCAATTAGAAGTAAAGCAGTTGAGAGAGATTTGGTTGAGTGTATTATTCTTTTACCGGAAAAATTGTTTTATAATACTGGGGCGCCGGGAGCAATAATAATTTTCAACAAAAATAAACCTCCAGAAAGAAACATAAGATACTTTTCATAAATGCTTCCAACGAGTATGTTCAGCATCCAACAGTTAGAAAATTAAATTCGCTTTCAAATGAAAACATAGGGAAAATTGTAGAGGCATATAGAAAGTTCTCAGACATACCTGGATTTTCCAAAGTGGTAGACATAAAAGAAATTAAAGACAACGACTACAATCTAAACGTAACCCTTTACGTTATGCCTATTGAGGAAGAAGAACCAATAAATATTGCATTGGAGTTCTCAGAGTTGAAGAAACTGGAGGCAGAACGACAAGAGATTGAAAAGAAACTGGAAGAATACATCTCCCAAATACTTCCACTAATAGGTGAACAAAATGAAAACTAACCTAGGCATAACCTTTACAAAGAAGATAAGTTTAAAGAAATAGAAATAGGAAAAATACCAAAAGAATGGAAAGTTGCCAAACTTGGAGAAGTCTCTAAGAAATTTATAAGTGGGGGCACCCCCCTCAACAAAGAACCCTAAATTTTGGAATGGAGATATCCCATGGATAAGAAGCGTTCATTTAGCAGGATATTACATCGATTCTTCGAGTGTAGAACATTATATAACAAAAGAGGGATTAGAAAACAGTGCAGCCAACATAGTTCCTAAGGATAATATAATAGTTGCTACGAGAGTGGGAATTGGAAAATCTGCGGTTAATTTAATTGACGTAGCTATAAATCAAGATTTAACCAGAATAGTCTTAGATAAAACAAAAGTTAACCCTTTCTTTGTTGTTTGGTTCCTTCATTCTCCAAACGTGATAAAGATACTTGAATCATTTTCAAGAGATACTACGATAAAGGGCGTTCCACAAAATTATCTAAAGAATTTATGGATCCCTCTTCCTCCAATAACTGAACAACAGAAAATTGCTGAAATTCTTTCTAATGTTGATGAAGCTATTCAGAAGACTGATGAGATTATTGCTAAGGTTGAGCGTTTGAAGAAAGGTTTGATGCAGGAGCTTTTAACTAAGGGAATAGGGTACACAGAGTTTAAAGAAATAGAAATAGGAAAAATACCAAAAGAATGGAAAGTTGTTAACGTTTTTGACTTGTTTAGCATTGAGACTGGTACTACCCCGTCTACGAAGAAAAAGGAATACTGGGAAAATGGGACAATAAATTGGTTTACCCCTACTGATTTGAGCAAATTAAACGGAAAGATATTTTTAGAAGATTCTGAAAGAAAAATTACTAGTATAGCCTTAAAGGAACCCAATCTAACTATTATACCTAAGGGTTCTATTTTAATCTCAACTCGAGCCCCAGTTGGCTACGTGGCTGTATTGAAAAGGGAAGGAACATTTAATCAAGGCTGTAAAGGATTAGTTCCCAAAAAATGTAATGAGATGAGTTCAGAGTTTTATTGTTACTATTTTATCAGTATTAAGAAAAAACTTGAAAATCTAAGCGGAGGTAGTACTTTTAGAGAACTGTCAAAAGCTATGCTTGAAAAAATAAAGATTCCACTTCCACCTCTTCAAGAACAGCAAAAAATTGCTGAAATTCTTTTAACCGTTGATAAGAAGCTAGAGATTGAGAGAAGAAGAAGGGAGAGGTTGGAGCGTATTAAGGGTTTAATGGATTTGTTGTTAACTGGTAAGATTAGGGTTAGGGTGAGTTAAATATTTTAGTGTTGTGAGAGTGGTTGTGTTGTTGGTTGAGCGTAGTCTTCAGGATTATATTGGACGTAGGTTGGGGGAGCTTGGGTGGGAGGTTGTTTGTTAGGGTAGGGGGGTTAGGGGTGAGAGGGAGTCGCTTGGTGAGGTGATTTTGAAGGGTAGGTTTTTTGAGGCTTTGGATAGGGTTAATAATGTTAGTTTGAATGAGGATGAGAGGAGGGAGATTCTTTTAAGGCTTCTTTTGCTGCCGAGTAGTATTGAGGGAATAAAGGCTTTTTTGGATTTTGTTAAGAATGGGATTCCTTTTACGATTAGAAGGGGGGATGAGGTGGTTCGCAAACAGATTTTTCTGTTTGATTTTGATGATGTTGATAATAATGATTTTCTTGTTGTTAAGGAATTTGAGGTTGAGGAGAATGAGAGGAGGAGACGTTTTGATTTGTGTCTTTTTGTTAATGGTATTCCTTTGGTTGTAATTGAGACTAAGAGCCCGTTTCGGGAAGAGGAGAAGGGTACGACTTGGTTTGATGCGTATAGGGATATTTTGGAGTATGAGAGGGATGTTCCGGGTGTTTTTAAGTATGTTCAGTTTTGTGTTGTTTCAGATGGTTATGAGACAAGGTATTTTCCTAATTATTATGCTGGGGATTATTCTGGTTCGCTTTGGGTTTGGAAGAGTTTTTATCCTTTTTCTGAGGAGGAGATTAAACCTTTAAAGGTTTTTCCTTATCTTGATTCGACTATTTTTGGTATGCTTTCGAAGGGGAATTTGCTGGATTTGGTTAAGAATTTTATTTTTGTGAAGAGGTATAGGGATACTTATGTGAAGATTATTGCACGGTGGATGCAGTTTAAGGCTGCAAATCTAATTGTTAGGAGGGTTGTTGAGGAAAGGGATAAGAAGCTTGATTTGGCATTGGCAAGGTTCGGGTAAGACCTTGACTATGGCTTTTGCTTCTTGGAAGCTTTTAAGGGATCCTAGGCTTGGTTTTCCTACGATTTTTATTATTGTTGATAGGAGGGATTTGCAGAAGCAGATTGTGGAAGAGGAGTTTGCACCTCTTGGTATAGGTGTGGAGGTGATTACGAGTACTAGGAAATTGGTTGAGGTTTTGACGTGGGGCGGTAAAGAAAGGGAGGGTAAGAGGGGAATATTTATTTGTTTGATTCAGAAGTTTAAGCCTGAGAAGCTGAAGAAGCTTCATGATGCAGGTAAAATTAATTTAGAGAGAGAAAATATAATTATTTTTACGGATGAGAGCCATAGGAGCCAGTACGGTGTTTTGGCGAATGTTATGAGGGGGATATTTAAGAATGCTTTTATTTTCGGGTTTACGGGGACCCCGTTGACTAAACCTGAGAGAAACACTTTTGAAAAGTTTTCTCCTAGAGGCGAGTTATATTTGGATAGATATGGGATACTTGACTCCGTAAATGATGGTTTTACGTTGCCTATTAAGTATGCGGCAAGGTTACCTGAATTGCATTTAAGGGAAGAGGTTATTGAGGAACTTTCGGAATATGAAGAGGAGGTTGTTGAAGAACTTTCGCCAGAGGAGAGGAGACTTTGGAGGAGAAAAGTTAGACCGAAGTTGGCTTTGTTGAAGAGTCCTGAGAAAATTGAAAAGGTTTGCAAGGATATTGTTAGGTATTTTTTGGAGAAGATCGAGAAGACTCCTCTTAAAGCTATGGTGGCAACCGTTGACAGGGAGTGTTGTGTTTTGTTTAAGAGGGAGCTGGATAAGTATCTTGATCCGAAGTATTCTGAGATTGTTATGACTTATCAGGCAAAGGAAAAGTCGAGGATTGTAGATGAGTATAAGAGGGAGTTGGAGAGGAGGTTTAAGAAGTCAGATTTTGAGGAGATTAACAGCGAGATTATCGGTAAGTTTAGGGATGAGAAGTTTCCGAGGATTGTTATTGTTAGTGATATGTTGCTTACTGGTTTTGATGCAAAGAATCTTTGGGTTCTTTTTTTGTATAAGCCTTTGAAGGAGCATAGGTTGCTTCAGGCTATAGCTAGGACTAATAGGCCTTTTGGGGATGTTAAGGAGTTTGGTTGTTGATTACGTGGGTGTTGCTAAGAATTTGGAGAGGGCTTTAAGACAGTTTGAGACTGGTTTTGTTAAGGAGGCGAAGTTGATAATAAGGGATTTGAAGAGTTCTGAGGAGGATTTTGAGAAGTGCGTGAACGAGCTTAAGGAGATGCTTGAGGGGGTTGAGATAAGGGAGCTTGAGGATGTGGATAAGGCTGTTGAAGTTTTGGTTTTGAAGAATTTGGAGAAGGAGTTTGAGAAGAAGGCTAAGAAGCTTAGAACTCTTTACGAGTTGCTTTCTCCTAGTGATGTTACGTATAAGCATCTTGAGCTTTACAAGTGGGTGATTTGTATTTCTCTTGTTTTGAGGAGGAGAAGGAAAATCGGTATGAGGTTAGATGAGATTGAAAAGATGGCGAGGAAAACTTACGAGTTGATACAGAAGACTATTGGTATAGATAGAATAGAGAAAATTGGTGGGGTTGAAATCGTTAAAGAGTTGGCGAAGCTTGAAGCTGAGAGACGACCTATTAGTGTTATACGGGTTTTAGGGGATATTGAGAAAAGTATTTCAGGTTTTAAATCAGATTTCTACGCGAGTCTCAGAGAGGAAATTGAGAAAATATATGAGGAAAGAGAAAAGGGTGACGAAGGAAGTGCTGGAGAGAGTAAAGCTGATTCAACAGAAACTTAAGAGAAGGGAGGATGAGAGGAAAAGTTTGAGGGAGATTTTCTCAGTTTACGATGTTTTAAGAGACTACTTTAAGGATTTAGACAAGGTTCAAAGTGTTTCAAGGGAAATTGCAGAGAAACTTAGGGGGAGAGAGTTGCTTAATAGTGAAAGTTTCTTGAAGAGGAGTTTAAGAAAGGAGATAAGAAGAATAATTAGGGAAAGCATCATCAAGAATTTTGGCTTTGTAGAGAAAATAGATGAAATTGAACGAAGAATATTCATAAACTTGGAAGAAGAATATGGATAGTGAATGAAATGAATGAGAAAAATGATTTACGTCAGAGGGTAGAGAAGATATTGGAGGAGTTTTTGGATAAGAACGGTGTAGAAATATTTGGGAAGTTGAAGGTTGAAGTTGTGAGGATGGATACCCCGGCTTTAGTAAAGGGGAATAAAATTTACATTAATGTTGATGCGGAAAAATACTCTGACCATGTTTTAAAATATCTTGTTGCTCACGAGTTAGCTCATCTAAAGGTAAAAAGGCATACTAAAAAATTCTGGGAAATAGTTAAAAACATATATCCTCAGTACGAAGAAGCAAGAGAAAAACTGTTAAAAGAACTTAAAAAATAACAATTATGTAATCTTTAATGTTTTAATTCGTTCCTTTATTATTTTAAATGTTTACTAACATTAAATCAGTGGCTGATATGTACTACGTTTTAATAAATTTTCGGTCATTTTGAGCTTTTTATTTTCTCTGTACATTTTTCGCATCTGGATACTTTCCTATCAATAACATCCGAGTTGTGTTTAAACTGCTTGAAATACGGAACAACCATGTTGGCCGTCACTTTACTTTTCCATGATAAATATTCCTCCCCTCTCTCAAAACAAGTTTCTCCATTCCTCTGTAAAGTTTTACGAGGTGTTTTCCAGCATTATTCTGATAAACGTGCTAACATATATTGGAAAAACATTTCTACTTTTTAGTTGAGCTGAACTGTGAAAAGCAGGGTCGTTGCTAACGATTACTACTTTCCTTCCGTCTTTCCTCCGCCTCTTCCAAGCGACACCTGCAACTGTGAGATCCCGCTCATTGGCCCCTTTTTCTCTTAATTCCTTTTCAATCTTGGGTGGTAACTTCTCGGGTTTCTCATAAAGCTTAAATTTCCCTTTTAATACGATTTCCATTCTGGTCATTAGAAATAAAAATTGCTTAAAAAATCTCTGTTCAGATCGAAGGTCTGGGATTATGAGAAGATGACATATATTTCGTATTGTCTCTATAATCTGTCTACATGTTAAGATTTCGGGAATTGCATGTGTATCGGGAACTATCGTTACAATTTCTCTTTGGAGAATTTCCTCTGCCTTAAAGCTCATACGCTTAAGTTTCCTCCTTTAACTCAAGTCTTTTAGAGATTCTGCTAAGTAGTTTTTCCTCGACATCGATGAATGATTCTATACCCTCTTTAGGCAAACCCTCAGGTGTCAACTCGACAGGTTCAGCTATAGTATACTCATGTTTGGGATCCCGTTTCACATGATAAACAGCTATATCTTTAACATCAAGCTTAGGGATGTTGGGATAATCGGGGTGACCCATAACAGCATCCATAAGCGATAAAATTAGTAGGCTGCTGTGGGTTGAAATTATGACCTGCTTATTGTCTCTTTTAATAACGTCTGCAAACAGTAGAGGAAGTAGTGTTTGATGTTTGGGATGTAGGCTTATTTCTGGTTCTTCGATCATTATAACGCTATGTTTAGGAGTCACAATCAGTTCAGTTACAACAGAGGCGATTTGTCTACAACCATGACTCGCCAGTGCGTAATCTAACCTAATACCCGAAGGATCTAAGTAACTGGCCCTAACCTTACCGTGCTCGTAAGGACTTATTCCTGCAGATGTCTTTAGTAGTCCAAATTTTTCAAGCCAGAAGAGAAGAGGCTTGCCCAGACCCTCTCTAATTTCGGCGTTGGAAGATCCTAACACCGTTGACAATACTTTAATTAATCTTTCACCACGCGATCCGACATCGAAGTAAGATTCTACAGTCGAAAACTCCTCCACCCACCCCCTTAAACTAGATAGAAAGAAGAAGTGATTTTCTAAAACATCTTCACGAAAGCGTTTAAAGAAACCCTGCATGCTCCTACTTAAGTCGTATACTTTTCTAAATTCGCCAAATAGCGGTTCTTCATGGAAAAGTCGTAGTTTTCTTGAAGCTGTTACTTCTTCCCTTAGAGATTCTGGTAACAGTATTTTTCGTACATAATTTTTCTTATTTATATCGTATTCTTGGATTGTTTTGAATTCTATGTTTCCAAGCTTAAGATAAATTTCGTAGTTCCCATACTCTGGGGTGTGACCAAAATCCTTTGCCTTCATGGCATATTGATAACTAAATCCATAAGTGATAGATTCAAGTTTATCGGGCAAAAGTCCCATACCCTTAAGAGGGGACATTTCAATGTAAGGCCTTAATATTTCAGAGAGTTCACCAGGGAGTTTAAACGTAATCTCTAGATGTAGACGTTTTTTACCGAGATCGCGGCCGAAAACAAAGTCTTTTAGGTTATAAACGTTATAAGTCTCTATCTCATATGATCCAAATGTATCACTAATATATTTTTCGCGTCTTTTAGCTAGCCAATCGATTGCAAACATTATGCTTGATTTTCCTGAAGCATTTGGGCCAACAAGAATAGTTAAGGGTTTTAACTCCAGCTCTAATGGCCTTTCATCGATACTTCTAAAATTAGCAATTTTAACCCTTTCCACCAACATTGTAATAAATGGTATCGACTTGCTGACTTAAAAGAATTGTGGAAGTAGACTAAAATGAGGTTTTGAGTGGTAGATATTTGTGTCTTGCAAGATGGTAATTTTCATATTTAAATGTCAAAATTAAATTACAGACACACTAGGATTCGTTCATATCGTTTGGCATGGAAAAATATCAATATCTAAAGAGATTCATTACGTAAGACATTCTATAAAAATGACAGAGACAAAATTAATGTTACAGTCTATAGCAAAATATTTTACATAAGGAGGCTGCGCGATGCCACTACTCTTTCTTTCTATAAGTGAAATTACAACAGCTCTAATATCTACCCTTAGATCTTGCTGGGATATATTAGTTACATTCATATTTTCAACTATTGGATCGTTTTTTGTATCTCGTAAGCTTCAAGATAGACAGTTTAGCATGGAAGCAGCACGCATACATTTCGATATGTTGAGAAACAGCGTAGTAAAATTGTTAATTGAGGCCTTAGAAAAGAATTTTCTAGATTTTAAATATGAAACAGAGGGTTGTTATCCAAAATTCAGACCTACGTTTCCTGCCCCGGCTATGACAGCTGGGGTCTTTGATAAGGCGTTTACTGAAAATGTGGCTAAGAGTATCAAATTTTATAATAAATTTATTAAATATGAACATTTTTACGAAGATTTAGTAGAAAATCACTACCCAGAGCTCACCAAGCTTTTTAAAAGATATTTTGAAACAACAAGAAATTTTCATAATGCTACAAAGCTCCTTAGAGAGGCAGTAGAACACGAAGTTGCTAACTATTTAGAAAAGAGAGGTCTTAAACATGTATTTATTAGGGGAAATCAAGTAGATTGTTTCTTCGTATTAGACCTAGTTTTAGGAGTTTGTCAACTTCTAAGATTTTTGGCATTGATAAAAAATGTTAAAAAATTAACGAAAGCAGAAATTAAACTACTATTTCGTGATATGATGGGAGAGGTAGTGGAAAAAGAAGTTGTCAGTGCCCCCGCTGATGTAGGTCACCCCATGTATGCCGTAAAGGTTGAAGCTAAGACTGTTTATAGGTCCCAAGACATTAAAAAAGTAGAAAATGCAGAAAAAATAATTCACGATACGATCTCACTAATAATAGACAATGATAAGGTTCTCAACCTAGCAGGAGAAATGGTAAATGCAGAAAATGTTTATTTCAGCGAACAGAAAAAACTATTAGGTACATTAAAAAAGTTGTATGCCATGCCTGTTTTCAAAATGGAAAAGGAGTGGCTTTTTATAATAAAATGTCCCTATGTCAAGCCAAAAATCGAAGTGCCTAAGGTTAATCACTGATCATTTCAAATTATTCATGTCCGTTTTACCTCAACACTTTTAAGGTAAGCCGTTTTCCTCTTTAGGTGTTCTAACCTGTATGTCATAAATTGCCTGCGAAATATCAATGACTTCTTTTAGTGTCTTAGCTTCATCTACGGGTTTGAATGTTTCTTTTTTCCTCAATTTAAGACTTAAAATGGTCTCTTGCAATTGTCTCAAGAAGTTCAACTATGTCATAGTACCTCTCATTCTCCAAGTATTTTGACAAGTGATTTGAATTATGATTCATGAGAAGCTAAAAGGTGAGGCAATTTTCGGAGTACTAGTTAAGCATTGTGTTGACTGTGGTGGTGTACTATTTGTGGTTTGTCCGAGTTGTTTTATATTGGAATACGTAGAAGTTGGTGTATCTTCTCTATTCGAAAATAAAATAACGGTGATGTGTGGTAATTTGTTGAGGAGGGTTTGAGTGGGATGTCTGTTAGGAAGTTTGATTTGAATATTAAAAAGATTCTTGAGGTTTTTGAGTACTTCTTTTACTGATTTGGAATTTTTATACAAAATGTTACATTCATTTTCCAAAGGTAGTTGTCAGAACGCATACCGTTCGTTGCAAGCATGAAAAGTAGTGTTGCCAAGTTTTCTCTTTGACATTTTTATGTCAAAAACTTTGTTGATAATAAAGTTTAATATGCTTTTGAAATACAAAATATATTAGAGGTAATGTTAGATGGGGATTAGCAGCGTCTCTGGCATTACTGCTGTTGTGCATGCGGTTTTTGCTGCAGTAGTTGCTGTGCTCTATTTATCAATTCATTATAGAAATATTATTGAGAAGTACAAGGAAGAGAGAAGAAAGTTAAGAAATGAGATAGTAAAAATAATTTCTCCATTAATTATTGATTTCGCGGACAAAATACGTAGTACTTCAAGTCCGATTGAACAAGAACGCCATTTGGATGAATTAGCCAATAACCTGCGATATTGGGTTTTAATATCGTATATGGAAGAGACTCTAGAGGAAATTCCGGATCCACTAAACAATTTGGTGCAATGTTTATTAACGATCTTCCTTTATATTCTATATATGATAACTTTGAATATATCGTCGGAATTAGCCCTTATCTTAAGTGCGATAATGATTTTTCTCTGTTTTACGATTATTGGTGATTTATATCTATAACGAGAAAAGTAAGAGAATATACGGAAGATCGGAACGATGTTCAAGACTTTCTGGAGGATATGAAAAGAAAAAGTAGTATGTATAAAAACAATAAACACTAAGGCCTTGGAATTCTGCTTTTAATAATGCTTCTTTTAGCGTATTCAGGGTATAGGTTGTAGACATGCATTAGAAAAAGCAGGAGAGGCACATTGTTCCAATCCTTTTTAAGGTCTTCTAATTCCTTTAAGACCTTGGAATTCTGCTTTAAGACTTTTTCTAAGATCGTTTTAGCGACTTTTTTACCATTTTCGGTAAGAGAAAACACTCTAGCGTGCTCTTTCAACCCTCCTAATCTCGTGGTTTCCTCTACAAGCCCTTCTTTCTTTAATTCCTTTAAGGCTTCTTCAATTTCACTACTAAATGGGCCGTATGGTCCTGGCTCAAACTTTGGAAAACCTTCTAACTGTTTTATTTTTTGAGATGCTAAGAACATTAGTTTCTGGAGCCTAGTCGCGCCTTCAATAGGTTTAAAGTCATCCAGAGCAAGAAACCGTAATACCCATCCTTTCACGGTCAACATCACGGATCTCCCTAAAAATAGAAACATATTTGTACCCCTCTTATGAATAAATTCATCCCATCCTTCTTCTAATTTCCATTACAACTCCGTTTTGATTCTTTTATCTTTTATGATGTAATAATATATACAACTTTTTACTTTATAAATTTTGAGTCGGATATCTTAAAAATTTCACGAGACGGTTAAATATCATGGATATATCTAAATAAGGAATGTGTATTTGGAAATTTTCTTCAGTTTTTCATACTCTTCTTTCACGAGGTTGTTTAACACATTCTTTACTTTCCCTTTCAGTCTATAAATTCCTTGCATCCCTTGATTAGCACCAATCGAACTCTAAGTGCTCTCCATTCCTTTGATATACTCTAATATTTAGGTCACTATCCTTTCCCACCTTCTGGTTCTTCTGTCTCTATGTGATCTCCTCTACACATCGCCTATGTTTCTTAGGTCGTTGAGAATAGGTTTTACGGACTTTAAGACATAACTTTTCCTTCAAGTATTCTTATGGTTTTGATTTTGCTATATAGAAAGTATGTCCTCTCCCTTTTCTTACGAGTAGTCCAAGTTCATAGAGACAGTGTATTGCTGGTTTAACGGAACTGTATTTTAAGTCGCTCCATTTCGATATTTCAAATTGTTTAAGAACTTTTGGGTAATTGTTAACAAAGATTACTAGGACCCGTTTAATAACTTCACCATACCTTGGATGGTTTGGTTGCATTAGACCGTCTCCCCCCACCAAAAAGTAGTGTCTTACGTAATGATGTGATAAAAGTAGTAATCATGGGGAGATACTAATTTCGGTGCAAAAGTAGTTCTCCGCTACCACTGCTTTTTTTCTCTTTTCGGTTTGATCTTTGTTCTTGGCTTTGTTTGTTTTGTCGGTTTTGTTGGTCATTTTATGATTTTTCGCAGTTTAATGTGTTTTCTTTGAGATTTTATGTATTCGAGAAAACTCAGTCCTGTGATTTCTGCTTCTTTTGAGATGATCTTCCTCGCAATGTGAATTTGTTGTAGGGCGGGATCATTGGGGAATTCTTTCTTAACCTCGTTTTCTATTTTTTTAATGTCTTTTTCTGAAATTTTTTGCATATTTATACTTCCTATAATAGTTCTGCGGGCGTCATAATTTCTATTTGTTTGAGGGAATTTATAGTGTTTACCATCCTCACTATATCCTTTGTCTTTTTTCTTACTATATGTTTGAAGTTCCAACTTAAAAGGTAATCCATACCATTTATAACAGCAATGGCGATGTGATAAGCATCTTCTTGATAACTTCTTGGAACTGCACCGTAACGAATGTATTCATTTGCTAACCATTCTACGTCTTCGGTTAGATACAGTATTGGAAATTCTGAAATTACTTCTTTCATGTTGTTTCGAAGTTTTGGATCAGGAGTTTTTTCTATTTCCAAAATTGTGAGTTCGGAGATATAGGTGTTAAATTTTTCTATTTCCTCAAAAAATGCTTCAGTAAGTGATTTTCTCTCTGGATTTCTCTCATCAAATAATGCCGAAATAACAGAAGTATCTAAATATATCCTTATTTTTCTTCTCATTTCAATATCCTCATTGAATGAATGACACTTATCTACTTTATTTTACAGTTAAATTGTATTGCTTAAATGTTTGAATCTTTTACCTTAATTAGATATTCTATCCATAAGCTCCAGTATACTTTTTTACTTCCTAAGGAAGTAAAAGAAGAATTATCAACCACTAATTGTAAAGCATTTACAAGTCTTTTATCGGGATCTTGAACAACTATAAAATTTAAAGACTTGAAGAACATTCTTTCTTTAGCAGTTAACTCTCTCCACACAGCTGGGGGACGACCACTATTTTAAATAAGCTTTTTAAATGTCCATTGCATCGGCGTATTTAAAAGCTATGAGGGGAGAAGTGTTAGACACTATTTCAGAGGTGGTCAACTTCCTTTAACTCCTCTTTTAACTCTTCCACAGGCCAGTTAACAACACTAACCTTTCGTCTACTCAACTTTTTAATAAAATCTTCAACATAGAGCGCGGCGAGTTCAGCGGCTTGCTTTAAAGTAACTTTCCCTTCACGGTAAAGTTCAATAGCAACCATTAATCTAACCTCAAACTTCAGAAACATTTTCAGGAACACGTAACCTAATAATCTTCATAAAACTACAACCTACCGTAAACCTTTAACAACAAATACACATTAATACTTAAAAACATAGTTAAGCACTGTAACATAATAGTGTGCAGAGTAGCTAGCCTCTCTGCTAAAATAATATCTTACGTAGTGTTGTAATTATAAAAGTAGCATTCATGGTGAAGATTCTAATTTTGATGCAGAAGTATTAGTCTTGTGGCTTGTTAACAATGTAACAAGAAGCTACTTGCCATAATTAATGAGAGTGTTGCGTTTCCAATAAAGATGGTTAGTGACTTTTACTCGGAGTTTTATAGACTCTCTGAGGTGGTCTTCTACTTTAGAAACAAGGTCTGGAAGAGTATCTACATAAATCTCTCCTTTTTGTCGGACTTTACTTTGGGATATCTGGTCCATGAACGATACAGTTTCTTACCGAATACGCTTTAGCTAATGTACGTCTAATTTCCTTTTGGTAGCTCGGAATACTGAATAAGCTATCAACTTAGCTATTTGTCACGTGATATCATGAAAAGGTCTAGTGTTCCCTTCAGCTTTACCAAGGATTCTGGATAGAGCAAAGCCGTAAACTAATGAGTCGCCTAGGATCTCGAGTAAGTGAAAGGGGATTATTTCTGGGGGTAGAGATGTTTCTGCGATTAAAGGGATGAGGGCTCCCGGTATGAATAACATGGAAGCGAGGGCTATGAAAGGTGTCCTCTTACCGTCTTTAACTGCTGCTATTATCGGGAGGAGAGTTATGACGTATAGGAAGCCCCTAAAAAACTCGAGAGGAATAATCACTGTGAACGGGGGAATTTTCAAACCCAGTGAAGAACCACTGTAATATTCGATGATGAAAGGACTGATCAAAGCACCGAAGAAGAAGTAGATCGGGAAATATATTACTGATCCAGCAACGATCCGGACAATCCATGAGCCTTTGCTTCTTGTTGAGAGGTGCTCCTTGATAGATGCGACTAGACTCTCAGTAGCCTTTGTGATTAACAGGAAGCCTGTAAGGGCTCCCTCTGCCAAGGTGACAATTAGTGTGATGAAAACTTGGCTGAGAAAATCGTTAAACGATGCAAAAACGCTTGTGAAGAAGTAACCCTCCACCATGTTACTGAAATATCTAACGATAAAGAGATTGAACCAGATTAAAGCAAAGATGTGAAGCCTTTGGAGTTTCATTCGAGAAACCAGCCAGGTCAAGAAGAAGCTTAGAATGAACCCGCCCAGAAGGCTGATAGCCAGCGAAGTCAAGGTCAGCAAATCTCCAGATAAAACTTTATAAGCTGTCTCCGTGAGGGTGAGACCAGTCACAAGCGCTAGAAATCTTGCAACAGAAACAGTTTTGTTCATGATCAACTACTCTAACTAGTCATGATCAACTACTAAAACTACTCTATATTTAAAGATTTTGGTTAGAACCTCTAGCTATTGCTTTGATTTTAATCTTTACTCTTACTACCAATAGGTTTCACCAGTAGCTTGGGTTTTTAATGATGTATCTGCCGAATTTGATTTTAATGTCTGGTTTGAACTTTATTCTTCCTTCGGATAAAGCTATTAAGGTGCCTTTTGAAACTAAAATTTCTTTTGGCTCAATAATGTTCACCAAAATTTATTTTTCATCTTCCTTATATATGGATTTTTTCGAGTGATTTGCTCTTCTGGTTACGTTTGTTAGAATTTTTATCGATTTCTTTCTAGTATATTAGGAAGGTATATCTTATGGTGATTCTTTTGTGGCTTTGGCAGGCAAACGTAAATTTAAATTGTTTTGAAGTGAAGTGCAGGCTTATGGTAGAATAGGTTAGTTGCTTTAAGATTTGAAGCTGTTTGTTTACTCTTAGTTTTATTTTGTGTTAGTTTTTTGTTTGTGTGTGTTTTGCGTTTTGTATTTGGATGAAGTTTCTTTCTAGGTGTTCTTGTATGGGATATTTTGAACACTTTGCATAATGTTCTTAAGTTCATATGTTCTTAATATCTTAGGTGATTTGTGTGGGTAGTATTAAGGTTAATGTTTCAGATGATGTTGAGAAGAGGTTTAGGATGTTGGCTATGAGGTTGTTTGGGTATGGTAAGGGTGCTTTGAGTGTGGCTGCTGAGAAGGCTTTTAGTGAGTGGGTTGCTAGGGTTTCCGAGGTTTTGGAGGTTGTTGGTTTTTTGGATGATCCTGTTGATGTGATTTACGGTATGCTTAGCCATGTTAAGAAGAGTGGTGTTGAGCTTCAACATGAGGCTAGGAAGATTAGGGCTAGAAAGGTGAAAAGTTAATGTTTATAGATTCAAATATATTTTTAGAAGTAGAATTAGCTCAGGAGCATGGTGAGGCTTCAAGGAAGTTTCTTAAAATGGTTCAGAAAGGTGAGGTAAGGGCTTATACTACTGACTTTCATTTGGATAACGTGGTTATTGTTATGGAGAATTATGGGAAGTCTTGGAGAGATATTGCGGTTTTTCTTGCTTCTCTTCTTCACTATAGGGGATTGACTATTTATCCTTTGTTGATTTACGATAAAATAAAGGCTACGGAAATTATGAAAGAAGAGGGCTTGGATTTTGATGATTCGCTTGCTGCTTACGTGGTGAAGAAGCTTAATTTGAAAGT
>JAUQZC010000008.1 GCA_030587435.1 Candidatus Baldrarchaeota archaeon | reverse complement strand
TATTAGAGAGCGAACAACCAACGTACTATATTTCAAACAAAACAACAAACATATCTACGGTGCATTTACCATTTCACTCGGATATTATGAACTAAGAGGACTACCACTATTCATCTGGACAGAAGGAAACGAACCAAAAGGAGGATTCATAAAATACAGAAGTCAACCAAACGAGGAACTAGAATTCAGCGACAACACAGACGACCCAAAATACCAATATTTACCGATAATATTCCTATCAGAACCTCCACCATTTGTCAAAATAAAGTAACTAAAATTCTTCGACATTTTTGAGACAAAACTAAAGAACGGAAATGAGGCCATTAATAAAGTAATAAAAGTGAGGAGTTGAATACATCAGAATTTCCCTTAAGATGTCTACTAACAACTTTGCAAGAGCTATAAGCATCAGCCCACCAATAAGAAAACGACATATTAATTGCTATTTCAGCTAGAAGCTAGGTTTTCTAATAATTTTATTTTTATGGGGCATTCTGGATCTGCTCCTAAAGGATTTCCCGTTAATAAATAGGCTCTAGACCTACATCCTCCGCATACCTCTCTATATCTACATGATTTACATGGTTCTTCTAGATTATTCCTATCCCTAAGTTTATTTAATAGTTCATTCTCTTCCCATATCTCAATAGCTGGTTCCTTTAAGACATTGCCTATCTTTTTTTGAAGAAAAACACATGGCCAGACGTCTCCGTACCACTTAACATAAAACATTCCTCTTCCAGCTATACAACCCTTAAACATTTTACCTAATACATGAGTTTTCATAGATAGATATGCAAAGTACTCCGGCAATCCAACAGGTATAACAAGTGTCTTTAAATTCTTTTGAAGCGAAGCAACCGTTTTAATAACCTTAAAGAACTCTGCAGATGTTAATGATAGGTTTTCTCTCAATGCCCCCCTTCCAAATGGTTGAAACTGATAAAGAAGTATTACACATGATCCCAATTCATCTGCAAATCGTAGAAGCTGTGAAAGTTCTTGAAGATTTAATTTCGACATAGTTATATTTACTTGAAGATAAAGTCCTTCCTCTACAGCATTTTTGGCCCCCTCAATCGTCCTTTTCCAAGTACCAGGTACTCCCCTGAACTTATCGTGCAACTCTGGCTCAACAAAGTCTAAGCTAATTACAACGCCAGTAACTTCCAGGGATGAAAGTTTCACAGCAGCTTCCCTAGTTATTAAAGTCCCATTAGTTGCAATTGTTACCTCAAAACCTGTATCCCTAGCGTATCTAATTATTTCATATATATCAGGCCTTAGAAGAGGATCCCCACCAGTTAAGACAAGCATTCTGAACTCCGGAACAGTCGATATCGAATCTATCATCCTATATACGGTTTTTAACGGAGGATCTCGGCGGGCTTCTCCACCACGAACCATACAATGGATACATTTCATATTGCATCTCCCCGTCACTTCCAACACTGGATGAGGTTCGTAACCAAAGCAACCCGCAAACCTAGCACCAGAAGCAACTTTAAGCAGCCTATTTAAAGATTTAATCCATCTTTCTTCAAATCTCCAGCCGGTGGCAGTTTTAAAGGCGAGAACAGCTGCCATTTGTCTTATAATGAGTGAGGGAGGAACATAAGGAGGTAAAACTCTCCGCCTCAAAAACTTCTCACCTTAGTAAATCTTACTTGTACTATTTTACTGTTCATTTTCTAAAAATCTAATTTCCTACATGTTTTTATATCTTTCGAACTATTACTAAATTAATCAAGGGGCTTTAGCATATGCAAGTTTTTCTTAGCTTCTTCGCAACAGTTTACTCTACAAAATTTAAGTCAAATCGAAAATATCATACAATAACCTTAATCATGGCCTATTTCTATCTCCAAAGAATACACAATCTTGTAGAATAAGATAAAATTTAAAGAATACAAAGAGTGGCGGGCCCGGCGGGATTCGAACCCGCGACCACCGGGTTTCTCCCTTTCTTGTAAAGATAAAAGCTTCGCCCACAGGCGCCAAAACGCCCATGTCCGGCGCTCTACTTTGCCGGTTTCTATTTAACAACCCCTAGCTGAGCTACGGGCCCTTTCAACACAGCAATATTGGAATGGACTACTACTTTAAAGGGATAATGTTATATATTTAATATTTTCCCTTCAACTTCTAAATTAGGTAATCACTTGCTTTCAAGTCAAGTTAGCACCTTAATGTTCGATTTAATGTTCGTCTCTCTTAAACGAAAATGATTTTACAAACAATTTCCATTATTAGGATGGTGAAATCGGTGTGTTAGAAGTTAGAAGATCAGTAAAGATAGCTTTTAATGAAATAGCAGAAAGCTACGATAGGTTGCGGGCAAAACCTTGGAAAGTTCTCATAGATTTCATCAAGCGTGAAAAATTTTTTAATAGTTTATCGAAGAATGCACTTATACTAGATGCCGGATGCGGTAACGGTAGACATACCGTGTTTTGTGCTAACTTAGGCTTTAGAGTTATTGGAATCGACATATCTCCTAAACTTTTGAAAATCGCGAAAAAAAGAGCTATTAAATCTAATTTATCTGGAAACATCGCTTTAATTCTTGGCGATGTTGTCCTTCTACCCTTTAGAACAAATATTTTCAAAAAAGCAATTTTCATAGCTTCCTTACATCATATACCATCTTCAAATCAAAGATTGCAATGTTTATTAGAGCTAAAAAGAGTTTTAACTAAAGATTGTGAAGCTTTAATTACTGTTTGGAGAAGATGGCAACCCAGCTTTACAGGATATTTCCTAAAAGATTTCTTTAAAAGACTTTTTAGACGTAGCAACGGTGAATTCGGAGACATCTATGTTTCATGGAAAATCGGCAGCAAAAAAGTTCAAAGATTCTATCATCTTTTTTCCAAAAGAGAACTTTTAAAGCTATTAAAGAAATCTAATTTTTCCATTAAAAAAATCAGTAGCGAAGACATTGAAAAGATCAGAATTAAAAGAAACTTCTTCACTATAGTTCAAAAATAACTAACTGCAGTTTCTAATTAGTAACTCTTTCTAATCTTAACTAACATAATACTTACTATCTTTTACAAATGTTTATGAAACCAGTTCCCCAGTAATTTATTCATAAGGTTAACCGAGGTCTCGATTATTTTCTCCTTCTCCCCATATATACAATGCTTCTTCTTTTTCTTTTTCTAGCTCGAATTAAACGTTTTTTCTTTCTTCTCTGATAGTAAACCATAGCAAATGTAGCCAAGAAACCAATAACTAACACCACAGGTAGAAGATCAAACCAAGAAGGAATAGAAAGAACCCTAGGACCCAAATCTACATTAGTATCATAAATTCTAGGCAAAAGACCTTCAACACCAACATCGCAGATTCCAAGTAACAGTAGAACCGGATCAAACTCCATGCCGCAAACTAATGCAATTCCAGTATCCAAATCATAACGATAAAAAGGACAACCTGTACCATTTTGAGTTCTATTCGCCACTATCATTTTAAATTTTACTTCCCATTCTACTGAAAAGGCTTTCTGAGATCCTTGCGCAATTTTACCTACAACACGACCATGAGATATCACCTCACCAACCACATGAGTAATACAATAATATCCAAACCATAAATTGGAATTTGCATACATCTCTAAGGTTGTTCCCTTTTCGAGACGTGGAGGAAGCCAAAGTAAAAGAGGCCCTATAAGCGTACCATTAGGAAATATAAAAGCATTCTTTTGTAAATCAACATACACAAGCTTAGACCACTTAAAAACTTTAAATCCAGTACCTATAACACGCTCATAGGGCCCACCCATCGCAAATCTACCATTTCCACTCCAAGTAAAAGTTATGTTAAGCTTCGCCACATCCCCCTCTACACTTAAACATTCCCATTCAAATATAGCTGTCGCTTCACCATCCTCAATATATAAAGATGTCCAATTCACAAGCTCGATACGAGAAGCTTTAGAGATATATTTTGCATATTTTCCTTCTTCCAACCACAAAGGAGCTTCAAACGACACATATTCCAAACCAGAAACACAACTAATCATAGTTAAAGGCAAAAAAGTAGGAAAAAGAAGAAAAAAAGCAAGAGAGAAGCAAAAAAATACTTCCATATTTTTCCTACTCATCTCATAGCACCCTCTCTAGAATTCAAGCGTAAGCTCATTGTAGTTTATAGTGTAATAGTAGTAATAGTATCCGTCAAAGAACTCACTTTTTACCCTTGTCTGGGCCTTATCAGCTAGATAGAAACTGAGCCATAAATCAGCCTCTACTGACGAATCAAAGGGTCCAGCATATTCTCTTACATCACCTGCAGCGATTAGTTCTCCGTTCAGAAAAACTCTTCCCCACACATGAACCCAATTAACTTTCAATCCGAGCCAAGAACCAATACCGTACACCTCTGCCTTACCGTAATGTTTCTGACCAATACATTGCAGTTGCATCATCCCATAGCACCCTTACCTTACCTGTAAGTTTATAGCCGTCCCACCAGCCTCCCTTTACAACTGTTTTCTCAATATCAAAGGCGGCAACAGGTTGAAGTATAGGTATTAATGCTAGTAGCACTATTGCAAACAAACACACTGTTAGCATCATCGATAAAAATAGTTCTCTACTTCTTCCTCCCATCCTCATGTACCTCCATTTTTAAGTTAGAATTCAGCAATATATATATGTCGGTTGCATTACTACTAACAACATTGTTGTGGAACCTGCGTGTGTATAGATGGGTGGAGAAAACAATAATTAATATTATTCGTGCGTGCTTTATTATATGTGATTGAGGGAGTGGATTCCTTTGTGGATTATTGAGACTAAGGGGCTGGTTAAGTTCTTCGGCGATGTGGTTGCTTTGGATGGCTTGGATTTAAGGGTTCCTAAAGGTGTTTCTGGTTTTGTTGGACCTAATGGAGCTGGTAAGACAACAGTAATCCATATCCTCTTGGGACTATTAAAGGCTGATTTTGGGGAAGCGTATGTTTTTAATCAGGATTGTTGGAAGAATTCCTATGAAATCAGATCTAGAGTTGGAGTTTTACTGGAAGATCCAAGTTACCCTAAAAGCTTTACGGCTGAACGATACCTAGAGTTTGTTGCGAAAATATACGAGGTTGATCAATCTATGTTTAAGGTTAAAGAATTATTAAGAGATGTAGATTTATACTGGGCTAGAAATAGGAAAATTGGAAGTTTTTCAGCTGGTATGTTACAAAGGCTTGGTTTAGCTAAAGCTTTAATAGGGGAACCGGAGCTTGTCATTTTAGATGAGCCTACAGCCAATTTAGACCCGATTGGAAGAATGAAACTTCTGGAAAAGATAAGGGAGCTTTGGAGAGATAAAAATGTAAATTTTTTTATTTCTAGTCATATTCTCCCGGAACTTGAAGAAATTTGCAGCTGGATTTCAATAATAAATGAGGGTGTAATAGTCGATCAAGGACCCATAGCTGAACTTGCCAAAAAATATACGCCTTGTGAATACAAATTAGAGGTTGAAAACGATGAAGATTTGCTTGTTAAAAGATTAAATGATTTGGAATTTGTCGAGGCGATTTTCGTAGAGGGTGGCAAGATTATTTGTAGGGTTAGAGACGCTAATAGGTTTTGTAGAGAGGTTCCCAGGATAGTTACTGAGTTAAATTTGTCTTTAAGAAAGTTTCAACCTTCTTATGGGGTGCTTATGGAGGTGTATAAGAAACATGTTAAAGATGAAGAAAGCTATTAAACATTTTAAAACGCTAATGACATGGGAGTTTGAGGAAATCAACATATTTACGCTTGGATTCATAATATTTGTTGCCACGACTTACATACTTCATCCCATGGTTTCCTATTCTTCAAGAGGGATTATAATTGAACGTATCTTAGATTTCAACGGTTTTCAGGTTAGGAGTTCACGAGAGAATTATCTTTTTTATCCAGGGAATGTGATAGATGCTATTGAACTGTTGGTAGTGTTTTTAGCTGGTATTCTCTTTGCCTCAAATGTTGCTAGAGCATTTGAAAATAGGGAGATGTTGACGCTCTTGACATGTCCAACAAAGAGACATCATGTTATTTTATCCAAGTTTTCTGTTAACTTTTTAATTCTTTATTTTGCATTTGGTATACCGTTCGCGTTAGACATGATGTTACTGGGTATTAATCCTCTGAACCTTGACATGTATATTTGGCTATTTATTCTATTCTTACTAATTTTGTTTACATGTTCAATAGCGTTGTTTGCATCAGTTACGTTAAAGACGACAGGGCCTTCAGCTGTAATTCCACCACTCATGTTTTTAGGTTTAATAAAACTATTGGACTCTGTAAATGAGGAAGCATGCGATTTACTGTATTCTACGTGGGATGAAAAATTGTTTAATGCTGTGAAGAATTTTTTGAGCTTCTCTTTAGCTTCGCCTTGGGTAGGCACGGAATTTTCATACGTGGTTCTCTACAGGCTTTTGTTACCTGTTCTTCTAATAGTTTTATCGGTTATATATTTCCAGAAATGGGTGCAATTGGATTAAGGTGAGAAGACCATGCGTTTAGCTAGGTTTATTGCAATCCTCCTAATATTTAGTATGTCATTAAGCGTAATAACAGTCATTAGAGGTTTTACACCTGAAGAAACACATTTATCCCTCTTTTTACATCCTAATTCTAGTTGTACTGATATTTATAAATGGCCTCCTAGAACTGTTAGAATAGAGTTGAGATGTAGCGAGGAAATTGTTTTTCAAGTATATTATTATGTTAATGGTGGGAACCGTACGATTTTTCGTAAATATGTTGAACGAGGAATATTCACCTTCCATGTTCAGCGGAGAGGTCTAGCTTACTATGTTCTAATACAAAATATGTCAAATAAAAGCGTAGATGTAGATCTATATATCACGCTATACGGGTTTGAAAAAGACCTAGTTCAACTGTCTATTTTCCTAAATATTTTAAGTATAACTATGGGTTTAATATGGTGTGTTACCTCCATTATTAGGAAAAGATATAGCGAGCAATAAGTAAAAATGTTCTTCTAGGCTAAACAACTATATTTTTAGTTTGTCTGATAATCGTATCAGAGTGATATACTGATAGAAGTTGCTAATTATTTGTTCCCTTAATTCATAGTTATTTATTTCATTTTATTTCGAAACTGAGTTCATAAATATCAAAGTCATTAATTTACGTATTGGTATATTATTATACCAATATGCTTGAAGAAGATATGGAAAGATTCAATGAATGGTGGTTTACTGGAAAAATAAGGAAGGAACTAGCTTTGCCTTTCCAAGGCTACTTGATAGTTTAAAAGAGAGACAAATTCTCATAATTACTGGAAAGGGAAGAACCAAATAAAATTCTTTATTTCTCGTTTGATGAATCTTTGGCGAATCCAAAAGAAGTTTTGGAGTTCTATGAAAAAGGTTCTCAAAAACCTTTTGAGGAGATAGGTAAAGCATTCATATTTTTTGATGAATTTCATCAAAAAATTGGCCTTCTATTCTAAGAAGGTTCTACGACTTATATCCAAGGCTAAAATTTTTTCTTTCCGGCTCATCTTTTCTCTTAATTTCAAAAGAAACCAGAGAAAAACTAGCCGGGAGATTCTTTTTCTTCGAACTTAAACCCCTAACTTTTCTTGAATTTTTAGAAATGAAAGGTATTAAGCTGAGAAATGAAATTTTTCCAGAAGAATGGAAGCTTATTTTTTGACTATTTAAGAAAATCTGGCTTCCCTGAAATAATTAACTGGGAAAATGATCTTAAAATATCTGAATACATTAAAAATTCCGTAATAGAAAGAGTTATCCTTAGAGATATATCATTCATTTTTAAACTCGCGATGATTTTACTGGAGAGAATTGTGAAATTAATTCTCTCTACACCAGGATCCATCATTAATATCAATTCTTTATCAAGAGACTGGGGAGCCAGTAAAATAACTATATCAAATTATTTAAAGTTCTTAGAGATTTCGCTTTTGGTAAGATCTCTATCGAACTTTAGACCAGCTTTTCTTTCAGCATCGAGGAAGCTTAAGAAGTTCTATCCAACAACACCCTCACTAATTTTCCCATTCCAAAGAAGTTTTTGAAAAAACCTTGGGGCCGTGTTAGAAACCTACGTGGTAAATACCCTAAACGCCAACTATTATTTTAGAAGGGGTAAAAAAGAAATTAACATTATTTAAAAAATGATGAAATTCTACCTGTAGAAGTTAAAGAAAAAGTAAATGAAAGTTATTTAAGGAAATTTTCAAAACTTATTTAAAAGTATGGGTTTAAAAAGAGGAGTCATCGTATCTCTAAATCAAAGATTTGAAAAACGACGTCAAAGTACTTCCAGCATATTCTCTTCAAACAGTTGTTAAACAATTTTAGCTTCAATCAACAAGTAACTAATACCGCTAAACTTCGCTGAACAATAAGGCTGAGAACCACTCATCAGGTTAAATAGCTGTAAAGTTGCGTACTGTATCAACATTGTTCTAAAATGTTGGATTAGTAGTGATCTGAGCGGGTGTTTTGGAGTCTACAAATAGTTTATGAAACAGTTCATCGCAATGTTAAATGGGTAAGTTAAAGTGGTGTGAATTAATGGATAAACCTTGGATCAGAGAAACTTTACTTTACGAAAGGCTGAGAAATAATAAAGTTAGATGCGGAATCTGTGAAAGAAGATGTATGATAAATGAAGGGAAAACAGGATTTTGCAAAACACGGAAAAACATAAATGGAAAACTATATACACTTGTTTATGGAGACATATCCTCAATAAGCGCTAACCCCATAGAAAAGAAGCCTTTATTTCATTTTTGGCCTGGATCACTTGCCTTAACTGTGGGTACATGGAGTTGTAACTTCACTTGTCTTTGGTGTCAAAATTTTTCAATAAGTAAAGTTCCACCTAACCCTGAGAAAGCTAACTATATTTCTCCTGAAAAATTTGTTGAGATGGTTGGCAAATATAGATGTCAAGGCACGAGCATATCATTTAACGAGCCAACGTTACTTTTTGAGTGGGGCTTAGATGTTTTTAGACTTGCTAGGGAACGCGGTTTTTATAATACTTTTGTTACGAATGGCTATATGACTGTTGATGCTTTGAAGATGCTTATTGATGCTGGTTTAGATGCTCTTAACGTAGATATTAAGGGCTGTAAGGATGAAGTTTTACGTTTTTGTGGTGCAAATGTTGAATATGTTTGGCGTAATTGCATTGAAGCAAAGCGCTTAGGCGCACATGTAGAAATTACCACTTTAATTGTAACTGGTGTTAATGATGATTTAGAATGTCTTCGAAGCATTGCTTGTCGAATAGTTAAGGATCTTGGTGAAAATACGCCTTGGCATGTAACAAGATACTATCCAGCGTACAAATATCATGCTCCTCCACCAAAAGTTGAATTTCTAGAAAAAGTTAGAAAAATTGGCTTAGAAGAAGGGTTAAACTACGTTTATCTAGGTAATGTACCTGGACATCCATGGGAGAATACATATTGCCCGAATTGCGGAGAACTCTTAATTAAAAGATACATTTTCGACGTAGTCAAATTTAATTTAACCGAGAAAAACGAGTGCCCAAAATGTGGAGAAAAAATTCCTATTGTTGGAAAATATGTTAAAAGAAACATTATTGACAAGTTTAAAAGCTTTTTAATTTAAAGCGGTGATTACAATGTCTTCAACAAACGTTGTGAATGAAGGTGATATAGTTCTCATAGTATTTGACGAAAAAAGAAGATGGTTAGTTAAAGCCGAAAAAGACAAAGAACTTCATACACATAAAGGAGCAGTAAACCTAAATGATATTATCGGCAAACCTTACGGAAGCAGTATAAAAAGCAGCACCGGTGTGAAATTTCGAATTTTTAAACCCATTCCTAAGGATTATATCTTAAAAATGAGAAGAACAACGCAGATAATCTATCCAAAAGATATGGGCTTAATTCTCCTCTATTCAGGTATAGGTCCAGGCTGGAAAGTTGTTGAAGCTGGAACTGGTAGTGGAGCATTAACAATAGTTCTTGCCTACTACGTTCGCCCAAATGGACACGTCTACACCTATGAAGTGAGAGAAGATTTCCAAAGATTGGCCATGAAAAATATAAAAGAAGCAGGCCTAGAAAAATATGTAACATTTAAGCTAAAAGACGTAAATGAAGGAATTGATGAGAGAAACGTGGACGCCGTTATTTTAGATATGGCAACACCTTGGCTAGTAGTTTCACATGCCTACGAAGCCTTAAAAGATGGAGGAAGCTTTGTATCCTACTCACCAACAATAGAGCAAGTTCAAAAAACCGTTTCTGCCCTTTTAAAAACTGGATTTTACGATATTACCACAGTAGAATGTTTTGTGAGAAGAATACTGGTTAGAGAAGGAAGAACAAGACCAGAAACATCCATGATAGCCCACACGGGATACATCACCTTCGCTAGAAAAGTATTCTAACAAATTGGAATTAGATGAATTGTAAAATTAGACTAATGATTGCAGTTATTAAACCCGCAAAAAGCATCTTAATACCTGAAAAAATCATATTCTCCTTAGAAACTTTGCCTAAAAACACACCCAATAAGAAAAGCATGGAAAAAATCAAAACTATAGATGCGATAGCCGCATATGTTGTTGGAATCACACCAATATAGGCAAGAATGAGTGGTATCAATGAAATAAAAGCTGAAAGCATGGGCGCCGAGCTATCTATGAGAGCAGCAACCACTATTGCAAAACGATAAGCCTTCGCATATATACTGTTCTCAAGGCTTTTTAGCATAGCTACTTCCAAATGTCTTAGTTCCCTAGTTCTCTCAGCTCTCTCCGTCATATAGGCGCCAAAGAAACCTGAAACACCCATAGCAAGGCTTCCACCTATACCAGCACCGATCATAACTTTCAAAGAGTCGGGAGTGATGATGCGATGAGCCATCAAAGCACCCATTATAACCCCCAGCATAGTTAACGCGCCGTCAAAAGCATTCATAACAAAGTATCTTCTAGCTATTTCTCCCAAACCACTAATCTCAATATAAGTTCTAAAATTCTCCCTAGTCTTCCTAAAAAAACCTCTAACCCTCTCTAACATAGATGCACGTTTCATGTTCTACAAACACCATGAAGTTGCCATTAATTAATATAAATTCAATAGTCTAAAGGTGAAGTCTTATAATTTGTTCTATACTATCTGACACGTTGATATTTTTAACACTTTCTTTTAACATGCTTTTAATAAAACTTTCCGCCGCTATCTAAAAGTTTATAACTTTATGTTCTTTTAAGCAAAAACAGATGCGAACGGACTTTCATCTCAAGTTCTTTAATAGTTATTCAGCATAAAATTAAAATATAACAACAAAATAATAGTTAGATGCTCCGCCGTAAGGCTTGCCAAAAGACATTAAAGCATGTAGATAAAGGGAAAAGGGCGGTGGACAGAGCTATGTTTAAATCTGTCCCAATGAAGAAGATTCGTGCGATTATATATGAAAAATACGTTGATGACACTATTAGGACGATAGGAGAACTCGGCGTTGTACATCTAATTAATATAGGAGACAAACTAGAGGAATTTGAAGGAAAGATAACACCCGTCGAACCAGGTGAACGATACTACAAAATTTTAAGTTTACTTTCAAGAGTTGAGCGGTTAATTGACGATTTACAAATAAAAAGGAAACCTGCTGCAGAGAAAACAACCGTGCCAAGAACACCCTCAGACAGTTTCATTGACGATATAGAAAAAGAAGTAAAACAAATAGAGTCAGAGAGCACAAGGATTAATAAAGAAATAGAAGCATTAAAAGAAAGAGAAGATGAACCAGAGGTTAAAAAACAAATAAATTCCCTAAGAAAACAGCTAGATGGAATAGCAGAGAAAAACGCAACAAAACTTCTTGCCTTTGAAGAAGTATTGGAAATAGAAAAGGAAGTAGAAGAAACAAAGACATTTATGGGAAAAACAGAAAAAACGTATATCCTAGAGGGATGGGTACCCGTCGAAAAGGTAGGTGAAGTTACAGAAACCATACTGAAGGTCTCAGATAGATCATCAATCGTCGAAGTCATCGAAAGCGATGAACATGAAGAAAAAGAGAAGCCACCGACACTCCTCAAAAACCCAAAAACTCTAGAGTCCTACGAAACGTTGACGAAAAGCTTCGGTACCCCATCATATGGTGAAATAGACCCAACAATTCTAATGTCAATAACATTTCCGATATTCTTCGGTCTTATGTTCGGGGATATAGGTCACGGATTACTCCTCCTCGTTGTGGCAATCCTTGGGCTCATAGGTAAACGGAAAAACGTCGACCTAGGAGAAATAGGTAACTACATTATTAAAGGATCAACACTGCTCCTATTCTGTAGTGTATTCTCAATATTCTTTGGAATCCTTTACGGAGAGTTTTTTGGTTTTTCAATCTACCACGAAGAATGGTACGCGCACGGCATTGGACCACCGCTAAGCTTCCTGAGAAATATCCTAGTATACATCTTCATACTCTTCGATTTCGATGAGGGAGTAGTAAGACTAACAAACAAAGAACTATGTGAAGAACTTGGCCTAGAATATATTCCAGGACCACCCCACGGACCCATATGGTTTAGCCCATTCCACGAACCATGGATGCTTTTCATACTTTCAATTATAATAGGTGCAATACATCTAAGCTTAGGAATATTCCTCGACGTTGTCAACAAAATAAGACATGGAGAATATTTAGAAGGTATCTTTGGACCTGGAATGTGGCTATGGTTTTACATAGGTCTTATACGGATAGTCTTCACTAAAAATATAGTCTTCACGGAATGGTTCAAAGATGCTCCAATATCACAACCAGCAAAGTTCGTAGCAAGTCCAGTATTCCTACTGCTCATCCTACCGTTAATCCTAATGTTCATCGGCAGAGTAGTAACCGAAGGTCCAATCGAAGGAGGCATGAGCGTTCTAGAAAGCTTAATAGAATCAATTTCCAACACAATATCCTATGCCCGAATACTGGCACTTAACATGGCTCACGAAGGATTCAGCAAAACATTCATAACCTTAGGCGGTGTTAACCCAGAACACGGCCTTGCTTTTACGATAACTCCCATGTTTACCGTATCATTTCTGGTGGGAACAATATTCGTAATGATAATGGAAGGACTTCTATCATTCATACACACGCTTAGGTTGCATTGGGTCGAATGGTTCCTAAAATTCTACGAAGGCGAAGGCGTCGAATTTCAACCATTCAAAATTGAAAGGTATTACACAATAACAAAATAAAATTCTTTTTTAATTTTTATTCAATAGAAAAATAAAAACTCATATCTCTAATACACGTTTTAACTCCTGTAATATAATACACGTCTCTATACCCGTAACTCCTTCTATATCTGCCAGTTTCTCTCTTATAAATTCATTTAACGCTTCCACACTTGGTACCCTCACTATTAGCGCTACACCACACTGTCCAGCAAGAAAACATACCTGCTTAACTTCATCAAACTTAACCACTTCCTCAGCCACTCTATCCAACTTATTCATTGATGTGAGAACTCTAACAAAGGCATGAACATCTTGTCCACTTCTCGAAGAACTAGTTATTATAGTAAATTTTTTAATAATTCTAGTCAATAAGCTTCTTAACCCTTCTCCTAATTGTCGACTCTGTTTTCCCAAGTCTCTCTGCTATTTCACGAAAAGACAGCCTCGAATTTTCCCTCAAAAGCTCTATTATTTTTTCATCAATAACATCAAGTGTGTTTTTACGCATTTTACCCTTCCTCCAAAATTCGCTTAAAACACCTTATTAACATTGTTCAGATGGATGTATCTTAATCATTCATTTTTTATTTTTGCGGCATCTGGATAACGAAATAGATCGATAAAATATATATATGCATATTTGCCGCATTTAGTAACCTATCTTGCATAAATTCAGTAATTAGTTTAATGATGGTGACAGATCTACGCCGTTAGTGCGCTTTATTTTAATACATAATCGTAAAAGTAAAATTTATTAACAAAATTTTTAATATTACTCGCGCGAAGGAGGTTGATTTCATGCTGGAAGTGTTCATAGAATATTTGGGTATAACTCTTTCAATTGGATTAGCGGCAATAGGAGCAGGTCTTGCAATCTCAAGCGTAGGTAGCGCACTTAGCGGTGCAATAACAGAAAAACCCGAAACATTCGCAAAGCTCCTGATTCCAGTAGTCTTAGGAGAAGCCATTGCAATATACGGTATGCTAGTATCGTTCATAATCTTAAGCACTGGTGGAGAACCTACATGGGACTTCGCTTTCAAAGCAGTGTGCGCAGGTGCAATTACAGGAGTAACTGGCATGGCATCTGGTATAGGAATAGCTTCGACAGGAAGTGCCATGGCTAGCGCAATAGCTGAAAAGCCAACAGTTTTCAGCAAGTCCATGATAACAGTCGTCCTAGCAGAAGCTATCGCTATCTATGGTTTGCTAATAGCATTCATGTTACTAATGCAATAAAGAAGTTAATGAGACTATTATTGCATTCGGGGGAGAGAGATGCAGAGAAGCTCTTCAAAAAACAAAAATGGGTCATTAAAAGCGTTTAAAGTACTTGGACTCAGTACTGACCTCCCGATAATGACGTTTATCTTAGCTTACATCGGATATGCAATTTTCGGCTGGCAAGCCATCCTGCCATTTGGTTTACTCGGCTATTTCCTAGGAGTACTCTCCATGTATACAATGATAAAACAGTTAGAAAAGGCAGAAAAGAAAAGGTATTAAAAACCTCATTATATTTAAATTCTAGTACCTATTAAGTTTCTTGCTATAGTTTAAAAACAATTTTGTAACAGATCAAAAACGAAAGAAAAATACGCTTTTCTTTCAGATATTTTTATCTTATATATTCTTGTGCGATATCAGAAAACCTATATAGAAGAGCCTAAATTATTTATCGCAAACCTAAAACACCGAAAATTAGACGCGAAATAAAAATTACAAAACTAAATCTCATTTATTGGAAGGTTAAACAATCAGAAATGACTGTTGTTACTTTAGCTGTATTAGGAGCTTCATGCGCTGTTGGGTTAAGTTCTTTGGGCGCGGGTTTTGGAATAGCATACTCAGGTGCTGCTATGTCTGGAGCTGTAACAGAGAGGCCTAAGGCCTTTACAAAAAGTTTAATTGTTGTCATCTTAGCAGAAGCATTAGCCATATATGGGCTCCTAATATCATTCATGATACTGATGCAAATATAAAATCCTTAAATTTTCAATAAAGCCTAGGAAAACAAGTGGCAAAAATAAAAGTTTAAATTTTATTTTGCCTCTCTCTTACCTTTAATTACTCCAGTCACCCAGAATAGATGAAGCCACATTACAAAAGTACCAGCAAGGGTACCCACTAATGTACCAAGAACCTCGTTACCGTATTGTTGTCCAATTATGTATCCAATAGCAGCGAAGATCACGATGTCAAGCACGATACCAGAATATTTAAAAAGTTTACCCCAAGCAGCCCTTTCCTCACTCATCACTGATACGTCCTTCTAAGGGGTTTCTGATAGATAATTCTTATTCTCCATATATTAAGTATTTCCTTATGTGTAGTGGTATAATTTTCTCTTCTTTCCCTACAACTATTGTTTTTAAGTTCTTTATCTCAAACCATTTTAAGTTGAGATAACACAGTATAGTACCTATCTGGAATGGATATCCAAGCCCTACTTTCCTGCTTACATCGTAAACAAGTTTATCAAGTTCTACTTCGAAAGCTGTTAAAGACTTCTCTTCTTCATACATTCTTAAGGCTCTATGCATAACGGTTTCATAGGGATAAACTGCCAGTGCCTCGGCAGCTTCTGTAATGTTTCTCGTGTATAAACTTCTTTCCACGGCCTCTTTCTTTAATTTATATTTCGCTTTCAGTAAAAAGTCTTGAATAGTGGAGGGATTAAGATCTAAAGACTTTCCTCTCAATATTATCTTAATGTTTATTGTATCTATTTCGGTTCCTACTACACGTTCTGCTGCTTGTTTATCCACACCCTTCATGTTATCCTCAATATATCTCCATATTTCTTCGAAAGCTGTTTTATCAATAGCTACCTCAAGAGGGAAGATGTTTTCAGTTTCTTCGTAATATCTCCATTTTTCTTTTATAGCTTCCTTAAAGATTTTAATTGGAATAGCATCAACCATTTCTCTTAAATTCTTCTTCCTTAACAATTCCTCACATAAATCCATCGTAAGAGTACCAACAGGTATTACATATCGCATAGCTTCTTCTAACGGTAAATTTGCAACCTTAACCCTTATAAGAGTCTTAAGTGTCCTAGCCTCAAATTTCATCCGTACATTATCTAGGAATGTCCGTACTTTGTTAGGAGAAGACCTGTAAACAGCATTAAAAGCTTCTATAAAGTCTTCGGAGAAAACCCTATCTAGACTTCTTGAATTTATTTCTTCAAAAGGTAGCTCAGCTAGTCTTGGACCGTAAGGGCTTTGCTCCAATAGTCTTACCATGGTTTGGAAACTCTCAGCACCAATCAAAGAATCTATAGCTTCCTTGGTAAGTAATCTACCCATCATTCCTCCGACTTTCGCATTTATATAAGCATATTTCGCTACACTACTCACTTTTCTTCACCGTACTAAAGAAAATAATAGGAATTAAAAATGTTACATTTTGAGTACAGCTTCTGCCGCCTTCTCAACAATTTCTACCGCCGGTTTCCACCAAATACCTATGAAGATTATCTGAATAGTCAGGATAACTAAGGGTATCAATATGGACAGCGGAGCTTCACTTACATGTTCCATTTCCTTCCTTGGTTCAGCAAATATTATGATGTGTATCAATCGCAAATAATAGACCACCGAGAAAGCGCTGTTAATAAGAGTTAAAGCTGCAAGCACCAGCTGTTTGCCCTCAACAGCTCCCCATATTATCATAAACTTTGAAACAAATCCATTTAGCCCTGGAACTCCTGCAATAGCTAAACATCCTATAAAGAAGCAGAACGCAGTAACAGGCATCTTACGTCCTATACCTTTAAGCTCATCCAAGTTTCTGGTACCTAACTCGTGAATGAAAGCCCCTGCACAAAGGAATAACATCCCCTTCATTATGGAATGGTTAAGTATGTGGAGAAGCCCTCCAGCCACACCTATTGTAGCTGCTGCTTCACCTACGCCATTCATCATCCCCACAGATAAACCTGCAAAAATATACCCTATGTTCACTATGCTGGAATATGCTAACAATCTTTTGATGTCTTCTTGAAGCAGTGCCATTACGTTGCCCACGGTCATGGTTAAAACCGCGAAAGCAGCAATTATTGTTCCATAATCCAACACTGTAACTGGAAAGGCGAGAAGTAAGATACGTAAGATACCATATACACCATTCTTAATGACTACTCCCGATAACATAGCGCTAATTGAGCTGGGTGCAGCTGGATGCGCATCTGGTAGCCAAGTGTGCAATGGTACTATCGATGCTTTAACCCCAAAGCCTATCACTAGCATACCTATTATAATGTATAGGGATGGATTTGTTTCTGCACTTAGTAAAGCTTGATGTAAAGCTTCGAAATTAAGTGTTCCAGTAAGCCCATATATGAGTGATATTGCATAAAGTATGGTAGCGGAGCCAAAAGCTGACATTACAAGGTATTTGAAGCCTGCTTCCACAGGTTCCCATGTTTCTTTTCGGAACGAAACAAGCGTGTAACTTGATAAGCTCATTAACTCCCAAGCAACAAAGAGTGTAAACAGATCTCCAGCATATACTACTAAATTCATTCCACCGATTAGAGCCAATAGAAGCGCATAATATTTGTCGAGTCCAGTATCCTTCTCCATATATGCAATACTGTATATCGTTACTAGAAAACCTAAATTGCTGAAGACAAAAGACATAAACCAACTTAACATATCAACCCTAAGACAAGCTCCTGTAGGAGGCTCAAATAGATAAAACGTGATTGTACCTTGTGTGGAAACAGTCTGGTAGAGATTCACTACCGATACTATATTTCCCAATGCTATCACTGCTGCAATGTAATCTCTGGCCCTTTCAATGCCCATTTTCCTCAAGATTATACTGAGTAGTGGGATTGCAATAGCACCTAAAAATGGTATTAATAAGGGGTATAATATTTCCTGCATCATTTTAACCACCGATCAATTTTTCTATTTCTTCAGCAGCTGGAACTAACATTCTTAATACAAGATCAGGGTAGAAACCTAACAGTATTGCAAGGAAAGCCAGAAGAGCCATGGGCGCCAACATAGTAAGAGGAGGTTCCTTGACGTTTTCAAACTCTTCTCTCGGTGGGCCGAAGAACACTTTTCTTATCATCCAGAGGATATAGCCAGCTGTTATGACGGTGGATATCACAGCTATCACTGCAAGTATCAACATTGGTATACTCCAAGACCCAGCTCTAGATGCAGCTATAAAGGCACCTGCAAATATTAAGACTTCACTAACGAACCCGCTGAGAGGCGGTACGCCAACCATGGATAACCCAGCTATCAATGTTATTGTCGCGGTTATTGGCATTTTCCCAGCTAGTCCTCCAAGCTTATCCATATCTCTGCCCTTTATTTGATCGATTTGATGCATCAGAACTCCTGCGACCATGAAGAGAAGACCTTTACTTATTGCATGATTTACGATATGAAACATTGAACCACTTATTCCGGTTGCTGTAGCCGATGCTAACCCTAAGAACATGTAGCCCATTTGAGATATACTTGAATATGCTAGCATTCTCTTAAAGTCTTTTTGAGCTAGGGCTAGTACGCCACCATAGATCATTGTTATAACTGCTATTGTCATGAAGGCAGTGGTGTATATAACAAATGTCGTCCCGAAGAATGTTAGAAGGATTCTAGCAATTGCGTAGACTCCACATTCACTCATAACACCTGAAAGAATAACACTTATGGGGGTTGGGGCTTCTGAATAAGTATCTGGCAACCAGCTATGTAACGGAAATAACGCCATTTTCACTGCGAAACCTAGCATAAAGAGAGCCACTATCAGTTTAAGAGTTGAAGCTGGAGCTGCCGCTATACCGCTGACCATTTCTGTTGCATATAAATCGAATGTTGCTGTAAGACTCCATGTGGCTGCGATGCCTAAAATTATACATATAGCACCTAAATGGGTGAACATGAAATATTTAAAAGCTATTAACTGGGCTTTTTCGGACGTACCCCAGTGGGCAACCAGTAACCATGATGGAATTAACATTATTTCCCAGAATATGTAGAATTGAACCAAGTTTGTTGCTAGAACAACACCAACCATACCTGCTATGTATAGAAGCAAAAGTGCAAAGTAAAGTTCCTGGTTATGTTCACGTGACATGTACTCTATGGAATAAAGTGTTGCAAGTGTGCATAATAGTAATATCATCCCTACGATGGGAGTACTTAGGTTATCTGCTCGTAACCCAAAGGTTAGGAATGGTGCGCCAAACATTTCAGCCCATGTATATGTCTCGACGTATAAGTTTTCTTTAAGGACTACAGGTACCACAGATAGTGAAAATATTGCTAGGGATATCAGCGAGAAAATAAACGCTAGCCATCCAGCAGCTTTTGTTGACCGCTTACCTACAGCATAAACTATTGGTGCACCAACAACAAGCAACACAATCATGATTAAAAGCGGGCCACTCATTCTTTTCCCTCCTTATCCGAAGAGTAATAGTAGTAGTATTGCAATTATGCCCAGCATTGCAGCAATCATATTATAGTTTAAATCGCCAGTATGTGTTTTTCTAAACGCTTGACTGAAGCTACGTACAACCCATGCTAACGCGTAGTTAAATCTATCAATTATAGCTTGATCAAAGAACTTGTAAACTGCGTTGCTAAGTTTTATGAAACCTCCAACAATCACTTTCATATAGAAATCATTAATATGCCATCTATTGTAGAAGAAGCTATGTACAGCCCAGAAGAATCCATGTTTTTCTAAGAATTCTCCTGGATCTATTTTGCGGCTCCAGTAGAAGTAGTATGCAGGAATTCCTCCCAGAGCAAGTGCACCCAATGTCATGAAAATCGTCGGAGATGTTACAGTTTTTACAAGGATTTCAAATGAAGCATGAACATCTGCTCTTTCCCAACCTTTTAGTATAAATACTTGGAATGCTGGGGCAAGTAAGCCGCCTATGACCGATACAGTAGCTAAAACAGCCAATGGAACCCACATCACCGGAGGAGCTTCATGTATGTGTTCTCCTCTGCGCTTTCTTTCCTTAATGTACTCACTTTCAGGCCATATGAATATTATGGCTATTAGTCTAATACTGTAGAATAGTGTCATTGCAGCAGTTATCACTGCTATAAATAATAGAATGTAGCCAGTTGCACCGATAATTGCATAGCCATGTTGGTAAGCTTCTTCTGCTAAGACCCATGCAGCATCAAATATTGATTCTTTTGACCAGAAGCCACTGAAGGGGGGTATACCAGCAAGTGACAATGCACCTATAAACATACACTTGTAGGTTATTGGCATATATTGTTTTAATCCGCCCATTTCGAACATGTCTTTTGTTTCGGTAGCATGTAAAATGGCGCCAGCTGAAAGGAACAAGAGAGCTTTGAAAACTGCATGTGACATTAAGTGGAATGTTCCAGCGTAGTATCCTTCAGCTATTTCTCCAGCAACATAACCTGTTAACCCTCCTATTCCAAGCGCAAGCATCATGTACCCTATCTGTGAAATTGTTGAGTAAGCTAATACTTTTTTAACTTCCCTTGCTACCATTCCCATCGTTGCAGCTAGAAAAGCTGTAAAAGCACCTATGCATGCAACTACCAATGAAAATGTGCATAAAGCGTTTGTAAGGTTAGTTGCTTCGAACACTTCAACAAATATTGGTAGTGCTCGGGCAACTAAGTAAACACCAGCCTTTACCATTGTTGCAGCATGTATGAGTGCGGAAACTGTTGTTGGACCTGCCATAGCTTCAGGCAACCATACATGTAGTGGGAATTGAGCGCTCTTACCTACTGGTCCACCAAAAAGTAAAATTATCGTAGGTATTAGTAATCCATTTGCTGCAAGTAGCCTTACCCATTCCACCTGTTCTCTAAGCTCTAAAAAGTTAAATGTTGGGTTCCCAGTTCTCAGAGTTGAAGCGTATATTGTTAATATCGCTATTAGGAGGGCTACGTCTCCTACTCGTGTTGTAATGAAAGCTTTCATTCCACACATGGCGTTATATTCGCCCTCAGTCTTATAGTCTGGGACTGGGCTAGGTTCTTTCTTCTTATGCCAGAAACCTATCAAGGCATAAGAACATAGTCCAACGATTTCCCATCCTATAAACATTTGTAGGAAGTTATTGGATATAACTAGAAGAACCATTCCTCCAATGAAGAAGTTCTTGAAGAACCAGTATCTGGTTAAGTCTGGGTCTCCATGCATGTATCCTAGCGCGTACACCATAATCAAGGCGCCAAGACCGCCCGCAATGTTTGCCATAAATACACTGAGTGGGTCAACGAGAACTCCCATTTCAATACCTAATTCAGAAATCCACACCACTTTTGACTCGTAGGGAATACTGCCAAGCACTTTGCCAGTAAACCAGTTTACTACTTTTCCGGCAAAAATATCGGGTATCATTGAAAGACCAAATATAAAGCCGACTATGCTGAACAGAACTGCTCCATAGTCTCTTACCTTATGGTTAATTTTTGCTAATAAAGGTGTTAAAATGGCTCCTATTACAGGAATACCCCAACATAGCCACGGTGCTAGAGGCAACATAGCTCAACAGCCCTCCTACCATTTTAATCTTCTCATCTTTCTAACATCAAGAGTTCCATAGTGTCGATACACGAGAAGTGTAAGTGATAGCGCTAGAGCGATTACTCCTGCCCCAACACCAATGGAAACTATAACATAAGTACGGGCCAAAGGATCTAATCCTGCAGTCGTTGTACTAAGGGCAATGAAGTTTAGATGGGCGGCATTGAGCAATATCTCAACGCCTATTATCATTTTAATAAGGTTTCTTTTGGTAGCTAAACAATATAATCCTATCGAGTAAAGTATTGCAGATGCAGCCAGATACCAATTCAACCCTATCATTCTTCCTCTCTCCTTTCTCTTCTAAATAGTACAGCTACACCTAAACCGGCTACAAATAAAGCCATTGCTTGAATTAGAACATCTATCACTCTTACTCGCCAAGTAGACTCAGCAACGTTTTGCAACATGCTTTGCATCTGTGGAGGTATTAAGCTAGGTAAGTTTAAAGTCTTTCCATAGGCAAACTGAATGCCAATATAACTTGTAATTAGTATCTGCACTAAAATGACGGCTATAATTATAAAAAGAACGCCTCCTAGAATCTCTACGGTAGTATCGTACATCTTTCCTTTCCCTTCTTCCTCACCGGGCTTCATTAAGCTTAATACTGCTAAGAAAAGCACAATGACGGCGCCAGCATATACTAAAAGATTAATAACTGCTACGTAAGGAGCGTAGAGTATGTAAAAAATTATACTCAAAACTGTGCTCATGAGGCCAAGAGAAGCAACTGCATATACTAATTTCTTTAGTTCAACGGCTAGGAGCGCAAACATAATTAGAAACACAATTAACGCAACTTCAACAAATTCCAAGCCCATTTCCATATCCCGCCTGATATGCTGTCGCTTTGTGCATTGCCTAATTATGATTGTAACCTAAAAAGTTTTCGCCCTAATGCTTAAAAGGGTGGGGTTTTAGTACTCGACTTCCCTTAAAAATTTCACTATTAAAGTTTACTACAGGGAGTTAAATTGGCTAGTAAAGTTGTAGAATTCGTAACAGAGGTTGAAAAAAGCAAAAGAGATAATTACTGAAGCTGAGAAAAAGGCTGAAGAGATAGTTGGGCAAGTAAAGAAAGAAGCAGAAAATGTAAGAAAAGCGATGCTAAAAATGCCGAAATTGAAGCAGAAAAGTTTGGAAAGAAATTTTGGCAAAGGCAGAAGAAGCAAAAATATGGTCAAAAAAGCAGAAGAAAACGCTGAAAAGCTAAAAACTAACACAAGGAAAATCTCGAAGATGTAAATAAAATTAATCATACCACTATTGTTGGAGCGTGAAATACTTGGGTGAGCAGACAGAAAAAATCGAAGAAATAATCGTTAATGAAGCGAAGGCAAAGCCGAAAAAATAATTACAGAGGCGAAAGAGAAAGCCTAAAAATATTCGATGAAGCTAAAGGGAAGCCGAAAAAGAAGCTGATGAAATAATCAATAAACGAAAAGTAGACGCAGAAACTCGCGCTCGCCGTATAATATTGGAAGCAGAACTAGAAGCTAGATTAAAGACATTTAATGCAAGGAGAAGAAGTTATATCAAAGGTTTTCGACACAACCCTAGAAAGGTTAAAGGGATTTTGTCAAACCCCAGAATATAAAAAGGTTCTAGAAAACTTGATCAAAGATGCCGCGATAACGATAGGTGGGGTAACTTGGAGGGTCTTTTACTAGAAAACACAAATATAGGGCTAGATCTATCTAAAATAGCTAAAGAAGTCGAAAAACAAACAAGAATAACAACCTCAATTGTTATCTCAAAGAATAAAGTCAAAAGTATTGGAGGAGCAATACTTAGATCATAGATTAGTCTTTAAACTTAAAAACTTAAATTACAAAAACATCTTAGCTTGATCAATATTCCAACATTTTTCAACCTATTTCAATAGTAAAACATTACTAGGGTCTCGGTTAATCTTCTTACTCTTTTTGTTCAAATATCCTTATAAATCCCGACGATTCTGTACTTCCTGCTTTTTTAAAATGATTATGTTGTATTTCATAAGAAGATAGAAAATTAAAGGTGGGGACAATGTAGGATTTATTTGTAGATGATATTATTAAGGTTGGAGGTTAAGATGCGACATAAGTTTTGTAGATTTTGCTCCAAATTTGCTGCGACGACGATAAGATACTCTGGTCTTCCACTATGCAAGAAACACTTTGTGGAATATCTTGAGAAAAGGGTATTCAAAACTGTAAAAAAGTACAGAATGATTCAGGAGGGGGAGAGAATTCTTCTTGGTGTTAGTGGTGGAAAGGATAGCATTGCTCTTCTTCACATACTTAAAGGTTTACAGAAAGAGTTAAAATTTGAGATTATACCGCTTTTCATAGATCTAGGGATTCAACTTAACAAATATTCTC
>JAUQZC010000038.1 GCA_030587435.1 Candidatus Baldrarchaeota archaeon | reverse complement strand
CTATTCTAATATGTTTTGTAGGTTTTTAAAGAAAAGCAGAGAGAGAAATATTATTGTTATTGCTTCAGGTGATTCTAAAAGTCTTTTAAGGAAAAACCGCCGTGGCTTTTGTTCTTATTTGGACTTTGTTTTGAAACTTGGAATTTATACGCCTAATCAGCTTTTTGATATAACTTTGCAACGCGTAAAGTTAGCGTTTCCGATAGAGGTGAACGTTGAAGTAGTCAGATATATTACTGATCTCGTGTGTGAGTTTGATATTAATAGACCTAGTGTGTCTATTGAAATATTGAGAAGATTGTACCCTCTGGTAATTTCTGGTAAGGAAGTAACTGTTGAAGTTGTTAGGGAGTGTTCTCACGATTTGCTTTGGGTATTGAACGATGATCTGGTGGTTTTGGATGCTTTAAGATGCATGAGAATTGAAAGCATCCTCCTGCTGGAAAAAATAGCATCACACTTAGCTAGGAGAGTCAGAAAAGCATATTTGTCTATCAGGGAAATAAGAGAATTGTATTATCTTCTATGCGAAGAACTGGAGGATGAAGCTGCAAAATACTTGTTTAGTGAATGTTTAGATGAATTAATAAATTCAGGTGTTCTCTTAAGGTCTTCTTTTAACGAAAAATACTTTTATTTAGCGATTCCTCCGAGGTTTCTCTTAAATCTTATTGATGCAATTTTCTAAGCAAAATTAAATTCAGGTTTGACATTGGATTGCCGAAAAATAAAAAGGTGTATGAGTTATTTGAATCGCGTTTTTAGCTTCTCTAGTACTTGGGGCAATGTGGTGTACTCCATTTCGTATGTCCTGGGAGAAGAACATATTTGCTCTTCTCCCATCTGGACCGAGTCTATGAGGCATGAAGAGTCCATGTCTTCTGAAGTATTCGGCGATTTCACTGGCAAGCATTCGAGTTCTGTCAAATGCTGGGTCATCAAACATATCTGAGGGACCAATTAGATGGCCATTACATACTTGGAAACCGAGACAGACGATTCTTGGTGGTCCATCAAATCTTGTGCAACGAGCATCTTTTAGGCCTACTGGCATTAGGGGTCCGTAGTGGCTGCCACGCATCCAGCCTGCGACTGCATGTGGGAATGAGAAGGCTTCTAGTACTTCTCCTACTGCTGGAAGGCCGTGCTGTGCGCGTACGATAGCTACTGGGTCATCTTTGCCTACATATTTTCCTGCTATTAGGCTTAGTCTTGTTATTGATACTGAAGCTGCTGGTAGATCGTCGTATCTCCATATTTTTTCGATTACATAGTGTCCTGTTGTGCCTATTAGTGCAAGGATGTCATAGATTTCTTCTGGTGCTTTTAGGACTACGCTTTTTCCACTGAAGACGTCGAGTATTTTGAATTTGAATCCGGTGTGTTCTAAGTCTGGTCCGTGCATTTTGGGGTCTATTACGAGCCCTGGCGTGTTGAAGGGGTCTGCGAATACTCTGAATAGTGGTAGGTTGAATGCTCCAGGTTCTGTTTTGTCTGCTGCAAATACTAGGATTGGATCCGATTTTCTTTCCTCGAATTCTAGTTCTGCTACTCCCGGCCCCATGCCTCTAACGTTTCCTGAGAAAGCTTCTTTTAATAGGTCTTGTCCTGCTCCGTAGAGTTTCATTTCCCTTGCTTTTTCTGCTGCTTTTTGAAAAGTGTTCCATGCGAGTTCATGAACATGTGGGTTTGCTTCTCCTTTATCATGGGTCATTAGAAGTTGTAAGTCGTCTCCGCAGTTAAAAACATAATAGTCTATTATTATGCCTTGCTTCTTTGCTTGCTCCAATTCTTTTTTAGCTAGCTCGATGAGTTCTGGGTGTACTACGTGATGCCCTGCTAGAGAGCCTATATCTGCTTTTATTATTGATACTGTTGTTTTTTGCGTCATCTTCCTCTCCTACCTATATTTAGTTTGTGTGATTGAAACACTATTAAAGTTTAAAAAGGTTGTCTTGGTAAGATTTACATGCAGTTATGTTAAATTGTTAAGTGCTGATATAACAACTTGGATTTATTTTGGGATAGCTGTTTAATGGCCATGTAAGGGTCACTGTGTTTAGGGAAGGTCGATGCCCTTGAATTTCGACGCTTCTCAATGTTCAACTATCGGAGATTACTGAGCTAGTTTTGTTTCTTAAGTAGACTTATATTTGGAGACATCTAATAAGCGGTATGTGTAAATGATAATGGGTGGTTTGCTATGGTTAGGTTAGAGTTGCCTATTGTTATTGTGAATTTTAAGGGTTATAGGGAAGCTATTGGTGGGAAGGCGGTTCAATTAGCTAGAATTGCTGAGGAAGTTAGTGCGGAGACTGGTGTAACTATTGCTGTGGCACCTCAGTATGTTGATATTTTTAGAATTGCAAGTGTGGTTTCGATACCTGTTTTCGCACAGCATATTGATCCGGTAGTGCCTGGTAGTTTTACTGGTCATGTTATTGCTGAGGCTGTTAAAGAAGCTGGTGCCGTTGGAACATTGATTAATCATTCTGAAAGGAGGTTGATTTTAGCCGATATTGATGGCGCAGTTAAGAGGGCGAGGGAGGTTGGGCTTGTTAGCGTTGTTTGTAGTAATAATCCTGAGGTTAGTGCAGCTGTTGCGGCGCTGAATCCTAATATGGTTGCTGTTGAACCGCCTGAACTTATTGGTACTGGAATTCCGGTGAGTAAGGCTAAACCTGAAGTTGTGACTAGTACTGTTAACGTGGTTAGGAAAGTGAATCCCGACGTGGTAGTTCTCTGCGGTGCTGGTATATCCTCTGGTGATGATGTTGAAGCGGCTTTAAAACTAGGGACTAAGGGTGTTCTTTTGGCTTCCGGTGTTGTAAAAGCAAAAGATCCTAAAAAAGTTTTATTAGAGATGGCTGAGGCTGCTCAGCGATCTGAAGGATGAATTATACGGGGAGTATATCTTCGGGTAGTTCGTTGAGTACTTGATGCCCTTCTTCGGTTACAAGTACCATATTTTCTATTCTTACCCCGCCTTTTCTTGGTATGTATATTCCCGGTTCTATGCAAAGTACCATTCCTGGTCTAAGAATGTCTTCACAGTCGAGCGTTATTTTGGGCGGCTCATGCAGTTCTAGTCCTATTCCGTGGCCTGATGCATGAACAAAGTAGTTTTCAAACCCTGCGTCATGTATTGTTTTTCTAGCTGCTTTATCTATGTCTCCGACTCTTACTCCTGGGGCTATTCTTTCTATAGCGTCTTTTAGGGCTGCTTTAACTGTTTCAAACATTTTTTTGTGCTCGTTTTCAGGTGTACCCAGAAATAGGGTTCGCGTGATGTCTGAATGATATCCTCCAAATACAGCTGATGCATTTATGATGATAAAATCGTTTTCGTTTATTTTTCTTGTTCCTGCTGTTGCGTTTGGCTGCGCTGATCTTGGTCCTGATGCTACGATTGTTTCAAAGCCTGCTTTTTGTGCTCCTGCTTTTCTTATTGCGTTTTCTATTTCTGCTGCAATTTCTATTTCGGATATTCCTGGTTCTATTATTTCTATGGCGGTTCTTAATCCCTTTTCAGATATTTCTAGAGATTTCTTGATTCTATCTATTTCATTGTAGTCTTTTATCATTCGGGCCGTCATTATATCGTTGGTGATGTCTTTGAACCCTGCATCTGGAATATAGTTTCTTAAGGCTTCGAAGAATTTTACTGGAAGGTATCCTAATTCAAGCCCTATCATTGAACTGTCAAGATTCTTTTCTTTTAATATTTCTTTAATTTTCTCGAAGAAGTTTTTCCTTGTTTCTTCTCCCAAGGATAGGGGGTATGGTTGATACGTTCTTATGTCTTCTATCCACGATTTTTCTCTCGCTCTCGCTTCTTCGAGTTTAGGTACGATAAGTACTGTTTCTCCTTCACTAGAAATTATTGTTGCACTTGGAAGACTAGGTGAAATTAGTGAAAAACCAGTTATGTAGAAAACATTAGTGGGCTTCATAAGGATAATTGCATCTATCTCTTCTCTTGCCATTATACGTTGCATTTTTTCAAATCGGGGCGAAGTATTGCGCATTTAGGTTCATCCCTTAGTGGCAGCTTGGATTTGTAAATAATGAATTTGTTTGGCGGGCCCGCCGGGATTCGAACCCGGGACCTCCGGCTTTCCACTAAGATTTTAGGTTTATCCGCAGGCCGGCGCCATATCCTGCTAGGCCACGGGCCCCTGTCCCGTTATTTATCTGCTTGTTAAATAGTTTTTGAGATATTTAAGCTATTATTTAAAATGTATAAAACTCTTGTATTTCTCTTCTGTGGGTAATTAAAAGCATTTTTTCATTTTTGCGATGAAGAAACCTTCAGTTTCATTGGGGTAGGGGAACAGTCTTTGTGCGTCTTCTAGTCCTCTGTATGCTTTGAAGCCTATGAAGGGTTCTGCTGGAACAAGTTTGAATTCTGGGTTGAGTTTTAGGAATTTTTCAATAAGTAGTTCGTTTTCCTCTAATGTTATGGAGCATGTGGAATACACAAGTATGCCGCCTGTTTTTACGAGTTTTGCTGCTGCTGTTAGGAGTTCCCATTGTATTTGAGTTATGTGTTTTATGTCTCTTGGTTTTGTTTTCCATTTTATTTCTGGTTTGGACCATATGGCGCCGGTTGAACTGCATGGGACATCTACTAGTACTCTGTCGGCTTTATGTGTAGTGGCCTTATGTAATGTACGTGAATCTGCAACTAGTGGGTGTGCTATTTTTACTTCTAGTTTTTTAAACTTTTCTTCCATTTCTTTTACTCTTCTAACGTTAAGATCTATGGCTAGAATTTTACCGTGATTTTTCATTAATTGCGCTATGTGTGTTGTTTTTCCGCCGGGGGCGGCACATAAATCTATTATGAAATCTCCTGGTTTAGGATTTAATACGTGGCTGACTAGGGCAGATGATTTTGTTTGCATGTATATGTATCCTTCTTGGAAGGCCTTTGTTCTTGTAACTGGTTTCTCGTAGGAAACTACTTTTACGATGTCTGGTAGATTTTTGTCCTCTTTTATTTCGATTCCTTCTCTTTTTAGCATTTTTAGTATTTCTTCTTTCTTGCCTTTTAACGTGTTTATTCGTAGATATATTGGTGGCACTGTGTTGGTTTTTTTCATGATTTTTATTGCTGTATTTCTCCCTACAAGTTTGATTAGGTATTTTATGAGCCATGTTGGGTAAAAATATTTGATACTTAGCGTTTCGATGTCATTTAGGTTTTCGTAGATTTTTTGGAGGGGAAGTTTCTCTACCTGTCTTAAAATGGCGTTTACAAATTTCGCGGTTTTTATACCAAATTTTTCTTTTGCTATTTTTACAGCTTCGTTGGTTACAAGGGCGCTGTTTGTCCTTCCAAGCTTCATTTGATAAATTGCTAGTCTTAGGAGATTTCTTAGGTATGGATGCATTAGGCGGGCTGAGCCATCTTTCAATACTGTATTTAATATTTTATCTAGGGTGTTTTTTCTTCTTAAAACTTCGAATACTAGGGCGTGTGCAGCCCCCCTTTCTTTCCAGTCGGTTATTTCCATTTCTTGAGCTACTTTATTCATAGCGATTCTGGCTGATAACCCCTTTAGTTCGACAAGTGTCAATGCTTCCACCGCTATTTCTTCTCTATCAATTTTCTCTGTCATTTTTATCCCTTAGTCTTGCGATTTAATGAGTAGCAGCAGCAAGAGTGAGTTAGAAGGTTGTTATATTTTTCGGATAGAATTTCTCAGCTAGTTTTGGATGAAATAATCTTAATAATTAACTCAACCTTACTATTTTAGAAAGTTACGTATTAAGGTATTAGGTGACTTACCGTGGTATCCCTATTTGATGTTATAAAAAGATTAGAGAAAATAGCTCCTCCTTCGTTGGCTTATAAGGATGATATAATAGGTTTGCAGATAGGGCCAAGTCTTTTGAGCGAACAAAAGGAAGTTGAAGTTGAAAAAATTATGGTGACTTTGGACCCGACTTACGAAGCTATGGTTGAAGCTGCACGTAAAAAGGTAAATTTGGTAATTACCCATCACTCATTGTTTCCTAGACCTACTCTACGTGTCTCGGATGTGTATCTTGAGATTTTACGGGTAGCTTTAAGGTATAAGATTGGCCTATATGTTGTTCATACAAATTGGGATGCTGTAGAAGGGGGGGTTAGCGATGCTCTTGCTGAAGTTTTAGAATTGGATGTTGTTGATACTCTTCCTGCATCACATGGCTCTGATATTATCCCTCTTGGTAGAATATGTATGGTTAGAAGGAAATTTAATCTTTCTATATTTTTACAGTTTATCATGCAGAAGTTAAATACTAGTTGTATTCGCTACGTTGGAAAGCTCGATGAAGAGGTTAAATGCGTAGCTGTAGCCGGTGGTTTAGGGGTAAATGAATACATGCTTATGAAAGCCAAGGAGAAAAATGTAGATACGTATGTCACGGGTGATTTTCTTCATAGAGATGCTTTTTTAGCGAAAAATTTAGGAATTAAACTTATTGGGGCTACTCACTATGCGACGAAGACGGTGGGTATGAAACGCTTATTCTATATACTTCAGCTTGAATTACCAGATGTGGAAATTTACTATTATGATCCGGGTCCTCCTTGGAGTGAATATCACAAATAGTTTGTTAAAGGGTAGTGTAGGTCGGTAGTTAATATGAAAAGAATAGGTGTGTTATATCATGCAGATACTTTAATGCATGTTACTGATTTTACACGTCCATGGATGGAGAGTTTTGAGTCTCCTCAACGGATAGCATTAACGCTTGATTTTTTAAGAAAAAGTGATCTTTCAAAGAGCGGTGAGATAGATTTCTTGGAGGGGAAAAGAGCGGAGGTTAAGGATGTTTTGCGTGTCCATCATCCATATATTTTCCATATTATCGATGAGTTGTCAAAAATGGGAAAGGGAATTGCTGGAGAACTTAGTTATGTGAGTAAGGGGACTTTTAAGGCGGCTCTCGCTGCAGTTGGTACGACAATTAAAGCGGGTGAACTTGTTGTTAAAGGAGTTTATGATCAGTGTTTTGCGTTGATTCGTCCCCCAGGTCATCATGCTGGCGTTGCTCATGCTGAAGGGCTTTGTTTCTTCAATAATGTGGCTGTGATGATTAGGTATTTGCAAGAAGAGATTGGGATTGGGCGTATAATGGTTGTTGATTGGGACGCTCACGCCTCTGATGGTACTTCTCAAATTTTTTACGATGATGATACTGTATTGGTTCTTTCATTTCATGAATATGATTTTGATCAGGGAGAAAGGGGTGGAGTACAGGAAATAGGTTATGGTAAGGGGGAAGGTTATAATGTTAATGTACCGCTACCTTTGGGTACTGCTGAAGATTGCTATTTTGATGTTTTTGTAGAGTTTTTTGAACCATTAGCTAGGAATTTTCACCCCGATCTGATTGTTGTTTCAGCTGGTTTTGATGCACATTTTGCTGATCCGGTTGGGAATATGAATCTGAGGTCTAAAACATACTTTAAACTTTCAGAAGAAGTGTTAAAAGTAGCTGGACGGGTCTGTAGCTCTAAGATTGTTTTTGTTTTGGAAGGTGGTTACAATTTGCTAGCGCTCCCCTTATCTGTTTCCGCTGTACTATATGGATTAATTGGAGTGGAAGTAGAGTTTTATGATGACATAGGAGTTTTCAAGACTTCAAATATAGATAAAAGGAAAATTGATGAAGTGATTAAAGAACTAAAGGATATTCTTTCAAGATATTGGAAAAACATTTAATTAGATTTCTTTTGTTTTCTACTTTCATTGTTTATCGGACTTTTTATAGCTCATGTGAAAACTAAATGAAGAATATCCTCCAGGGGTTGTTAGATGCAAAAGATATTAGGTAACATTAAGTCATATCTTGAGAAGTTTAAGGAGATTTACGGTGTAGAGACGGTTATTTTAACTCAGAAAGATGGATTTCCAATCAGTATTGTTGGCGTTTGGCTAAGTGAGGAAGAAGTATTCGGTGTATGTTCATCGAGTTCTGCGATATATGCCGCAGCTCAACAATTAAGTGGAGGACAGTTAAATTACTTGTTTATTGAGGGAACTAGGGTTAATATGATGATATCTCCCTTACAGGATTTGCAGGAATTTTGTTTTACTATTGTAACAAAGCCGAAAGTTAATCTTGGTGCAATTTTCTTAAGAATAAGAGAGGATTTCTTTAACCTCCGTAACATGCTTTTAAAATTATCCGATATTAAGCCGCCTTTAAGAAACTTTACTGAGGAAGAAATAAGAAGTATTTTGAAGACCTTTTCCGTGAGACCTGGGGAAGAGGGATTTAACGAAATTAGACATGAAATGTTTGAACTAAGTGACGGTTTATTCGAGAAAATAAGAAACAAGTTGAGAGAGTTATTAACTTTAATTCAAGATATAGAAATGATTTCCCTGATTTATGAGGGAGGGTATTCGCTCCTGACATTATCAAGAACTGCCGAATTTTGTGAAACAAGTAGTGAAGACGTTTTAGCTTATTCTCTTGTGGATACTGCTGCACGACTTATGTGGATAACCAAAAAGACTATGGTAAAACAGATAACATGCGACTGTAACAGGTTTATGTACTTTATTTACGATCTTAAAGGTTGTGTATTGGTTATAAAAATCACTAAAAAGAAAGCAAAGCTAGGTTTCCTTCGTCTTGTTATTAACTCTTACATAGATAAAATAAAAGCTACATTACTGGAAGGAAAAGTAAAAACAGCTATATTACCGAAAATAAGTTCAATCGAAAAACTTCAGTTAGCACTTTAAGTACGGTGTTACTATGGCAAGGAAACTGTTAAACAAGCTAATAACGAATTTGAGTAAGGAGGAATTTTCGCAGCTTCTCAACTGTTTGTTTTTACGCATTCCCATAATAGTGTTCGGAGAAAATTCAGATACCATAAATATGTTTGTAGACTTCCTAGCAACCTTAATTCCACATAGAGAGCCGATTGTTTATTGGACTGACTTTGTAACCAGAGAGGAACATCTCCAGTTACTTAGTGCAGAGGAAAGAGATTATGATGTAAAAAGAGTTATCATATTAATTTATACTCAGTATGCAAAGAGGGCTCTTTCTGAATTTTCTGAGTTCAAAGGCTGTATAATAGGAGTGAAATCGACCTCCATGACTTTGGAAGATGCTATAAAGATAATTCTTGGTAAAAATGATAATTGTGGTGTTTTCTATGTTTCTAACTTGTTTAAATTTAGAATATACGGAAAAATTAACATGCACTTTGGGAAAATGCTTTCTGAACAGGTAATAGAAAAAACAGGTGTGGCAATGGAAAGAATCAGGAAAGTATTAATAAAGAAATTAGGTAAAAAACAGCTAAATGAAAACATTTTAAAAATCTTGCTTGACTTTGATGTAGAAGAAGAAGCCATAAAGGAAGAAATATTAAAGGAAGAAATTTTGAAATTTGTACACGCTTGCAGAAGAGCTTTATATCTTCTCTCTAGAATTCGCCTTTTAGAACAGTTTCATATCGCTGGCAGAATATCAGGTAAAACACTACTCGAAACAATAGGTTATTTTCAAACGCCTCCCGAAGACATAATTTTATTTATTAAGGCGGAATGGGGCGAAGATTTCGAAAATATATTACAAAAAGGGAGATTATCTCATATAGAGGACTGGTTGAGCAGTTTATGGTGATCATTTTGATCATAGATCATGAAAACAAGAAAATAAAAACAAAAATAGTTTATTATGGTCCCGCTATGAGTGGAAAAACTACAACTGTAAAAACTCTTTTTAGATTGTTCAACTTGAAAAATAGGGTTAGATCTATTGAAACTTCGACTGGACGAACTCTTTTCTTCGATTTTGGCAATTTAATTTTTAAGGCTTCTGAATGGACAATCGAGGTAAACGTGTGGACAGCCACAGGGCAAGATTACTACGTTGAAACCAGGCCTACAGTTTTGAGAGGAGTTGATGGAGTAATTTTTGTTGCTGATGGTCAACGTAGTCTTTTAGGGGAAAATTTGAGGAGTTGGAGGGAGTTAAAGAACTTGTTAGGAGATGATATACCAGTGGTTTTTTGCTTAAATAAATGCGATTTAAAAGATATAATCTCCATTGAAGAAATCAAAAAGCATATTAGTGTAAACAATGACATTTGTTTTTTAAAGACTTCAGCTATTCGTGGAATTAATGTTCTTGAAGCCTTTAGATTGTTAATGGAAAAAATTTTTTGCAAAAAATAGTTTGACAGTTTTCTAGTAGTTTTTATTGTTACCTTTTAACTTAATAAATGAGGGAACGATCATGTTCGACTATCTTCTTGCTACGTTAAGTATTTCCTTAACAGGATTTTCAACTTGTATACTACTTAATTCAGGTTTAAAATATAGAAAAGTTGAAAACGCCACGTTATATTTCAGTCTTTACTATCTTCTTGGATTTATGGGTCTAGTAGATATGACGCTTTGGTTCTTGGAAATCATAAATAGCAAAATGTTTGCTATTGTTTGGTTTTGGTTAGGTATATTTACCGGCGCAATCGGCTGGACTTTTCTAACACAATTTATACATTCAGAAAAACTAAGAAAAATCATCAAATTTTACGTTTTATCCTCTATTACAGTTATTTTGGTTTTAATTGCTGCTTCAGGCATTAATATTATTGAAGCAGAGATTTTAAATACAGGAACCTCTCCGATCGTGTTTTCGCTAGTAATGAAGTCTTATATTATAATAGGGGGGACACTCATGCTTCTACTGATGTTCACTTCTGCTATTAAGACTAGGAGCAAGAGAATATCTCTGTTTACAACATGCTTACTTGTATGGACCATCGCTGATTATCTCTTACTTAATCATCATGCCTTCACATTATACTTAGCTCTTTATGCAACGGTATCGCTTCTTTTACTTATTTCAATAAAAATATAACTAAATAATTTTAGAAAGTGTTGTTTCAAAGAAAGGGGGAAAGCATAGATGTGTCTTACTTTAGTTTAGAGTGGTGTTCTTTTCTTTCTTTCCTCTTTGCTTCTAATTTTTACAACCCCATAATGAACAGCGCATCTTATACAGAGGTATTGTGTAACAGCACTTCTCGGTATTATTGCGCCCTGCTTTTTAAGTTCTCTGGCAAGCATAGGGTCAACTAAGCTTCTGTAGCGTGTAACTTTTTTGGCTTTGTCTCTCGGTACACGTTGACCACATTTAGCGCATTGAACTAGTTCTGTTCTACCTTTACCACCCTTAGAGCGACCGCCACTTTTTCTTTTTTTAGGCAATACTATCACCCATTGTCTAACAATATTCTAGGAGAATTGTAGATTAATATGTTTAAAAGGTTTCGGAACATTTATTCAAGTCAGAGCGTAAAACCATATATGCGGAACATTTTGAATTCTTTTGCAAATATTTTTATATCTCTCTTTGGAGATAGAAAACTTTAGTTTATTAACTTAATTTGATGTCATAGTACACCCGATAGTATTGTTTCACGATGATAAATTGTGTAGATGGGAGTGACATAGTTGAAAGAAAAGAAAGTTAAAGCTGTTCAACGTTTGAAAGATAAGCTTACTAAGGAAAATTTATGGCTTTACGTTCTGAGGCTTCTTCAAGAAGGACCTAAGTACGGATATGAGCTTAGAAAACAGATTAAAGAGAGATTCGATTTTTCGCCAGGAAAAGTTACGAGTTATACTGTACTTTATTTGTTAAGACGTGAAGGTTTAGTCAGAGTGAGGAAAGGAGAAAAGGAGGAAGGAAAACCAGCAAGAAAATACTACGAAATAACAGAGAAAGGAAAAGAAGCAATGAAAATGGCAAAAGAAGTCATAAACGAGCTTTTATCGAAGGTTTTTGATCTCACCTAAGATTTTTCCAAACATAGTATATTCTCTGAACCACAGTAAAATGTGATAACGCAACTAAAAGAATTACAGCATAATATATTGCTTTAGAGAAAAACACTTCCAAAAATGTGGCTAGTGCCAGTATAATTAACCTTTCCGGTCTCTCGGCTATTCCAATGGACATCGTCTCAACTCCAGCAGCTTCGCCGCGAGCTCTACAATAGCTTACTAAGAAACAACCTAT
>JAUQZC010000028.1 GCA_030587435.1 Candidatus Baldrarchaeota archaeon | reverse complement strand
GGCTAAAGCGGTTGAGGGGTCGAGTTTTACGACGGAGATCAGATATATCATTAAGAAGGCTTCGCTGCTTACAGGAATCCATTCTAGGCAGCCTTGTATTAGCCCTAGGATTACAGCAAGTAAGCTGTTTGCATATATTCCCCAGCTCATATTAGATGCGCTCCATGCTAAAACCTATATCTTTATCACGCAATATAACTTAGAAACTTCAGACCCTATTTTAAATAGTATGGTCAGAGTGGTGAAGAATATGGAAAGATTATGGGCTCCTTGGAGAATAAAATACATTAAAATGGAAAAGCCTAAGGGCTGTATATTTTGTGAAAAGGTAAAAGAGGAAAGAGATGAAGAAAATCTCATTCTTTATAGAGGTGAGAACGCGTTTATAATTATGAACGCGTTTCCATATAATAACGGGCATTTAATGGTTGCACCCTACAGACATGTTCCTACATTGGAGAATTTGGATGATGACGAGCTTTTAGAAGTTTTTAAACTAGTCAATTTCTCCTTAAAAATATTAAGGAAGGTTATGAAACCAGACGGTTTTAATATTGGTGTAAATATTGGTAGAGTTGCTGGAGCTGGAATAGAGGGACACGTTCATGTGCACGTTGTACCTAGATGGAGGGGCGATACTAATTTTATGCCCGTAATAGCGAATACAAAAGTTATTTCCGAAGGACTTAATGAAACATATAAAAACCTAAAGGCCGCAATTACAAAATACTAGACTCGTTAAAACCATGGAAACAAAGAGTTTTAAAATGGAACTGTTCAGCAAGCCCACCGAACCTCATCCCATCGGGTGATGCGAGTTTCATCATCCCCATATATGGATTAGGAATTCCGTTGAATAAATTTAGTTTTAACCATCCCAATAAAGAAAAATAAGAACTCTACTGTTTATAGTAACTTCCCTATTCAGGTTAACTAAATTTTGAAAAATTATTTTCCTTGACGGTTAATATTGATAATAGTCGATGAATTAGGAGGGTTGCGATTTCTCTTCCACCCCACAATATTGATAATGTTAATAAGCTTTCGGAGAGCTTTTCAACTTCTTGCAACAGTTTTTCTTTAAGATCACTATTTTGTATGTTTTTAATCGTGGAAATTAATTTACTCATGTTTTCAAAAACGTCCTTAAACACAGAATACACATTGTCACTTAAGACTTTGCCTACCATTTGTTTTGCTGTTATTTTCATAATATTTTCGTAGAGTTCTTGTAGCGCTTCTTGAATAAGCATACTTTCTTTTATTTTCTTGTTTGTGATTTCCATAAGTTTTTTTACATCTTCAAGTTTATCCCAAACTTCGTCTACAGTGTTTGAATCAAAAAAGCTCGCTAAACAGTATGATCCCAGTCTGTCCTCATTATCATAAAGAAGACATCCAAACAGATTTACTTTGTTAAGGTGAACCATGGTGAATCCGCTTTCATTTGTTTTCGGATAGTTGGCCCATATTTGCATGGATATTTCTGGTATCTTGCTCTTATCTATGAAGTCGTGTGGAACCATTCCTTCCGGTACTGGGCCTAATTTTGTATTGAAGCGGATTAGCAGCACCCCCCTTAACATAGGTTTTTCCTCGCCGTTTTATTCTTCTATAATTCTCAAAACTCTGTTATTATATATATTACTACATGATTAATTCCAATATTAACTTTACTATGAGCATCCAGTTTTCCCTAAGAGTTAGAAAACAAAATGTTTTCACAATCTATAGCAAATCAAGACTTAATAAATGGTCATAAAATGTAAAATCTCAATTCAAAGTGAACATTGAATTCGAAGTAGAAAAAAGGTAAAATAAAAATTTAAAATTCAATTTGTGCAATAATAATAAAGACTATAAAAGATAACGGGCTGACTAAAATAATCACTATATAGCTTTGAGGTGCTTACCAATGGTTATCGCTTCTTTTGATGTCCCAGAGGAATTGGTTAGAGCCTTAAGTAAGGGTAACTTTTCCTTATTGATAAAAGGTTTAGCTGGAACTGGAAAAACTACATTAGCCTTGGAACTTGTTAGAAAAATGGGAGATACTGGAACAGGTTACTATGTTTCTACTCGTGTTTCAAGTAAGAAACTTTTTAAACAGTTTCCATGGTTTAAAGAAAACATTCCTGAAGAGAATATTTTAGATGCAAGAAAACCTCAGATTCCGACGGCCATGCCAAAATATGTACTTTTCGAATATACGGACGAGCCTGATTTTTTAAGAGCTTTATATGCAAAAATTGAAAGCTCCAAAAAACAGCCCACAACAATTGTGATTGATAGCTTAGATGCGCTTAAAACTAACTTAGATATTCCGATGGATGATTTGAGGATAGAAAAGGCTTTGTTAGAGATTGGGGAAGCAAGTAATTCAAATATAATTTTTATTGTTGAAAGATCTGAATATCTACCTATAGATTACTTAGTGGATGGAGTGGTGACTTTAACTCGTGAAATTATTAACGGAAGACTTGTTAGAAAAATGGTACTCGAAAAAATTAGGGGAGAAGAAATTAAAAAACCTACATTTATATTCACCTTGAAAGATGGTAGATTTAGACATTTCAGAGAAATTCCGGCATTGTTTCCTAGAGAGGTTACTGAACCACCGTTGATCACAAGCGGTAATAGGATATCAACAGGGATAGAGGAACTAAATAACTGGGTTGCAGGGGGATTTGAAAGAGGCAGTTTTAACCTCCTAGAAGTTGGAAAAGAAGTTGGACTTTACTACTCGTGGATTTTGCGTCCATTTGTAGCAAGCCTTGTTCAACATAAAATACCGGTGATGATTATACCTTGTGAAGGGGAACCAACAGAGGAAATACGAAGATGGATTGCGCCCTTCGTTGGTGAAGAAAACTTTAGTACTTACGTTAGAATTGTCGAGTTTAGAGAAGTCGAAAGAAGCGAGCCTTATATTATAAGAATCTCCGGGAAAAACATTGATGAAGATTATCAGCTAGTCTTAAATGAAGCGAGACGACTGATGAAGATGACTGGAAGCAGACAGATAGCTGTCATAGTTGGCGTTGATACCTTAGAATATCATTATGGTGCTCGTGATGCTCATAAAATGCTTGTTCTTGCATCCGTATATTCTAAAACTGGAAATCTTCTGGTTATGGCTGTAGCAAAATACGGTCAAGAGCTTATTAAAGTTCTTAATCATATGGCTACGACTCATTTTAAGTTGGAAAATATTGAGGGAACCGTTGTGATGTATGGGTTTATACCTAGAACTGAAATGTATGCTGTGACTGTAACTACGGAAAAGGGCTATATAGAGACTCATCTTGTTCCGATAGAATAGTTGGATGTGGTTAATGAAAATGTTGAAGGGAGTGCTTTTAGTTAGATTTGACTATAAGCTGGGACCTGTAGCGGAGGCTATGTTTCCAGAAGGGTTCATTCCTAGGGAACGGCTTTGGAACACGGCTTTAGACGTTTGGGTAAGTAGCGGTGCAAAAGATCTAAGTGAAGCTAAAGGCTGCACCCAAGCTCTATTCCATGATTTAGGTATGATAGCATGTATATACTTTGGAGAAGTTGAGAAGACAAAGTATTATGCAATAGCAGCGTTTTTTGATAGCAAAAAGAGCGATCAAGCCTGGCATATGCTAAAGGATGTTGAAGAAATATTAAAAGGCGGTATAAATAAACTTAGAAGTAATATACCTCCAGATATTGTTGTGGAAGATATCTACCATTTTATTGGTAATTTAATCGCTAAAAAACGGTTTGCAAAAGCTCCCGCTCATGTTATTGTGATGTTTAGGGATCTCTTTAGTACATTAAGCGCGTTAATAGACATCATTTCAGTTTTGGACGAAAAGTCTAAAAGATTGTTATTACCTATAGTGGAAGCACATATAGAAAGACTTGCTGAACTGGCTTTATTTTTAGGTGGAAGGGATGTTGTAAGAGATCTTATCAGAAGCGTAATGGAAAAACTTTAATTTAAAGAATTATTAACATGATCGCGTTCTACTATTTTTATTCAAATTACATTTTTCGTATGTGCATTTTGCACATATTCCCATCGTTGTCCAGCAGATTGGACATATTTTGTATGAAAAATTCTTTATCGATATTGACAGTACATTGTTTCCACATATAGGGCAAACTTTTGTCTTAAGAACTCTAATGGAACCTTTTGGTGGTAAAGGGCGGGTTTCGCTGCATGCTATGCATTTTATATATCGTTTTCCTGTTTTGCCTTTTCTTAAAGTCATTGGTTGCCCACAGTTTGGACATTTGGCATATATATCTGAAACTGTACCTTCTTTCATCATTTTATCAACGGTTTCCCCTATTTCTCTAATAATTTTTGCTTTATTTTCCCTAAGTTTATCAAACATGTTTAGAAATTCTTTTCTGATGTCCTCAACAACACTACTCCATTCGATTGATCCATTCATTACTTTTTGAAGCATTTCTTCGATTCTGGCGGTAAATTTTGGAAGAACGAAATCTGGCCATATCTTCTCTAAATTAGAAGCTAAAATCCATCCTATCTCAGAACAATATAGGCTTTTCCCCTTTCTAACGATGTAGCCTCGTTTTTTGTTGGTTTCTATGTGTTGTGGCCTTGTTGATTTTGTTCCTAGATTTAATTTTTGCATCATGGCTATTAGATTGCTTTCGGTTAGTCTTGGAGGAGGCTTTGTTTTCTTTTCTTCTATGAAAATTTTTCTAATTGGATATCGATTTTTTGTTGCAAGTTCTGGTAATTTTGGTAGAGGTGTGTATTCTTTTCCTGCCCATGGCCAAACTTTCATAAATCCTCTTTCTAAAAGCACAGTTATATTGGCCGTAAATTTTTCTTTGTTTATTAGGAAAAGTAAATCTATTTTAAGTTCTTTTGCAGGCGGCATGAAAAGCGCAAGATATCTTCTAACGATGATATTATATATTTCCCAGTGGTTTCGTGTTTTAAATCTTGGATCTCCGGGTTCAGCAACATCTATTGGCGTGATAGGCTCATGATCTCCTTTAAACACTTTGCCCTGTCTGGGTTGGAGAACATCCTTTCTTAGAATTTCCTCAGCATAGACGCCATATATTCTACTTTTTAGAAATTTTGATATCAACTCTCGATGCGGAAATGACTGAGAATAACGATCTGTATCTGTTCTTGGATAGCTTATTAAGGCATCTAGGTAGAGGTCTTCCATTATTTTCATGGCTGTTTTAGCTGTTATTGGAAGAATTTTCGTTGTCGTTTTCAATGCTTTTGTGGTATTAAATGGGGTTGGGGGTTGAACATAAACTTCTTTTCGTCTAACATCCTCCAATATTGCATATTTCTCTTCCTTGACTCTATTGTATATGGTTGTTACGAGTTTTTTGTCTTTAAACGGAGAATCTACATGTCTTGCTTTTATAATCGCTCCATGAACATTTATTTCTGCTAAAAGATTCCAATAAGGTTCCGGTACAAAGTTCTTGATTTCTTTTTCCCTACTATATATGAGATAGAGAGTTGGCGTTTGAACTCGCCCAACACTAATGACATTGGTTCCTATGTGTTTTAGAAATGGTTTTAATGCTAGTGTAAGTTCTCTTGTGGCGGCAAAACCTATTAGGGCGTCTATTTGTCTTCTAGCTTCAACTGCATATGCCAAGGTCCACTTAGGCTCAATAAGGTTTCTAAAGGCTTCACGGATATCGCTTGGAATTAGTGTATGAAGCCAAAGACGTTTAGGTTTAAGTTTTGGATTTACCTCTCTAATAATTTCCCAAGCTTCCAAAGCGATGTTTTCTCCTTCTTCATCAGCATCTGTCGCAAAAATTAGTTCATCGCACTGCTTTGCCAGAGTCTTTAATAATTTAACATATTTTCTTTCCTTATATATCTTTTTCAAGGAGTTTTTGTCTAACAATATGAGTTTAGGATCGTTTTGAGACCACTTTTCATATTCTGGCTTGGTTGAGTACTCGGTAATGTGGCCACGAAGGGGAACAATAATAATATTGCGCCTGTTTGTTTTAACGATAAAAACTGGAATGTTTTTGATAGTTCTTTTTTCAACTTTACCGAGAGTTTTTGCAATAGCCAAAGCTTGCTTATATTTCTCTGAAATCATTAAAATTTGATGGGTTTTCAAGCTTTACGACCTTCATAATATATGTGAGTATAATAAATGCTTTTAAGGGATTTTAATTAGGTATTAGGTGTTTGTGGATCTATTGGCTCTTAGACAATAATATTTTTGGGATATTAAAGGTTTCTAGTTGGTCCCAAAATTTATTCCTAATTGTTTTAAAATAAGATTTAAGGATAGCACATTTTTAGTGAGGAGAGTCAATTTAATGGGCTTGTTAAGGAGTGGAGTAGTGCGGTTTATCGGGTTTGTAAGAAAAGTTGAAGGTGATATAAGTGTAATTGAAATTTTAGAGAATTTTCTGATGGTTTGCGCCGCTTAAATGAGTTTTTCACGCTTTTATACTTTATTAATTCCATTTAAGAGGTAATGAAAGTTTAGGAGTATCTTGAAGGTTCATCCTCAGAGGCGTACGGATTACCTGAGGTGGGTGTTTTTACGTCTAGAAGCCCAAATAGACCTAATCCTATAGGTCTAACAGTTGTTGAATTAGTGGAAGTAAAAAATAATGTATTGATCGTAAAAGGGCTTGATGCGCCACCCGGATCGCCAATAATTGATATTAAACCCTAATTTAAAGAGAGATTGCAAAAGTGGAGTAATACAACCTAATTGGCTAGAAAAGCGCAAGAAAATGAGCATGTAAGTCTACTGTTCTGCTCCGCAGTATGGACAGAATTTTGAACTGGCCGGTATGCTTGCCTTGCACTTAGGACAAAATTTTTCTTTCTCTTCTGGTATTTTACGGGTTCTTAAGGTTGATAATACGCTATCTATTTTTCTTATGACTTCTATAACCTTTTTTCTTGCGTTTTTAATTCTTCCATGTCTTAAAAAGTCTACAAAAATATTGTCGAAGGCTATGTCCAGAAACATTCCGAAAAAGTTATCATCTATTTCTAAGTCTATATCGCCAACATGTTCCTGAACTTGTGCTATTATTTGTTTTGCATGTCTTATTTCATCCAATGCCTCGCTGAATCTTGCATGTTCCATAAAATCGGCGAGGGGACTAAGGCCTCTTCCAAGAAACATGTCTAAAAAAGACCAGTTTCTTGATGATTTAAGTTTTTGAAGCGCCTTAATTAGATGTTCTCTTGCTTGGAGAAGTTTAGTTCTAATCCTCTCATGGTTCCATGTCAAGGTTTTACCTCCGAATAAAACAAGAGTTTTCTTAAATTAAACTTAACGATTAGCAATATGTTAAGTAAAATTAAAATGTTAGTTACTTAAGTTTGTTTTCAATTTCGCGACTATTCTCTTGATGTACTTTTATAGTAACATCACAATCAACTATTAAACAATTACATCGCTACAGCGGGGTGCCCATGCATTTAGATATTTCTCTTTTAATCCTTAAAAAATCATCACTTAGCAGGTTTCTTGGCCTTTTTAGCCCAACTTTTACAGTTTCCTTTACTTTTGCTGGTATTTTTGAAAGTATTATTATTCTATCCGCAAGAAATATTGCTTCATCAATACTGTGAGTTACAAATACAACTGTTTTCTTTAACTTACCCCATATATTGATTAACTCTTCTAGAAGAATATATCTAGTTTGCATATCTAGGTCGGCGAACGGTTCATCGAACAAAAGTATATCGGGATCTATGGCTAAGGCTCTAGCTATTGCAACCTTTTTACGCATTCCTCCAGATAGTTGATGTGGATAATAAAATTCAAATCCACTTAAACCAATAAATTCTATTAGCTCTCTCACTCTTCTCTCAACTTCTTGTCTCCTAATTTTCATTATCTCCAATCCAATGCCTATATTTCCATATATAGTTCTCCAAGGAAATAGAGCTTCATCTTGAGGAACATATCCTATTTTGTGGTTTTTTGGGCTTGGTTCTTTTCCGTCGATCTTAACGTAACCTTCATTTGCACTTTCTAATCCGCCTATTATTCTAAGTAATGTAGTTTTTCCACATCCGCTTGGCCCTAATATGCATAGAAATTCTCCGTCATAAACATCAAACGATACCCCATTTAGTACTTTTAGGTTTCCAAAACTTTTATGAACATTTTTCACGCATATTTTGATCCCCATTTCTACCATCTACAATTATGGTTGCCTTGTAAAATACTCTGGTTTAATAATGCTTTTAACGATACTTGCATAGTTAACATTAAGAGCCGCTGTTTATATCCGTTTAAAGGTTTTAGGCTAACCGAAATTTATTGGCTTAGTTTTCGTCGATATGTTGATGTAAGAAAGCTGATTAGCTTTTAACACCAACAACTAAGCCGATCCTCCATTTGAGTATTTTCCTCTCCAGTATTGAAAATACTCCTTGCATTGAATATCCAACTACACCTATTATTAACATGTAAGCGATAATGGACGGTACATCGTATAGGTACCCGAACATAATTATTCTGTATCCAAGCCCTATTCTTCCGAACATTTCAGCAGCTATTACACACATCCATCCAACACCAAGTCCTATCTTTAACCCAGTTAATATGGCCGGGGAGGCAGATGGGATTCTCACCTTAAGTATTAAGTCTTTTTTGCTTGCTCCAAGGGATAAGGCAACTTCTTCATATTTTTTTTCAACTTCTCTAAATCCGAAATAGGTGTTCGTTACTATGGGGAAAAATGCTCCAATGAATATTATGAATGCTGATGCTTCAAGATCTCCCCATGGCATTAATATAGCTATTGGTATCCATGCTATTGGAGGTATTGGCCTTAAAACTTCCATTATCGGATTAATTAGCCTTCTAGCGTTCTCGTACATTCCTGTGAAAGCACCTATTCCTATGCCTAGTATGCTGGCCATTGCAAATCCACATGCTAAATGTAATAAACTGTTAAAAACATCTTTAAGTACATATCCAGATGTTAAATGGAATACTAGTGAAATCGCTACGTCTATCGGGGATGCTAATGCTAGGATCATAAACAGTTTTTTTATTGAGGCTATTTCCCAGAGCGCAGTTACTATTATTATGGAAACTATGGCACATAACGTATCCCATATGTTTTTTCTTTCCATTTCGGGTCACTCTAATTCACCAATAACTTCATCATAGAGATCCAAGTAAAATACTTCATCTACGTTTAACATTCTACCTATGTTTTCTATTTCGTAGTGAGCCTCTATATATTTTAATACCCCATTTATTATTAAGTGAGGGTCGTAGCTGAAGATTAGATTGGTTGGATTGTTTATGAATGTGTACTCTAGTATGTTGATAATGGATTCTTCATCTTTCCCCCATAGTTCGCTTAGTCTCTCAGTCACTACTCTTCTTAGCAGGGTGGTCAATGTTCCAGCTTTACTGCTTACATTTACATCTATTATTAGATCTCTCATTGCTATTATGTGATATTTTAGAAATATTTTTGCAAGGTTTCTATATTTCTCTATGAATTTGTTGCTCATTGTCAATACGCAACATGGTTGATATTCCATACCAGTTGCATTTCTCCACATATCGGTGGATGTAACTGCTATTTTTCCTATCCCCTCCATTTCACATATTTCTGGGGAAGGGCTTGGAAGAAACGCGGCATCTATTTTATTAGCTTTGAGCAGTGAAATTAGTTCTGCTGCTCCAGCATACTTAAGTATAACATCCGTTCCTTCTTCCGTTGAATAAGACAGGCTATTTTTGCTAAGCCATTTTGTTAATATTGTGTGTTGTATGCTTCCCGGAGGGAATGTTCCGATTTTTAACCCTTTTAGACTGCTTGGCCCAGTATATTCGATTCCTGTTCTTAATATTAATGCTGATCCACCTAAGTTGCATCCAGCGACTATTAATGCTTTTGGTCCACCTGTTTCGATGGCATTCCATATTTCTGGGATAGGTGGAGTTGCTCCAACGTATGCCATGTCTAGCTTACCAGCTAGGAATTCTTGCATCTCTGGGGGGCCTGATTCGTAGCAAGAATCCTCTATCTTTATGTTATATCCGAGTTTTTTTGCTTCGTCAACTATTTTATCATAGTAAAGTTTGATTAGTATGAATTCAGCGACTTGATGTGTTGATGGTTGAAAGCCAATTTTTATAGTTAGAGTTTTGGGTGTAAAGTAGTATAACGTGCCTATTACTCCGATAATTATTACTACTATTAGCATGATTGCTAGTATTTGTAGATTCTTTCGCAATGTTTCACCCCTCGTATCTTAGCATATTTAAGTAAGCTAGTAGTGTGATGTACATTCAAATTAATAAATATTTTCCTAGTAAGAAAGAAAAATATACCTTAAAGGGATAATATAAAATATTTTTATCCAATATTGGATAAAAATATGTAAGAAATGGTAGTATTGTCCACCACTTCTAATGGATATAAAAGGGAGAAGTATGAAAATAGTTTAAATCAGTTGTTGTGCTAATTTTAAAATTTATAAAAATATCGCAAGAAAACTTCCTGATTTAACGGAGGAGGAAGTGGGGAGTAGATCATCCAATAATTTTTTGTGCTGCTTCATATATTGCATTTATAAGGACTTCGTTATCTGGTTTCATGGAAATTACTGGTATATCCACCATTTTTTCAACGGCTGTGGACGCTATGGGTGCGCATACTATTGCTAAGCATCCGTCTTTTTCTGCTCTGACTGCTTGAATTAGTACTTCATCTAACTCCGTTGCTGGATATTCTCTTAACTCAAACATCGAATCTTTAACTTTTATTTCTTTGATTTTTAACTGTTCTAAAATATATTTTGCTGCAATAACAGCTATACAAGGTTTTTCGCCGTGTCTCTCAAGTCTTTGGAAAGCTTTTAGAATTTTTCTAAAAGTATCTAGTCTTGGAACGTGTTCAAAACTTAAAATCTTGTAGAGAGTGCTTTGCGGGACTTCTGAGAGTTTTGCTAAGTCTTTTACTTTTAAATTGAACTTTTTTAGTCCTTCTTTGAGTTTTTTTACGTATTCGTTGTCTCCTTTTAACGCTTCAAATACTAGTTCACGCCAAAACATTTGCTACACCGAATACATTAAAGGGAAAAATATTAAAAATATTTCCGAAAAAGGGAATTTGCATTTTGTTAATTGGTTGGAATTCTAAGCTGAGTGTAGGAGATTTTAAATTTAAGTTAAGATATGTGTTATATGATGTTATGGTGGTCTAAATGGCTAAAATATTTGCTATGCTGGAAATAGATGCTGGTGAGACACGTCCCATCCCAATTTCACTGTCCTATCTTTCTCCAAACCGTACAATACTTATTATTGATGAAGAAACAGAAAACATATATCTTTTTATCGGTCGTGACGTTGGACTTGTAGCTCGTAAAACAGCTGAGAGAATTGCTCAATCTATTAAAACATATGGTATTAAAATTGGAAATATTATAGTTGGTAGAAATTGTCGAAATACAATAATTATAGATCAAGGGGAACTCGGAGAATCTTTTAAAGAGATTTACCAAAATCTTATCAATAAAATTGAGTTATGGGAACCAGTTAATAAGTCAGCAGTAGATCTTGAAAAAGAAAAACCAAAACCTGCGAAGAAAGTTGAAGCAGTTGTTGAAGTTGAGAAACCTGCAATAGCCGAAGCAGTAGAGAAGAGAAAATTGGAAGTTGAAGAAGCTAAGCCAATTGAACATCACGTAAGTGCTAAAATTGGTTTTGTGGTTTTAAAATTGTTAGATCAGTTTCCTGAAATATTTATTGGAAAAACATCAAGGAAAGGCGTTACCATTATTCGATTTGAAGGGCCTCAGGGAAATTTGGGTGAAATTGTTGTTTCAGGTAATCAAGTTGAAATAAAACCTAGCAAAGAATTTGAAGCTGAATTTAAGAAGATAATGAGAGAAGTAGAAAAGGAGCATGTTAATTATTTCACTTAAATATTGAATAATGCGAATAGGAAAGCGTCTTAAAATGTTTTAAATTTAAATTCTTAGGAAATTATCGGTAAATGTATGTTTGAGGGTTAAAATTGACTGTAAGTTTTCGAATTGGAACTAGCGGTTGGAGCTATAGAGAGTGGGTTGGTATTTTTTATCCCTCCGAAAAGGGTATGTTTAGCTTTTATGCTTCAGTTTTTAATACGACAGAGATCAATTCTACATTTTATAGTTATCCATCTGCCAACTTGGTCAAAGGCTGGCAGAAAATGGCTCCTGAAGGTTTTAAGTTTGCGGCAAAAATACCTAGGGAGATAACGCATAAAAAGAAGTTAGATTTATCTCTTGATGTTCAACGTGACCTTGAGAGGTTTTTAAATCTGATGAAGCCCTTGCACGATGATGGAAAACTTGGTCCCTTGTTGTTGCAGTTGCCTCCTGGTTTTAAAAGGACGGAAAAAAATGAACACATTTTAAAGAGGTTTTTTTCGATTCTTCCAAGTGATTATATGTTTGCATGTGAGTTTAGAGACGAATCTTGGCTAGTTTCAAACGTGTTTAAAATTTTGCGTGAATATAACATTGCTTATGTGATTGTTGATGAGCCGCTTTTACCGCCAATCGTCGAAGTTACAGCGGACTTTAGCTATGTTCGTTGGCATGGAAGAGGAAAACGACCCTGGTATAATTATAGATACAGGATGGAAGAGTTAAAGGAATGGTTGCCGAGAATAGAAGAAATAACAAGGAAAGTTAAAGTGTTTTATGGGCTGTTTAATAACCATTTTTACGGATATGCTGCACTGAACGCTCTTCAATTATTGAAACTTTTAAAGCTTCAGAATAAGAGGCAAGCAGAAATCGAAGCTAATATGCTAAATGTAATTGAAGGCAAAAAGCCCGTATCAGTTAAAACTGTGCAAACAACTTTGCTTGGCACTCCGGTTGTTGATTTAGAAAACGTTGAAGAATTATTGTCTCATTTAATTGATTGGAAAAGAATTGCTAGAGCTAGAAGGATTAACGATAAAGATGTTAGATTTCTTAAAATTTCAGAGAAACTTATTAAAGCTAAGATAAGAGATTATAAGGTCATTATAGACGTTGAAAATAAGTTGATTTCTCATGATTGTGCAGATTGGGCTAGAACTTCTGTTGAGAAAAACTTCTGTAAACATTTAGCTAAAATTTTTCTCTTGCTTCCAAGGCATATATCTGTTCCATTGCTTAAAAATATAATTTCTGAACGTGACCAGTGGACCTTTAAGCACGAGGTTTAATTTTTATTTAGTCCTCGAAGTTCTCTTATCACAGCAACTAAACCTATCGATACTTGAACGACCCATACATTCCTATTCAGTAGAGCTACAGCAGCAGCCACGCTCGGTGACACGCCCACGGCGGACCATAATGCGATTGTTGCTAGTTCAAAAAGCCCCATGGATCCTGGGACAAATATTGGAATCATTCTAACCAGTATTGTTAATGTAAATATGAAAAGAACCAGGATGAAACTTATTTTGTATCCTAGAGAAAGAAAGATTACATATCCGGTGAAAGCGTTTCCAAGCCACCATAATACTGAAGTTAGAAATGTCAGAAACATGACTTTTTTGTGATTTACGAGTAGTTTCATGGCACCAGAAAATTCGTACACTGTCTTTACGATCTTTGGTTCTGCTTCCTCCAATTTTTTTGCTATTTTTTTACTTATTTTTCCAGCTATTTTTAGGATGCCTCGCATAAATGTATTAATTGTCTCTGGTTTCAACGAAAAATACAATAAAGCCACTAAACCGATCAGGGAAAGAGATACTGCGACACCAGCGAGTACTAGTATTCTCATAGACAATTGGTACATCAAGTATAAGGGGATGAAGCTTGCTGCGGTCATAGCTGTGAAAGATATTATTGCCATTGTTCTATGGGCAACTACGCTGCTAATTGCATCCCCCCATTTAACATTATGTTTCTTTGCTGTTAAATATGCTCTAACAGCTTCGCCTGAAACCGAGGCTGTCGGTACCATAGCGTCAAAAAAATAGGATGTCCATACGAGGGACACTATATCTTTTAATTTTATTTTTACATTCAGAGCTCTAAGTAGAAATATCCATGAGACAACATACATGTGAAAAGCTGAAACAGAAACTACGATTGCCAAGATATAAATTGGGACGTTTATTTTCAATATTAATTGAAAAGACTCCTTAAGACTTTTAAATAGGTTATAAATTACTGCTAAGAAGAGTACACCTATGATCAGAAGTATTATTACTCTTTTATATGGAATTGAAACTTCTAATTTCCCTTTTTCATTCATTTTAACTAACCCGTTATAGCGATACAGTTATTAAACTCGAAGGCGTTAAGCGATGTTAAAAGATAGGTGTGATAAAATATGAGTCAAATATAAATTTTTTAGTAACCTAGAAAACAAGAGAGGCTATTCTGTTAAGGACTATTTATTTTTGCTTTGCCCTTAAACTGTTTCTCATATATTTCACGCACTCTTCCAATAGTGTCGGCTTCGTTGGGGCTTTTATCCTCTCTTATACGTATTATTCTCGCGAATCTTAGCGCAAAACCAGACTTATATTTTGGAGACTGCTGAATTTCATCAAAGGCAACTTCAACAACTATTTCCGGTTTTACGTAAACAGTTCCTCCTACTTCTGTGATTTTTAGTTCTAAAAGGCGTTTGGTCATTTCTTTAAACTCCTCATCAGTCAGTCCTTTAAATGTTTTACCTATAACAAGAAATTCCCCTGTTTTTTCATCTCTTGCAGCCAGATAATAATCTGACAACCATTCATGTCTGCGACCATATCCCCAGTCTGCAGCCACTATAACTAGGTCCAAAGTGTCTAGTATTCCCTTTATTTTAAGCCACTTTTTGCCTCTAATCCCTGGAGTATAATTACTGTCTAATTTTTTGGCTACAAGTCCTTCGTGGCCCTCGCTTTTAGCTTTTTCAAAAAAATTCTGCGCCTCTTCCGGGTCACCAGTAATAATTCTTGGTGCCAGCTGGATGTTACCATGGATCTTCTCGAGGTATTCCCACCTTTTCATGTAGGGCTCGTCTATCAGCATTTTTCCGTTGAGATAGAGTACGTCGAAAAGGTAAAGTTGAACTGGAATTTCTTTAATCATTTTTTCGACACCTTTTACTCTGTGAAAGCGTCTCATTAAATGTTGAAACGGCAATGGCTTATTTTCTTCTCCAACAGCAATCACTTCTCCTTCTAAAACGGCTTCGTTAGCCTTGACTTCTTCTAAAACTAGTTTGACAACGTCTGGTAGGCTTTGGGTTACATCTGTTAATCTGCGGCTGAATATTGCAACTTTACCATTCTTTAAGTGAATTTGAACTCTTGCTCCATCCAATTTGTATTCAAAGGCTGTCTTTCCGCCGTGTTCTTTCAGTGCTTCTTTGACATTTTCGACCGGTTGTGCTAACATCGGTTTGATTGGATGAAATAGTCTTATTTTCACTTCTTTTAAACCTTGTACTCCCTTGGTTAGTGCAATGTATGCAACATCACCGAGATCTCCTAGAAACATGTGAGCTCTCTTTACCTGTTCTAAAGATGCGCCAGAAGCTTTTGCTATCGCTTCTTCCATTAAACCTTCTGAGACACCATGTCTCATTTCTCCTAAAATGTCCTTCACTATATATTTAGTTTCTAGGGGCGTTGCTCTGCTTAATAAGCCATATAGAAGGCTTTCCTTTTTCTTTTTACTTCCAGGACCTTTTGCACTAGCAATGGAGAGAAAATATTTATGAACATCGATAATGGTAAGAGGTGATTGTAGGAGAGTTGTTTGTTTAGTTCTTTTTCTTTTTTCCATTAATATTTTAGTCATGTCTCCTGGGTCGCCTGTTTTACTAAATGCTTCAGATATGTCTTTATTGCTTGCACCTGTTAGATCTTTTATTATTTTTATGACTGTTCTCCACGAGATTTCTAATGTTTCTTGGCTCCAAGCAGGAAATATTCTTCCAATTATTAGGCGTACTGTTGGTCCTATTTCATCTGGTTTAAGTTCTTTAAGAAATGATGAGATTAAGTTAGCCATTGTGGTTCTTTTCGTTGTTTTTTCAAGTTTTTCACAAAGTTCAGCAAGTTCTTTGAAGGGAGTGCCCATGATAAAACCTCTCATATTTAGTGAGTTTAACTGCAAACTTAAATTATAAGATTATTCTAAGTTAAAATACTTGATATACATTTGTTGTCAATGTTTGGAGGTCTTCTATTGAAAGCTGGAAAACATGTCTATCAACCACTTGTCCGTGCATTCTGTTTTTTAGTTATTTGGGTGCTTGGTATTATCCTTATTTCCCACGTTCTCTTTCATTTATCTTATGTTTTCCTCTACTGGTTTTTTGCAGCAGTTTACACCTTTATTCTATGCTATATTTTCTGTAATTACATTGAACATAAATCTATATGGAATTTAGGGTTAAAAGTGCGGGGAAAGAGTATGTTAAGCTTCGTCTCGGGGATTTTATTGGGATTCATTATGATAACTGCTGTTTTTCTAACGGAAATTAGTTTAGGAGTAATTTATATTGAACTGAATAGCAAAGTTAAGGTGAGCTATTTAATTTATGGGTTACTAGCGTCTTTATCTGTTGCTTTTATGGAGGAATTGGTTTTTCGAGGATATCTTTTTCGAAATGTCGCATTATCACTGAATGAAAATAGCGCTATTCTCGTTTCCTCAATTGTATTTGGCCTAATGCACGTTTTTAACCCAAATGTAAATTTTCTTGCGATAATTGTGATAAGTATCGTGGGAGTTCTCTTGGCGATTAGTTATCTTAAAACGCAGGAATTATATTTTCCAATTGGATTGCATTTTGCTTGGAACTTTTTTGAAGGTTACATTTACGGTTTCCCCATCAGTGGTAGTAAAGTCGAAGGAGTATTAGTTATAAATACTAAGGGTTCAACTTGGCTAACGGGAGGAAATTTTGGTCCAGAAGGGGGTTTGATAGGATTAATTGTTTCTCTTACAACTACTTTGATAGCATTTTTCCTATATAAGCTCAAAACAAGAAAACGATGAAAAATATTTATAGTTTATTTTTGGTTCTGGCTTGATCCCATGCCTCCGTTATTTTTGCTAGGAATTCAGATGGTACAGTAAATAAATCTTCTGGGTTTTTGAAATAGAGATAAAATCTGTACACTCTTTCTGATCTACTTAGACGAACCATTGTATATTGCGGTTTTTTTGACACTTTTTCACTGAATTCTTCCACAACCCTATTAAAAATTCGTTCTAATTCTTCTTTGGTTAGAGAGTGGTCAAAGGAAACGTCTAGAGTGTAGCAATATTCTCCCTCCTTTAGGGAAAATCTCGTAATATTTGCACCAAGAACCTCTTGGTTCGAGATCAAAACCATTTTACGATCTGCTGTTAGTATTTTTGTGTAGTTTATGGTTATCTCCTTGACTATCCCTTCGATACCCTTGATGTTGACATAGTCATTTATTTCGAAAGGTCTGCTGATGAGAATGTAAAGGCCCGAGATGAAGTTACCTATTGTCCTTGTTGAGGCAAGTCCTATAGCCACGCCACCAAGTGTACCAAGTGTCATACCAAGCGTGGCAAGCCAACCAGCTGGTATTCCCCCAACTTCTAGGATAGCTATTACACCTATTATGATAATGAAAAATCTTGTTATGAGAACAAGGCCATTAATGATGTCGGGGTCAAGTTTTACCTGTTTCCCCACTTTTCGAATGTATCTTGTAATAATTCTCTCAATAATTGCTATGATTATGAAAATTATTGTAATTCTTATGCCCATTGCCAAGTATCCTGTTGCTGTTGCTATATAACTCCATAGACTTCCAAGAAGGTTCAGAAATTCTTGCACTTTTATCCCCTTCTAAAATTAGATGAAAAATGTAATATAAATTATATTATTTTGATGAAAACTTGAACCAACCTTTGTTTGCTATCATTTTTCCTAAGTCTATCACTATTAAACTAGTGATGCTGAGAACCGCGGCTATTAAAACATCCGTGATTTTTAGTGGAGTTGTCCTGAATAATGGTTGTAATGCTGGAACATAGACTATTAATAATGTTATCAGTATCGATGAGAATATGCCGTAGAGTAGATATTTATTTGTTGTGAACCCAAGTTCGAAACTTGTTTTCCTCTCTGATCTGCATGGGAACGCTCTGAACATCTCAAATAATGTCACCCAGAAAAAGATCATAGTTTGAGCGTACAACAAATTGGATGTTCTGAAATACGTCCAGGCAAACAGAGGAATACCTACTATTGCCATTAATGATCCGCCTAAGCCAATTATTCCTTTTATTCTTGGTGTGAATACGCTTTCCTTGGGATCTCGTGGTGGCCTTTTCATTATATCTGGGTCGGGAGGATCTATGCTTAAAGCTATAGCTGGCAGTCCATCAGTCGTTAGATTAATGAGCAAGATGTGTATTGCAAGTAAGGGAAGTGGTAGTCCGATGAGACTTGCTACAAGCATCAATAAGATTTCTCCCACATTACATGATAGGAGATACATCAGGTATTTCTTTATGTTATCATATATGCCTCTACCTTCTTCCACTGCAGCTACTATTGTCGCGAAATTATCATCTGCAAGTATCATTTCTGATGCTTCTTTGGTTACGTCGGTGCCTTTAATGCCCATGGCAATACCCACGTCAGCCCTTTTAACCGCGGGGGCATCATTTACTCCGTCACCGGTCATAGCAACTACGTAACCTTTCTTTTTCAATGCATTAACTATACGTACTTTATGTTCTGGTGAAACCCTAGCATAAACGGAAATGTTATCAACAATTTTTTCCAGTTCTTCATCACTTATTTCGTCGAGTTCAGCACCGGTTAGAACATGTTTATCTTCTGATTCTTTCTCCAGCAAACCTATTTCCTTTGCTACTGCAATTGCTGTGAGTTTATGGTCTCCAGTTATCATAACAACTTTTATACCAGCATCTTTGCATAATTTCATGGCTGGTATAACTTCTTCTCTCGGGGGATCGATCATGCCTTGTAATCCAACAAATATAAGATTTTTTTCGATATTTTCTATGATGTACTCTTCAGTTTCATCTAGTTTTTTATATGCCATGGCAAGAACTCTGAGAGCTCTACTGGCCATTTCCTGGACTATTTCTAATAGTTGCCTCCGTTTTTCTTCTGTGAGTTCCTTTACTTTGCCGTTTAAGTAGATGTGTGAACATAGTTGAAGTATTACCTCTGGGGCACCCTTAACATATGCAACTTTATCCCCTTCAGGTGTCATGTGAATCGTAGTCATACGTTTACGAACAGAATCGAAGGGAAATTCTCTAATACGTGGATAGGTTTTACTTAGTTCTTTAAGATTAATTCCCGCTTTAACAGCAGAAATCAATAGTGCTATTTCCGTAGGGTCCCCTACTAACGTTACCTTTTTACTTTTCGTTTCTAATTGAGCATTATTGCAAAGTGCGCCAATCCGTAAAACTAGTGATAAGCCATCTATGTTTTGAGGATTTATTTTTGCATTTCCATCATAAAATTCTCCTTTGGTATCGAAACCAGATCCTGTAACTTTAATTACTTTGTCATTGACGTATATTTCACGTACTGTCATTTCGTTTTTCGTAATGGTTCCTGTTTTATCGGAACAGATAACATTGACGCATCCAAGAGTTTCTACTGCATAGAGTTTTCTTACAATGGCGTTACGTTTAACCATACGTTGGACACCGACGGCAAGAGAAATTGTGACAACTGCTGGAAGGGCTTCAGGAACAGCGGCTACTGCTAAACTAACACCCCAAATAAACATCTCCAGCAGAGTATGTCCCCTAAATATTCCTAAAACAGCCACGGCGGAACATACAACTAAGGACAGTATTCCAAGCCATTTTCCAACGTGTTCCAATCTTTCCTGTAGTGGAGTTTTTTCCTCCTCAACATACTGTAGCATACCAGCTATTTTTCCGAATTCCGTGGCCATTCCCGTAGCTGTAACTACTGCTTTTCCTCTTCCATACGTAGCATGCGTTCCCATAAAAACCATGTTTTTCCTATCTGCTACGGGTATTTTTGCCTCTGGTAATGTGTCTGTGTTTTTTGGTACTGGCATGGATTCCCCGGTCAGAACTGCCTCATCAACTTGTAGGTTTACAGCTTCTATGAGTCTTGCGTCAGCTGGTATGCGGTCACCAGCCTCTATTAGAATAATATCCCCAGGTACGACTTCTCTCGCTGGAATTTCAATAATTTTACCATCTCGTAACACCCTTGCCGTTGGTGCAGCGAGTTTTTTTAATGCTTCCAAAGCTTTTTCAGCTCGGTATTCTTGCGTAAATCCTAGAATGACGCATGCAAACACTATTGCTATTATAACTGTTGCATCTAAAATTTCTCCAATCAGCATAGATACTACTGTTGCTATTAAAAGGATAATAACTAACACGTCTTTAAACTGTCCTAAAAGTATTTTTAATGGAGAGATTTTCTTGGCAGTTATAAGTTCGTTAGGACCGTATTGTTCTAACCGTTTTTTTGCTTCTTTATCACTTAGTCCATTAGGAGTTGTTTTCAAGATTTTGAAAATTTCTTCGATGCTCGTTGCATGGGGATTATCAATAATTGCCATAGACTTACCACCATCTTGAAACTTAAGTTTAACGTTAAATGTCGGGCTTTCTATCGCTGATTGATATGCTATCAAATCGGTCTAACACGTTTTTGACCACATCGAACGGTTTGCCTTGTTGGTTTCTCTATCTTATTATTGTTCAAATATAAAGTTGTCTTGGTTTAATACCAATTTTAAATTTGTAATTTTAATACTGTAAAATCGAACGATACGTGTTTTTGTGTTGAAAATAAATTATCAAATGAAAGATTCTGTCAATCTACATCGTTAATCTTACTTGCAATTTCCTTTATTTTTGTTAAAATTTTTTGGGGCTCTTTTTGCCATTCAGTTTCGTCAAATCCAAGGATCCGACATATCTCGTTTAAGAGACTCGTCGGATTAACACCAGTCTCAGGAGTTATTTCCGCAACTTCCATTTGTTCTGACGTCGATATCATGGCTGGAACTTTTTCCTCTTCTCTTAACTCTATTACACCTAGTTCATGTAATAATAACTTTGCCATCCCTTGAAAGGCTTTATCTACGTTCTCGCCGGTTTTTGCAGATGTTTCAATGAATAAAACATCTAGACCATACTTTTCAATGATTTCTTTTCTAAGATTTATCCCTTCCTCCGTTGTTATCGCATCCTGCACGTTATCTCTTAAATCTATTTTGTTCCCCACCAGAACTATGGGAACCTTCTGTTTAACATGTTTTAACATTTCCTCAATCCAACCAAATACGTTGTTGTAGCTTTTTCGGTCAGTAACGTCATAAACAACGAGTGCACCAGCTGCACCGGCATAAAAAGTTTTTCTAACTTCTTTAAAGTGAGGTTGCCCACCAAGATCCCAAATTTGGAATTTAACCTCATGTCCATAGGGGGTATTAAGGGTTTTTACAGCAAAATCCGCGCCGACAGTTAATATATACGAGGTTACAAAGCCTTCCCCCATCCATCTTCTACGTAATGTTGTTTTACCTACGCCCCCGTCACCGATAAGTACTATTTTAAAGACGAAACTTCTGTTTGTCAATCCTAGTGTCTCCTTTTATCTTAATACGCAACGAGACAAGACAAAGAAGTTAAACCTCTAAGCAATTGTTTTTTCAATGAAATTTATTGTAGTACTGATTGTTACTACAAGATTGTGAAAACCTTTATAAAAATCTTTCCATAACGAGGAACATGAAGCTTAAACTTAACAGAAGTTCCTCTAGTTGTTTCATTGTTCTATAAAGTCTTTTTGAAAAGCAATGAGAGAAATATTATATGGTTTTTCTAATTTTTACGGCAACCCCTTTTTTAAATAATGAGAACTCTGTTCCAGCAAGTATAGATTTTCCAATTGCTAAAAGCTCGTCCTCTCTGTTCACGACAATAACTTCTTCTCCAGGCCTTATTTCAGGATCATTGTCGACTACAAATTTTGAGAATACGCTACGTCCTCTCTTAACGAATGGTTCAGCATCCACATTAACTGCTACTCTCAGTTTAGGTGGTTTAAAGCTCTCTAGCAATATTTTAGCTGCTTTAATAGTTAAGGTGAAAAACCCAGATGTAGGTACGAGTGATAACAAGAGTTCGCCATCCCTGTAAATATATCTTATTTTCCCGGTTTCCCTTGATCTTTTACACGTGATTTTACCATCTTCAAATAGAGCTTTACCAGCGCCTTTTCCAAATTGATAGTCAGCAACGCATCGTAATTTTTCTAAAATTTCATTTCTATCGATCAGAGTTTCAGTAAGATGCACTGGTAGTTCGTTAATATTATTTAGAATGACAATTTTGAATTTCTTTGAATATTCTTCAACAACTTCGTCAAAATTGTTCATACCCTTAAGATAGAAAACTTTACTATAACTATTCCTTGTAAGGTATTCTTCTAACCGTTTTCCGATATAGGAAATCGCGTCCTTATCAAAAATATTGGGAACCACACTTTGTTGAATCGGGTAAACTTCTTCTAATTCGAATGGAACCACGCCAAATATTGTTAGAAAAGCTACATGAACATTTTTCAACCCTCTTTTCCTAATTTGATTGAGTATATCCCCGTAGTATTTCGTATATGGTTTGACACCTTTATCAGGTAGTAACAGCAGAGTTGAAGCTAGTTGTGGAGGGCTATATCTTTCTATCAGTCTTTTAGCGTATCTGTATGGTTCAGGCCTGTTTAGGGATTCAGGTCCCGTGTAGAAGAAAGCTGACTTTTTAACGATCGGGTCGTATTGTTCAAAGATGTCTACATACTTCTTTAAGACTCTGTAAGCTTCTAGAAGATTAGGGTGGCTTCTGACCCTCATTTCGACGAGTTCCCAAAGACTGCCTTCTCTAATAGCTTGTTTAACTCTTCTTATTTCTTCAAAGCTGACATATAGGTTGTGTTCAGCGATTTTTCTTATTCTTTCTTCTTTTGGCATCTCTCTCAGATCAGACACGTCGTATTTGGAGCATATAGGGCAACTGCATGGTAAATATTCCAAATTACTCAGGTGAATTGTGCCTGTGGGAAACATTAAACGGTTATCTAAAGCATACTTTGAATATGAGGCTGAATCAAACATATCGCAGCCTAAAAGGACTGCTAAAGCAAATATCATAGGATGCCCGCAACCAAAGAGATGAATAGGCTTACTTGGAGGCAAATGTTGTTTAACGGTCATGATGATCTCAACTAGTTCCTTAAATCGATAGTTTTCCATGAATGGAACTACTCCGCCAATTGGGTAAATGTCAGCATCTAGTTTTGCCATTTCCTTTGCGCAGTGCTTCCTTAAGTCTAAGTATTTTCCTCCCTGTACTGTGACCGCTAGGAGCATATCTCCCTTTTCTTTTATCGAGAGTTTTGCTCTTCTTAAAGTTTCTTCAATGTCGGCTTTAACTTGTTCTTTTGGGACATCTGGTTCTCTAAAAATGTCTAAAATTACACCTATGTCGCTTCCAATATCTCTTTGAAATCTAACAATCTCAATAGGGTCGACTTGAACATCTCCATACATGTAAAGTTGGAAGGATCCGCTATCGGTCATTAAAGGTCCGTTGAATTCAAGTAATTTATGTACGCCTTTACTTAGGGCGACTTCACGTAGTTGAGGATCTTTATGGATTATATAGCTGTTTGTTATAAGCATTTTGGCTTTAAAATCCTCTATTAACTTTTTAACCGGGATTGTTTGGATTTTAGGATTTATAACAGGCATTAGTACAGGAGTTTCCACTTTGCCGTGCTTAGTTTCCAAAATACCTATTCTACCGAGACCGTCCCTATCTTTAAGTTCAAATGACAACTTAAATCCCTCTGCAAGTTAACGTTAAGGGAAAATTTGTTAATCTGGAATTTAACATTAAATTTTTACTCCTATTTTAATTTAATTCGTTAAATTTAATGATTGTGTTAGAGATCAAGAAAATATTTCCGTTGTTCATTGATATTGTCTTGTTGCTGCATTAACCGAATAACTTAAATAATTGTCTGTAGAGTGATACTGAAATCTTACTAACCCATGTTTCGAATATGATATATGACAGATTATATGTGTTGTTTGCTTATAGGAGGAAAAAGGTCTGATATCTGAGAAAGATAAGAAGATCTTGGAAAAGAGACTACAAGAAATGACCGATAACGTTAAAATGATCATGTACACTGGGGAAAACTGTGAATTATGTGGGCCGATTGAAGAATTGCTAAAAACCTTGGCAGAATTATCTAAAGGGAAGATAAGCCTAGAAATAAAACAAATGGAAAACAAAGAGGAAGTAAAGGAGAAATTAGGCGTTGAAAGGCCACCAATCATTCTGTTGGGTGAGAAGGGAGAAGTAAGGTATACGGGAGCCCCACTCGGACACGAAGGATGGGCATTGCTTGAAACCATAGTGGCTCTCTCAACAAAGAAGGTTCAAATTCCAGAGGAATACGTGGAGAAACTTAAGAATTTAAAGAAAACTGTTAGAATTGAGACTATAATTACTCCAACTTGTCCTTATTGTCCGTACGCTGTTTTAATTGCTAATAGAATAGCTGTAGCTAGCGAAGGTAAAGTTATATCGGATGTTGTCGAAGCTCACGAGTTTCCGGAAATAGCTGAGAAGTTTAATGTAATGGCTGTTCCCACGGTTGTGTTGTCGACGAAGCCTTATCAAGGTGAAGTTTTTAGTGTGGGCGTTCCTAAGGAAAAGGCATTATTGGAAAAAATAATAGAGATTGGGACGTCAAACGTGTGAAACTGCTAGAAGGCAGTTGTTCCATTTATTTTATATATTATTTTTCTTTTGTCTTTTGCGTTTTTGGCTTTTGTAATTAGTCTCTTGTCAAGTAAAATTCTAAGGGCATACCCAACTGTTCTGGGCGGTAAAAGACTTTCTTCCTCAATTTCTGTTCTGCTCATGGGACCAATTAGTTCTAAAAGTCGATATATGTATTTTACTGATGGTGGAGCATTATACAGTTTCCTTGCAAACACTATTCCTCCACATGTCACCTGCCTCCGACCACGGGACGTATCTACGTAATTTGATACTCGATGCAATTTAAATTTAATCAATAAGCCGACATGTTAAATGTAAAATACACGGTAAGTCACGTCAGATAGGTAATAAGCAGAGAGATTTAATAGCAGAGATTTGATAAATATGGAATGTAGCATATGGTGGTGTTAATGATAGGAAACAATAAGAATTTTGCAGTAGAGTTGACTGAAAAAGAGCTTGAAAGGTATAACAGGCAAATTATGATCAAAGGGTGGGGTGTTGAAGGGCAAAAGAAGTTAAAGAGGTCGCGTGTTGTTGTGGTTGGCGCTGGCGGTTTAGGTTCCCCGACAGCTATATATCTTGCTGTTGCTGGTGTGGGGAAACTTATTCTCGTGGATAATGATATTGTTGAGTTAAATAATTTGAATAGACAGATTCTTCACTGGGATCAGGACATAGGGCTGCCTAAGGTGAAGTCTGCGAAAGAAAAGTTGGAAAAATTGAATCCAAATGTAAAGGTAAAGATAGTACAAGAGGAACTTACGAAAGATAACGTCATCAATATTATTAAGGGGGCACATGTTGTTGTTGATGCTTTAGATAATTTTAAAACAAGGTATTTTTTAAATGAAGCTTGTGTAAAACTTGATATTCCTCTTGTTCACGCGGGAGTTTACGGTTTTACGGGGCAGTTAACGACTATCGTACCGAAAAGAGGTCCTTGTCTTAAATGTATTTTTCCTAAACCTCCAATGGAAAAGGAGAAGTTCCCTGTTGTGGGGGTTACTCCTGGAATAATTGGTTCAATGGAAGCTTTAGAGGCTATAAAATTGATTACTGGAATTGGGGTACCACTAGTTGGTAGGTTGCTTATATTTGACGGGGAAGATTTTACAGTAGAGGTTGTTAAGATTGAACGCGATGAAAACTGTCCTGTTTGCGGCGAAGAATGAAAGTATTTTATTTTAGCTAAAAATATAAATGAATAACGGTGTTATAAAAATGTTAAAGTTTTTGACGTGGTGAAGGTTCATGAAACCGCCTTGCGAGGTTGTTGTCCGTATTATTTTACCTAGAATCAGATCTATGATAGTAAATCAATTGTTTAACAAATATGGATTAACACAGCAGGAAATCGCGAGGAGGCTTGGACTTACACAGCCAGCAGTAAGTTACTATTTGTCGGAGAAACGAGGACTGAAAGGAGAAAAATTGTTAAAAAACCGAGAAGTAAGGGAAGCCGTGGAGAAAATAGCAAAGGGAATTGCAGAAAATACTATGGATAAACTTGGTGCCTTAGTGGAAATATGTCGTCTCTGTAAGACTCTTCGCGCCTCAAAGAAAGTTATTTGTGAGATATACAAACAAACCGGCGGGTTTCCTGAAATTTGCGACATATGTGATGAAATAACTAAATAAAACGTAAGTTTAAGAAAAACTGTGAGCTATTGTGTCCTTCCACTTAAGTTATTTTTCAGTAAACCTAGTCAAAAGAAATATTTAGAAAGTCAACAATTACAGTTAGGTGAAACACTTGTTCAAGTTTAACTTGCGGTATTTCTTGATGTTAATGACTACTTTACTAACATAGGAGGATATAGATTGAGAAAAGGAGAAATTCATAACAAAGGCGAAATTTCACTACAAAGAATTATCGATGAAATCAAGAAAAATCCAAGAATAAACGAAGTTGGCGCAATTACGTGTTTTATAGGTATTGTTCGCGGAAAAGGGAAAAACGGTTCAAGAGTTAAAAAATTGGAGTTTGAAGCATATGAAGAGGAAGCTAACAAGGTTTTAAGCAAAATTTGCGAAGAAATCATAGAGAAGAACGGTGTGATAGATGTTCATATTCATCATAACGTTGGAACTTTAAATGTTGGAGAAGACATCGTATATGTGGTTGTTGCCGGAGAGCACAGAGAAGAAACTTTTCAAGCGCTAAGAGAAGCCGTAGAGAGATTTAAGAAGGAAGCCCCCATATGGAAGAAGGAACATACAGAAAAAGGTTCATACTGGGTGACAAATATATAGGAGATTATTTTATTTTCTATTAGCTTTATAGAGACTTTCATCTTAATAATCTTGAGATTACATGGTGTTTGAATTGAAAGATAAGTTAAAGAAGATGGAAGATCTTATTAAGGAAATTGGAGTAGATGGTGAAATAATTTATCATGAATTGAGTGGCAGGAAAACTGAGGATGCTGAAAAGGCTCTTAAGGTGCCTAGAAAGTATATTTTGAAGAGTCTCTTATTTAAATCTAAGGATAAATATGTTGCAGCAATAGTTACTGGGAACAAGCGAGTTAACGTGAGGAAACTTGAGAAAATTAGTGGGTTGAAAAAGCTTAGATTAGCTACTCCAGACGAAGTTAAGGCTTTTACTGGCTTCGAAATAGGTGGGGTACCTCCTTTTGTTTTCTATAAATTATGTCCCGCTTACGTTGATAAAGAAGTTATGGAAAGAGATTACGTAATTGGTGCCGCTGGATCAGAATACTGTGGAATTAAGTTTTCTCCTGAGATCTTCAAAAAAATTGGATATATAGTGGAGGAAATTGGAGAAGAAACGTAAATGTAGCTCTTAAGACATTTTATAAATAAAGCTGTCAAATTACCTCTTTAATTTCCAAATGGTTTTCTCTTTCGTATCTTCTAGGAATATACCCAGTTCTCTAAGTTTTTCTCTGATTTTATCAGCAGTTTCCCAATCCTTTCTTTTACGCGCTTCGCTTCTAATATCAACGATTAAAGCTATCAGTTTTTCAACTAAACCATATTCTTCTTTTTTCTCTGGTTTTACTTTAAATTTGTTGAAGAGCCCAAAGATTTCACCTATATTTACGAAGAAGTTGAATGCTCTGGAGAGTAGTGCTCCATTTGGTTTATCCGCGTTTCTAAGATAGTTATTCACATGACTGGAGAGTTCAAACAATGCGGATATAGCAGCGGGGGTGTTAAAGTCGTTATTCATAGCTTCGAAGAATTTTCTTTCATCGCTAATCAAATTGCGGTAGAAATCTAAATCCAAATCTTTTAACTTATAGGCGTAATTTATATCGCTTTCTCTAAGCGCAACTTCAATATTTTCAATAGTGTTATAGAGTCTTTCTAAGCTGTTATTTGCCTGTTCGATTCTTTCCCATGTAAAATCGATTGGACTTCTATAATGAGTAGACAAAACAAAAAGTCTTACGGCTTCTGCGTTGAATTTTTCAAGCAGTTCTTTAATTGTAACAAAGTTTCCGAGGGATTTGCCCATGCGTTCTCCTCTAACCATAACTAGTCCTGTATGCATCCAGTATTTTGCAAATGGTTTCTTGCCGGTGTATGCTTCAGATTGAGCAATTTCGTTTTCGTGGTGTGGAAATATGAGGTCTTGTCCACCGCCATGTATATCTAATTGCTCTCCTAGATATTTCATGGACATTACAGAACATTCTATGTGCCATCCTGGGCGTCCGGGACCCCAGGGACTGTCCCATGAAGGTTCTCCTTCCTTGGATTTTTTCCACAGAGCAAAGTCGGCGGGGTGTTTCTTTTTTTCGCTAACTTCAACTCTAGCTCCAGCTTTCAGATCTTCGAGAGATTGATGCGAGAGTTTACCGTAGTCGGGAAATTTTAGGACATCAAAGTAGACGTCTCCGTCTGCAACGTATGCATAACCTTTGTCTATTAATCCTTGAACGACCTCGATGATGTCTTCAATATGCTCTGTGACTTTGGGGTTAATATCGGCTTTCTTAATCTGTAAAGCCTCTATGTCTTTGAAGTATTCTTTTGTGTATTCTTCAGCTAGTTCAAAGGGTGAAACACCTTTTTCTTGAGCTCTTTTAATAATTTTGTCCTCAACGTCTGTAATATTTACAACATATATGACGGAGTAACCGAGAAACTCTAAATACCTTCTAACAACATCAAAAGCGATGTAGGTGCGGGCGTGGCCCAAATGGCTTAAATCGTATACGGTTGGCCCACATACATACATTTTTACGGTTGGAGGATTTAATGGTTCAAATATTTCCTCGTTTTTCGATAAAGTATTGTAAATTTTAAGTGGCAACCTAGATCACCTTTCTAGAGCATTCAACTAGTAAAGCAATTTAATGATTTCGGCAAAAGTTACCACTTTAATCGCATATCCTTATGGGCACTGTATGATTTTTCTGGCCATAAACAGTCTGCACAGCTGGGAAAGTTTTCCCTAGCAGTCCATCAGGTTTTCTTTAACAAACCAGCAGAATTCTTGGAATTCGCAATCAGTACAGGAAGGAAAACTAAAGTTTTAACGGTGAATCTAAATCTAACATATTTTGGAGAGAGAGCAGCCGCCAAGGTAGGTGTTTAATTAACTTTTTATTTATTTTATGGGAAAACTATTTTTATAGCATCCTCTGGGCAGGCTGCTTTACATAGTAGGCAATTTATACATTCTCTGTTTCTGATTTTTTGCCAAGGTTCTTCGAGAATTCTTATAGCCATTGGACAGGCTTTTTCGCAGAGTCTACATTTTTCTCCAAGGCATCTGGCTGGTTTTCTTCCAATGCCAAGTAAACTATATTTGCTGAAGATTGCTTGAAGGGCCCCGATGGGGCAAAACCATCTGCACCATGCTCTCGGTATGTAAATGGATACAATTATTGCGAACACCAAGATACTTATTCTCAGCCAGAATAGTTGATTTAATGTAAATAGCTCCCATAGGTGGTCGCCAAATTCTATGAATTTTCTTTCAACAATCATTACTGGTATTAGCCCGAATAATGTGCTGGATGGACTTAAAGTTGTATATGGTGCTTTGCCAAAACCGCCTAGAACTTTTAATAGGTCTTTTATATCATAGATTTTTGCTAGTGCAAAGAGGGAAACTATAATGATAGTGAAGAGAAGCACGTAGTATTTTATTTTTGCTAGGGCTCTGTTTACTGGTTGAGAAACTCTAATTTTCTTTATTGGAAGTGCTCTGAGTAGGTCTTGTACGAATCCAAAAGGACATAGCCATCCACATGCAGCTCGACCAAAGATTATGGAGATTAGTATGGTTAAACCTATTGTTAAGGCTGGGAACCAGAGAGTTGCAATCATAAGCTGCATAACGGTGAAGGCATTTGCAACATTTGCATATTGTGAATCAAAATCTATTGGTAGTGGGAAATTTCTTAAATCGATTTGTTTAAGAGCAGAAAGATAACCTCCAATATAAGGAATCAGTTCAAATAGATATATGTTGAATAATACGAAGAAGAAAATTTGAACGATATATCTGCTGGCTTTGATCGCAATCTCTCCCTTTCTCACAGTCGTTCCTCCTAAAACTATTGCAGTAAAGAAGGATTATTACAGCATTCAATAACATTTGCTTAACTGAGACTTTTAGAATTACCGTGAATTAATATTTAAAATTTCTGATTTGTTTGAAATAAATTAAACTGTTAAGTTCATGTTTTTAATAGCTAAATGCCATTTGGATTAAAACAAAACTTAGTGATTTGTCTTTAGTATTGACTAGCTCTTGCAGGAATTAATATCTACGGGATCATAGTAAAATAATTCGTGGATACAGACGATCCGCCAACTAAATCTTTAAACGAGTACTAACCTAAATGTATTCTTGTTCAATTAGTTTTTGGATGGAAGTTGCCATGGACTTAAGAATATGGAAGCACCCGATATTAGAATTTAAACGCGATAAACGGGTGCATATTTATCTCGAAGACAAAGAAATCGATGCATACGAAGGAGAAACTATAGCAGCGGCACTTTATGCTTCCGGAATAAAAATATACTCTAAGAGTGTTAAATACCATAGGCCTAGAGGGTTTTTCTGCGGTATAGGAAAATGTTCTTCCTGCCTTATGCGTGTTAATGGAATACCACATGTTAGAACTTGCGTAACCCTCGTTAAAGATGGAATGAGAATTGAATATGAAAAGGGACGTGGAGACCCGCCTATTACAACTGAGATAGAAGTTGAAGAAGAAAAATTGGACACAGATCTTGTAGTTGTTGGAGGAGGCCCCGCAGGTTTATCAGCTGCGATTGCAGCCGCCAATTTAGGTGTTGACGTGTATCTTGTAGATGAAAATCCTAGAGCTGGAGGACAGTTGATAAAACAAACACATAAGTTTTTTGGCTCCAAGGATAATTATGCTGGTGTTAGAGGAGTTGAGATCGCTAAAATTCTTCTTAGGGAGCTTAAGAAGTCTAATGTGAAGTGGGTGCTTAATGCTAGCGTTATAGGGTACTATGAGAATAAAAGACCTGTATTAGCTGTTGTTCAGGAGAATCGAAAACTCATTGAAGTAACTACTCGTAACGTAATTGTTGCAACTGGTGCTCAAGAAAACATGCTGCCTTTCCCTAATAACGATTTGCCAGGGGTTTATGGCGCTGGAGGAGTTCAAACACTTATGAACGTCTATGGTGTGAAGCCTGGTAATGATGCTTTAATTGTTGGTGCTGGTAATGTTGGTTTAATAGTTGGTTACCAACTTGTTCAAGCTGGTGTAAATGTTAAAATGGTTGTTGAAGCAATGCCTAAAATTGGAGGCTATTTAGTCCATGCATCTAAACTTAGAAGGCTGGGAGTCCCCATATTAACAAGACATACTATCAGTGCTGCTAAAGGTAAAGACTATGTTGAAGGAGCAGTAATTGTAGAGTTAGATGAAAATTGGCAACCCGTAGAAGGAACAGAACAGGAAGTTGATGTAGATTTAATATGTTTAGCTGTGGGATTAACACCCTCTTCGGAACTTCTGTTTCAGGCTGGATGCGAAAAGGCATATATACCTGAGCTTGGTGGCCCAGTAGCGATACATAATGAAGACTTGGAAACAACTATCGATGGTGTGTATCTTGCTGGTGATGTTTCAGGTATAGAAGAAGCAAGTACGGCAATGATGGAGGGAAGAATAGCGGGAGCAAATGTAGCAATAGAGTTTGGAAAAGAAAGAAGTAGAGCTGAAAAACTTAGAGAAGAATCCTTTAAACATCTGAACGCTTTAAGAAAAAGCCCGTTTAGTGAAAGGGTTTTAAAGGGTAAGGAAAGGGTTTGGAAAATGTGGAGGGAATTAAAGTGAGTAACTATGAAGCAACGGGAGTATTAACCCTTGAAGATTTAAAAGATCGCTTACCTCCCAAAGAAAGACTTGAAAAAGGCCCTGTTGCGATCATTGAATGTATTCAAAAGATCCCTTGTGATCCATGTGCTCATGTTTGCAGATTCGGCGCGATTAAAAAACCTTCTCTTGTCGAGCCACCAGAGGTAGATTACGATAAATGTGCGGGTTGCGGGGAATGTGTAGCGGTTTGTCCGGGATTAGCCATTTTTGTGGTTAATCTCAAGTATAGAGAAGAAGAAGCTCTGGTGACTATTCCTTATGAACTTTTACCGATACCAGAAAAGGGAGAAATATTCGAAGCATTAGATCGTGAAGGTAAACCAGTAGGAAAAGCTAGAGTGGTTTCCGTGAGGAGAATGAAAGATAAGACAACCGTGGTGACAATTGCAGTAAAGAAAGATTTAGCTATGGTTGTTAGGAATATTGGGAGGAAAATTGAATGAATGATGAGGAAATAAGAAAGAAAAATATTATAATTTGTAGATGTGAAGACGTAACTTTAGAAGAAATTGAGAAAGTTATCGATGAGGGATATACTACTTTGGAGGAAATTAAACGTATACTTAGATGTGGAACAGGGGCTTGCCAAGGCAGAACATGTACGAGGCTTATATTGTCAATAGTATCTAGGAAAACTGGAAAACCAATAAATGAAATAGAGCTTCCAAGAGTTCGTCCACCGATAAGACCTGTCCCGGTAGCTCTTTTCGCCGGAAATAAAACAAAGACAAACGATAGAACTTGAATACTCTAAATTTTACGCTTAGCAATGTGAATTAAGTACGTTATCCTATGACCATCGTTTCGTGAATTAGTTTTTCTTCTTTAAATCTTGTTGGCAAGTAAGGTTTCATAAGTTCATCTATTTCGTCGTATAGGAGATTTTTAGCCATAACTTCGCCGGCAAATGGGGCCATCATGAACCCATGTCCACTAAACCCTGTTGCAACATAAAGGTTTTCAGGCCATTCAGGGTCCCTACCCAAAATGTGACTGTGATCTGGAGTTACAACGTAATAACCTGACCATGTTCTTAGAAACATCAAATGCTTAATCTGAGGTATAACTTCAACAGCGTTTTCAGACCATTTATGGATCCAATCGAGGGTCGTGTTAAAAGGTGTAAGTCCTTTAATAATCGGGTAGTCTATACTTCCTAGAACTTCTCCTCTCACCATTTGACCAATGTAAACACCACTTTTCAGACTTACTATGAAAGGTTTTATGAAATAGTTTATCGGTTCAGTTACACCTATTTCCTTTCTCTCAACTTCAATTGGTAGATCTATCCCAATACTTTTTAGAAGCTTTGTGCTCCATCCTCCAGCGGCAACTAAAACTTTTCCGCTTTCAATGACACCTTTATTTGTTTGAACTCCCTTAACCTTGTTATTATCAACTATTATTTTTTCAACTCTTGTATAAGGTAAGAATTTGACCCCCATTTTCCTCGCTTCTTCATAATATCCAAAGATAACGGCATGAGGGTTAATTTTTCCATCTTGTGGACCGTAAAAGCCGGCAATGACGCCTTCTAGGTTAACGTAGGGGAAAAGTTCAGAGATTTCTTCCGGTGTTAAAATTTTGCCGCTGACACCGAATTTGCTCCAAATTTCCCTGTTGCTCCTTTCATAGGCTTTGACGTGTTCCTCCTTGTATAGAAGCCATAAATATCCTCCTAAATCAATTTCCGCGTTCCACCTGATTTTGGGGGCAAAATCCAAAAGTCTTTTTCGGGCCTCAATGGCAAAACGGGTGTTTTCAGGGGCCCAGAAATGCACTCTAAAATGTCCAGCATTTCTAGTGCTAGAACCATAAGCAAGATATTTCTGTTCTACAACTATCACATCATTTTCTCCAAGTTTCGCAAGATTATATGCCGTAGTTAACCCCACAATCCCACTGCCAACAATTACCATTTTAGCTCTCAACTTAAGAATCACCTTTGATCTGTATTCTAATAATGAAAACGATGACATTTGCAATTTGTTTCAAAATCAAACCTATATATTTAGTTTCACTAATATAGTAGGACATCATACATTATAAAACATGTTAAGAACGTAACTATTACGGCCACAATAGTCCCTAAGGTTATTTGCTGTATCGTATGAGCTTTAAGTTTAATTCTTGCCCATGCAACTGGTATAAGAATTAAATATAAAAAGGCGTATGATAGTCCTAAGAAAAATACGATATAAGTTACTGGGCCCGCTATTCCTGAAGCATGAGCACTAATTTTAGTTTTAAAATTTATTATCATTACCGACAGTGTAACAAAAAAGTAAGCTAAATGAATTATTGTTAGAATCTTTACTCCTAAAACATGTGAAATTAAAGCTCCCGCAAGATAGCTTAATATGGCATATGAGTAAAATTTTGGTCTTCTTCTCCTATCTGAAACAAATACGTCAACATTTCCCTTTAGCACATTTAAACTGAGTGGGGCAACTGGCAGTATTGTTAGAAAAACTCCACCGATTAAGATAGCTAAACATGCAGGTAAAGGGCTATAAGCTGCACTATTGGCAGCATAAATTATGATAAGTGAGTATAGAGCAAAAAGTGGTGCCGAAAGTGCGTGGGAAAGTACATCAGCTAGCTTAGTATTAACCAATTTACATCCTCCATCATTAAGGCACATTCAGAAAACAAAATTGTCCTTATATGCTTATCTCAGCCTTACCATTAGTTAAAGTAAAGCACACATTCGAATTATATAGTTAAAATGAGACAATTTTTACATTACTATTTAGAAGTATGGTGGGCCCGCCGGGATTTGAACCCGGGACCTCCGGCTTTCCACTAAGGTTTTAGGTTTATCCGAAGGCCGGCGCCATATCCTGCTAGGCTACGGGCCCATATTGTTTTTGAATTGATAGTTTCTTAAAGTTTCCCTTTTATTAATGAATTGTAAGGAAATGTTATTCTCTGAGGTTTTAACTTTTAAGGAGGGAAGTGCGCTTTCTTATTTTTAGATCGAGAGTATTTGTAGACTATTGCGCACGTGCCTTCTCTACTAACCATGCATGGACCTATTGGGTGTAGTGGTGTGCACACCTTAGCAAAAAGTGGGCAGTCTTCGGGTTGTGCCAGGCCTCGGAGGATTTCTCCACATTTGCAGCCTGGATGTAAATCTTGCTTAAATTCTTCAAATGTAATTTCAAATTTTTTGCTAGCATCAAAATTTTCGAACTCTTTCTTAAGTTTAAATCCTGAGCAAGGTATAGTGCCTATACCTCTCCACCTTGCATCAACCACGTCGAAAACTCTTTTCATCATTTCTTTAGCTTTAACATTGCCTTCAGGCCTGACGGCTCGCACATATTCATTTTCAACTTCAGTTCTACCCTCTCTTATCTGTTTCAATAACATGTAAATTCCAACAAGAACATCCAATGGTTCAAACCCTGCAACAACTTGAGGAATGTGCCATTTTTCTGAAATATACTTATAAGCGTTTGAGCCAATGATTGTGGAAACATGTCCTGGAAGAATAAATCCATCTAACTTAACCTCACCAAGGCTTAGTAGGAAATCTATTGCAGGTGGAATTAGCAAGTGATAGGTTAATACTGAGAAGTTTTCTGGTGGATTGTTGAGAAGAGTTGCTGCTGTTGATGGAGCTGTTGTTTCAAAACCTATGGCAAAATGAACAATTTGCTTATCTTTCCTTTTATTAGCTAGCTTAACGGCATCCATAATGCTGTAAACTATGTGGACATCTCCGCCTTTTGCTCTTGCTTGAACAAGAGAGCCTCTTGGGCTTGGGACATGCGCCATATCCCCGTAGGTTGTCAGAATAACGTTATCAAGCTTGGAAAGCTCAATTGCCGCAGAAATAACTTCAGGTGGTGTTACACATACAGGGCAACCAGGGCCCGCAATAACTTTAACGTTTTCAGGTAGTATTGACCTAAGTGCAAAACGTGAAATTGTATCTTCATGTGTTCCACAAACATGCATAAATTTGAAACTTTCCCCGCCTGCAGCTTCCCTTATCTTTTCTGCTACCTTTTCTACAAGTTTCCTATCCCGATACAAGGTAAAATTCTCTGGAGACTTCATATCTGATTCGCCAACCTCATAAGCTGAGTAATTATCTTTCGATCAGTGTAGCATTTATATATTTTTGATCTCAAAATCTCAACGTTATTTTGAAGAAAATAATGTTTACTTCAAATCTGACCAATGGTTGCTGGTCAGAAGAAAATTGAAGGAAGAAAGCTGAGAGAGTTAAATTTTGGGGAATTCGTATCCACAGTTAGGACACCTAATCAGACTGCATTTTGCTGCTAATGGACAATTTATACAATCTTTTGCTGATTTTTCGGTAAATTTAAAGCCACAAAGAGGACACCGATACGTTTTCTCTTTTGGCAAGAGTATATCACCCGCACATCGCATAAAATGGAAGTGTATATGAAGTGCAAAATTTTTCTAAATGGCGTTTATTTGATGTTTAGAGACGTGTAAGTATGAAATTGGTTATTCCTCCGATAGTTATTGCTAGGATGATTGTTGATATTGCTATTAGGATGGCGGTTTTCCAGCCTAGTTCTTTACCTAGGACTGCGAAAGTTGCGATGCATGGAAAGTAAAGTGTAACTACTACTGTAAAAACAATCATTTGAGTTGTGTTCATTATTGCTAGGAAATCCGTGGTTCCGAATAGTACTATGAGCATTTCTAATGTCATTTCTTTCCTAAGAACTCCGAAAACTAGTGTTATTCCCGTTAGGGCTGGGAGACCAAGTATTCCAACAACTATTGGCTTCATTAAAGAAACAACGGGTTGAATGGCACCGGAATATTCGAAAGCACTAAGAACTAAGCTACCTAAAATAAGCAGTGGGAAGGCTATGTATACAAATTCTCTAAATCTGATCCAAGTTTTCTTTAAAACAGGTATTGGATGCGGAATACGGTAGGGTGGAAGCTCCATAACTAATCCGAATGTTTCACCTTTTATAATACGGTTTAAAAAGAAGCCTGAAGCAGCTATAATACCTAAATTTAATGCATAGATAGAAAGGACAGCAAGTAGACCTATATACTGGCCTATCAAACCTAATATAACTACAGTTCTGGCAGAGCAAGGAATTAAGGTTATGAGAAAAGCTGCTAAAACTCTTTCTCTTCGAGTTTCTAAGACCCTTGTACCCATGATTGCGGGAACATTGCATCCATAGCCAGCTATGAGAGGGATTATAGCTCTTCCATGAAGACCAACTTTATGCATAAAATTGTCCATAAGATACGCCATGCGTGTAAGGTAACCAGTGTCTTCAAGAACTGCTAAAGCTATATAAAATAGGGTTACATAAGGCACTACAACAGCTAGTCCTGCCTCTAACCCTAGAATTAAACCTCTACTAACGATTTGATAAATGAAATCGTTAGGAATAATATAAGACAGTCCTCTTTCAATAAGTGGAGCAATATAACTTTCCCACCCGAAAACTATTAGTTCTTCTAAAAAACTTCCGCCGTAGAGTAAGAGAGAAAATAAACCTATCCACACGCAGACCATTATAGGAAAACCAGTATATATGTTCGTAGTTAAAGCATCGAGTTTATCTCTAAGTAAAATTTTCTTTTCATATCTAGTTGTTACGGCTTTAGCTATACTGTGGGCGACGCCATATCTTTCCTTGGCAATTCTTAAGCTAGCAGGTTCACCATGTAATTCTTCAATTTTCTTAGCAAAATTCTTGGCGATTTCTATAACTTCTTCATCTATTTTACTTATTTCTTCTATAATCTCAGGATCTCCCTCCAGTAGGAGGATTGAAATAGTTCTGGGTCTCATGTTCTTGGGAAGTGTTTTCAGACGGTTCTTTACGATCTTTTCAAGTTCTTGGATTATAGTTTTGATGTCTCGTCCATATTGTACTTTCATGGGGCGAATTGTTAGTCTTCCATCAAAAACTTTTAAAGCGACATCTATGACTTCTCTAATGCCTTCACCTCGCGTTGCAATCGTTGGAATGACAGGGACACCGAGAAGTTCAGAAAGTTTTTTGTGATCTATTTCGATACCTCTTTTTCTAGCTTCATCAACCATGTTTAGTGCAACAACGATTGGAGTTTGAAGTTCAAGGAGTTGCAGAGTTAAGTATAGGTTTCGTTCAAGGTTGGCGGCATCTACGATATTGATAACAACAGCGGGTTTTTCTTCCAAGATAGCTGCCCTAGCAACTCTTTCATCCATGGAGCCAGCGCCAAGGGAATATGTGCCAGGAAGATCGATAACAGTGATTTCTCTACCATTAAATTTTGTTTTCCCCTCCATAAGTTCAACAGTGGTGCCAGGGTAATTTGAAACAATAACTCCTATGCCTGTAATTCTATTGAAAAACACAGATTTACCGGTATTGGGATTACCAGCCAATAATATTTTTACAGTATCACTACTCTCTTTTGGTTCTTTAAGATGTCTTGAAGAAGCCATGGCGATCCTCTCTTTCAACATTATATTTATTTGCGGCTTTTTGCTCCGTGACGCATACGACGTCTATGTCTGTGAGGAGCAGTACTTGTTTTCGCACATATTTTGGAAGCTACATCGTGACCCAATGCAACCTCATAGTCACCTATTTTTAAAACAAGTGCTCCTCCAAGTGGAGATTTTTCTTTAACTGTAATTTTGACACCAGGCAAGATACCGATTGCAATAAGTCGACGAAGCAAAGCTGGATTTTCATCTATGATCCTAGTGATAATGGCTTCTTCTGCGGGTTGCAACTCTGAAAGAGGAATATCTTCTTCAAAAATTATTTCTCCACTAGGGGTTGGAATAGGATTGCCATGGGGGCAAACAGTTGGACCGCCTAGTTTTTCATTTAATTTTTCTTCGACCTTGTCTGTAATGGCATGTTCAAGTTTGCATGCGTGTTCGTGAACCTCACACCAGTCAAGACCGAGAATGTCGGTCAGGAATCTTTCAGACAATCTGTGTCTTCTAATAATTTTGATCGCCACCTTTCTTCCTTTATCTGTAAGTCTGACCCCCTTATACGGTTCGTAATAAACTAACCCCATTTTAGAAAGTCTTTGAAGTAGCACAGTCATTGAAGAAAGGGGAGAACCTAGTTTTTTGGCTAATTCCGTTGTTTTTACACGTTTTTGGTTCTTTTCTAACCTAAATAGGATTTCCAGGCACTCCTCGATTTTTTCTCCTAAATCCTTGTCAATCAAAGTTGTTCCCTCGATATTTCAAAAGTTGAAATTGAATTTCATATATTGAACACAAAGTTAACTATTTAAAGATTTAGGTAAACCTAATTTGTTTTTCGTCCCCTTAATCACACGTATTCCATTCAATTTTCTCTTCTCTTACCGCTCAAGACCCTCTCACAAGCTTTAATACTTGCCAATCAAAGTTGTTGACAGAACACCCGAAAATGCCAGTAGGACGATTAATAGACCCCTGCAATAATGATATGACAAGACATGTTATAAATCGTGCAGAAAGCATTTCTTAAGACATTACAATTTATTATGTTGGGTGTTTTCAAGGTAATAGAAAGATTTATAGGGGATAACATGTAGTAAGCACAGCTCTGTGCGTGGTGAGAGGCTCGATATAGCTCTTTTTTGGTATCCCCTCCTCCCCTCTCCCCTCAAATTGCAATGCCAAAATAAGTCGAGCCCACCAAGACGGCAGCACTCTACAACAAAATCCTCTTCTTTTAAAAATACCTTACTCATTATGATAAACTGCTTTAGAACAACCTATAAACCAATTTTACCACAATTTTTAAAAACCTCTTAAATATTTAATGTAATGGTGTCAAATATGTTTGTAGCTGCTTTTTACTGATCGCCCTTGGATTTTGCTATCTGATTAGTCCATTTTAAGGTTTTAAAAACGATAAGGGAGGCTTTTAAATGAACTTTTCTATAGAGGTTATAAATCTCTATAAAAAGTTTGTTGAAAGAAGGAGAAAGTTTTACATTCTACCGAAGGAGAAAAAGGAGGTTGTAGCTTTAAATCGTGTTAATTTACGTGTGAAGAGAGGTGAAATATTCGGTCTTCTAGGTCCCAATGGAGCTGGAAAAACCACATTAATTAAGATACTTTCAACTTTAATACTTCCTGATGAAGGAGAAGCCTATGTAGACGGCTACGATGTTGTTAGGGAAGCAGGGAAAGTTAGGTCTAGGATAGGCTTGATGACCGGTGGTGAAAGGAGTATATATTGGAAATTGACAGCTAGAGAAAATCTTCTCTTTTTCGCAAAGCTATACAAACTTGATAAGAAAGCCGCTGAAAAAAGGGTAAATGAGCTTTTAGAACTAATGGATCTTAAAGAGAGAGCCGATGATAAGGTAGAGGATTATTCTTCGGGCATGAAGATGAAGGTTATTCTTGCGAAAGCGCTTATTCATGATCCACCAATCCTATTGCTGGACGAACCCACCTTAGGGTTGGATCCAAATTTTGCTAGAGAGATAAGGAAGTTCATAAGAGAAGAACTTAACGAAAAGGAAGGGAAAACGATCTTTTTAACCACGCATTACATGGAAGAAGCAGATATGCTTTGTGACCGTATAGCTCTCATAGACAGAGGGGAAATAATTCGCATTGGTACGCCAGATGAATTAAAACGTGAAATAAGTACACGGAATGTTTTAGTGTTAGAAACGCTTGATGAACCGCCAACAAAAGAACTAGAGGCGATGTCATACATTGAACAGGTGGTAACTAGCTTAAGCAATGGGAAATATGAAATTAAGATTTATGCGAAAAACAGTGTTGAAGCTGCTAGGGAAGCTTTAAACGTTCTTAATAATGTTAAAGTACGAGTAGTTAGCTTTAAAGTCGAGGAACCGACGCTTGAAGATGTTTTTATTAAACACACTGGGAGGAGGCTTAGGGATGAAGAGCAAAGTCCAATTTAGATACGTTCTTTCGGATGAAAGGCCTAGTTTAGGCGTTGCTATGAACATAGCGTGGAAAAGCTTGAAAATTTCTCTTAGATATCCTTTTAATATATTATATTGGGCGTTTGTTCCAATAGGTTGGATAATGCCAGCAATATTTCAAGGAATAGCTCTAACAGGTGGAACTACGAGTACGAAGTTTGCGTCCACTACGGGAACGCCTGACTGGTTAAGTTATATGGTTCTTGGAAGTACACTCTTCATGTACGTGATGAGTGCCCTGTGGGGTATGGGGAATGCTTTACGATGGGAACAGATGTCTGGGACCCTTGAGAGTCTCTTGGTAACACCAATATCTCGAGTGGACATTTTAATAGGAGCTGCATTAGCTGAAACAGCTACTACAACTCTTACCGCCACGGTACAACTCGTAGTGCTTTTGCTGATTTTTGGTATACCCTTTGCTCTTTCACATGTATTGCCCTTCATTGTGCTGCTTACTTTAATGCTTTTGGCACTTTATGGGTTTGCAATGACTATGGCTGGTGTAGTGATGGTCTTTAAGGATCCAGATGCTTTAACACGATTCTTAGATGCAATGTTTTACGTGCTAATCCCGGTTAGGTACCCTATATCTGAACTTCCATATGCTGCGAGAATTATAAGCTTATTGATACCAGCAACTTACGCATTTACAGCCATAAGAGCTATAATACTACTAAATAAGGACATTCAGGCAGTAATGAACATCATAGTAATTTTATGTGTTTTTACGTTGTGTTTGTGGACATTTGGTTATCTAACCTTTGCGTACGCTGAGTACAGAACTAAAAAGGCTGGGGGAATTGGAAAATACTAAGGAGGCTCGTAAATGAAGTTTAAAGCGAAGATATATGATCTTTGGAAGGAGTTAAGGGCAATATGGGCAATTTGCGTCAAGGTTTGGAAGGATGAACTTTCTTATCCGCTTAGTGTTACATATTTCATCTTTGCGCCGATCATGTGGCTATTACCTTTCATAATTTTTGGTTTTGCAGTCGTAGGGGGAAGATACAGTCCGTTTTTAGAGAAGTTAACCGGAATAGGGGACATTGTAACTTATACAGTGCTCGGGTTTGCTTTTCTCGGCTTTGCTAGCGCAGCTTTATGGGGCACAGCTATGAGTTTAAGGAGAGAGCAGTGGATAGGGACCCTTGAATCCGTCTTGGTAACACCAGTATCGAGATTTTCAATAATTTTTGGTCAAGGTTTACATAGCATTACGCACACAGGCTCAGGGTTGGTACTTCAACTAGTAGCCATGGTGATTATTTTTGGTATTCATTTGAACCTTTGGGGGATCCTTCCCTCTCTGATATCGGTTGCTTTGACGATTTTAGCCATCCAAGGCGTAGGGTTTATGATATGTAGCGTCGTTCTCATGGTGAAGCAGGGTTGGATGGTTATAGATGTAGTGGACACAGTTTTCTGGGTTGTAACGCCAACAGCGTATCCAATTGCAATATTGCCGGTGTTTCTTCAAGCAATAGCTAAAATCTCGCCTATAACATATGGAGTAGAGAGTTTTCGAGGATTTCTACTCTATGGTCCAAGGCAAATGTGGATATGGCGGAATGTAGCTATGCTGGCAATACTAGACGTTATATATTTAACACTTGGATATCTCATATACTTAAAAAGCGAGGAAAAAATAAAGAGAACAGGGACGGTTCATAAGTTCTAAATACGGTTTCATAAAATGTTTTTATTCTCACTATTTATTTGTCCGAACAATATTTTTCATGTAGATATTCGAATATTTTCATTCTTTGCTCCCAAGGGAAATCGGGAGTTTCAAAGATGAATTCTTTTTCGAATTTGCTGTAGTCGTTTGTAACAAATCTGCCGTTTTTAAGAACCCAGTTCCAGAAATCGGTCCTAGGATAGGGGGTTGCAATACTAAGATGAACATAATCCAAGTTTAACTCGTCGATGAACTTTTCAGTTTCTTTTAATGTTTCTATTGTTTCTCCGGGCCCTCCTATCATGAAGAAACCGCCGACTTCGATGCCAATTTCTTTGGTCCATTTGACGACGCGTCTAACTTGGTCAAGTTTGATGCCCTTTCTTAACATTTTTAGAACTTTTTCGGAGCCGGATTCTATGCCGTAGTAAATTCTGTAGCATCCTGCTTCATGCATTTTCTCTAGAAGTTCTTTGTCGACCTTGTCTACTCTGGTTCCGTTTGTCAACTCCCATCCAATGTTAAGACCTCGATTAAGAATTTCATTACAGATTTCTATAACTCTTTTTCGATTTAATGTGAACATGTCGTCTAAGACGCGGATTACATGGACGTTATATTTTTTGACTAGGTGTTCTATTTCGTCTACAACGTTTTTGGGGCTTCTGGCTCTAAACTTTTTACCAAAAATTAGGTAAGAGTTGCAGAAAATGCAGTTGAACGGGCAACCTCTACTAGTGAGAATTGCTCCTTTGTTATCATTATAAGCTTCCATATGTAGGAGGTCTCTAGCTGGGAACGGAAAATTATCAAGACACGTTATTAAGGGTCTAGAGCCTGTTTCAACAATTTTTCCGTCTTTCTTAAATAATAGTCCCTTGATGTTTGAGGGGTCTTCACCGTTTTCTAATGTTTTAACTAGTTCTAGCATTGTGTACTCTCCTTCACCGACAACAACAAAATCAGAATAATCTACGAACTCATGAGGCAATATACTGGCATGAGGCCCTCCTACAATCCTTATTGCAGAAGGAATTACATTTTTGATACGTTTTAAAATGTTTATGCAAGTGTTATAGGTTATTGTTGTTGAGCTTATTCCGACAATGTCAGGTTGCTCTTTTTCGCAAATTTTTTCCAGCTCTTCTAGATCCTTCGTCTCTACATTCATATCTATTATTCTAACTGAATGGTTATGGTTTCTTAAAATGGCTGCAATGTATGCTAATCCCAATGGTGGGAAGTATCCTTTCTTTTCTTCCTCTACGTGGCTGGTGTATGGCGGGTATAGTAGGAGAATCTTCATTGATTACACCGGTGATAGGAACATATATTGGGATAAAATTGTTATTGTTTGTGGGGGTTAATTTGCAGTTTCAGGAAAGAAGTGTTTTGAAGAAGGTGGCTTGTCAGATAGTTAGAAATTGCTTAAGAGTTAGGGAGAATGACATGGTTACCTTAAATACCTGGCATCATACCATTGACTTAGCTGAGGAGATAGCTTTTGGGTACTACAAGGTTGGTACTGTACCGTTAGTTACGTTGATGACAAATAATCTTTTGTATAGAAGAATAATGAATGAGCTGCCTGCCGAAAATTTGGCTGAAACACTTCTTCATGCTTAAAACCTTGATGAGAGATTGTTTTAAGAAAAATCTATCATGAAAGCTTAATCTTTAAGTTATCGTGTTCTTTCCTTCAATATTTTACTTCTTATAAATTCTAAGATCCGTTTTAAAGCTTCTAGAGGGTCTTTTGGCAGATAGCTAGGAGTGACCTTTTTATCACTTCCGTCATGAAAATGATTTGGAAACGTAGAAACGTTTTTCCAGTGCGGTGCATTGTCATACCTATAAATGGTACCATTGATGTGTCTTCTTTCCCAGTGAAGGCTATACTTTCCTGAAGATCTCCATATAACGTCAAGAAAACTTTCGTCCTTAAAGATGATGCGAATCTTTATAATTCGCATGCCGCGTGCCTTGCCAAAACTTTACGCGTCGAAAATATCTAAAAACTTAGAGTAGATCAGGATGAGCAGATCATCATATACGTCGTTAAGACTTTTGGACAATAGCTAGTCTCTCTTCTAGTCTTTTTTGTCTCTATAAGCTCTTCTAATATTATTAGGTCTTCCCATGCTGGATGTTCTGGTACTTGCCCCTTCTTTATTTTCACCTCTAGCTCGCTTAGAGAGTTTACCTTATATTTAATTAAAAGCTTAGCTATTTCTGCATTTGTCTTGGCTAGTTCGTCCTCAAACCATTTTAGAAGACTTTCTCGTAGAAGTTTTTGGGTCTATCTTAAGCTTTTGCTACTTCTTCTATAATCATTATAAATATCACCTTCTTGTGAATAAAGTTGCCGCAGCAAACTAATAACTTTACTATTAAAACCTAATCTTTGGAGTTTTCCTTTTTACTTTAAGATATGATGTAAATAATTGTGAAATCAGACAATTATGAGTTGCATGTACCTCAACGTTAACACGTCTTCATAATAATTATTCAAGTAATTCTTTTAATTTTCTAGCTACATCATGAGTTTTCTCATCTATGTCAGCTGATATTGGCGGTTCTACCCCTCTTTTGCATAGTTCATCTAAAAAATCTATAAAGGGGAGTCCTGAAAGTTTCCAGGCTTCTTTTAAACCAACTTCTCCTTTCATGTATGCTTGAGCTAGTTCGTCCATTAATTCATCTTTTAAAGCTTTTTTGAGTATATTTTTTGAAATTGAAGCAATAGATGCACTTCTTCTTTTTGCAAGCCATTTTAGTCTTTCGTATTCCACGTCATTTATCCTAAAATTTACCTGCCTCATATGCTATATTTTATAGCAAATTAATTAAATATATTTTGCTATAAAATATACTATGATGTTAGCTATAGACACGTGTAGTTGGTTTAAAATTCACATGTTAGAAAGAGAGTTGAACATAAGTATCGTTAGTACATTGTTGAATCGGTTTAAACTCTTTTTTACGCATGAATTATTAACGGAGTTTAGAAGGTTTTTTCCCAATTATTTGTGGATAGTGGAGCACTGTGCAGTTCTCCCAAAACGCAACGTAGTTTTTTCGAGTTTTCTAAAAGAAGGGTTTGATGAAGCTGATGCTTCACTTCTTGAATGTGCATCCGAAAAGGAATATTTTGTTGTTTCAGAAGACCCTAAAATGCTTAGATATGTAAGACTGGGCTTTCAGCTTTTACAACTAGCAGATCTAATAGCAGTTCTTTATAAGAAGAAATTTCTTTCTAAGCAGGTAACCAAGAGAATTATAAAGTTCTTGAGAACCAAAAGGAATATAACCAAGAAAAAATATAAGGACTTAAAGTTAATGCTACGAATTTGAATCGATTTTAGGGATGCAAAGCTCTATACTCTTAATCTTTTGTTAACCTATAATGATGGATGCTTAGGTAAATGTGCTTATTGTGGTTTATCGAAGTCTAGATACATTAACGGCTCATGGACCGAGAAGAGTTTTATTTGTGTAGATTGGCCTATTGTTCTCTTGGAAGAAGTTCTTAGAAGAACGGATGGCGAAAGATGTTCCCATGTGGAAAGGGTATGTGTTTCAATGGTTACGCATAAGAGAGCAAGAGAGGATACTTTAACTATTGTGAAAGCTTTACGTAAGAAGATAGATGTTATTTCTGGATTAATAACTCCAACAATTGTGACAAAGAAATGGTTATACGATTTGAAGGAGGCTGGAGCCGATAAGATTGGTGTGGCTGTTGATGCGGCAACTCCTGAACTTTCGATAAATTAAGAGGTAGAGGTGTTGGCGGTTCTCATAGATGGGATCGTTACTGGCAGGTTGTTGAAGATTCTGTTGAAATTTTCGGTAAGTATAATGTGGGTGTTCATTTTATTGTTGGTTTAGGCGAGGCCGAAGAGGAGATGGTGAAAGCTATTCAAAAAGCATATGATATGGGTGCTTTAACTCATCTTTTCTCGTTCTTCCCTGAGGAAGGTTCGCTGCTAGAAAACCACTCACAGCCTTCAATAGGCACGTATAGGAGGATTCAGTTAGCGAGATATTTGATAAATAAAGGCATTTCAAAATATGAGAATATGAGGTTTGATGAGAAAGAGAAGAATCGTAGATTTTGGAGTAAGTGAGAAAGTTTATAATGGGGTAGTTGAAAGTAGTTTGCCATTTATGACTTCTGGTTGTGCAAGTAAAAGTAGAGAAAACGCGTGTAATCGACCCTTTTCAAATTGTACACCATATCAAGCGTATATAGGTGAATTAAGAAATTTCCCCTTTGTACCGAATAAAAAAGATATATTAATTATAAAAAACAGCTAAATGATTATTCGAATGTTCCAGTAAAGGTATGGACTGTTAAAGAAGAAGATAACTTTATTTAGAAATTGGAATACGAGGGTTCCAGTAAAGTTAACTAAAGAAAGGTAAAAATATGCGAACTTTGGGAAGCTGTTAGAAGTTTTAAGCTATACCTAACTAGATTTTTGTGAGTCATAATATTTATATGAACGTTAACTGAAAGTTAGTTATTATAGGCATTACTACGATGTGCTACGTATGAGAGAGCTTCAGGTGTAGGACTATGAGCCAAACAATTCCACCTGAAATTTTAAGATTCTCCGAAAATATTGGAAATTTTGCTTTAGTTATAAAGGGAGAGCCTGGATCAGGAAAAACTATTTTTAGCCTGCAGTATATTGCCGAACAATCTGAGAAAAAGAGTGGTATATATTTTTCTACGAGAGTTGATATAGATTCGCTTTACAGCCAGTTTCCTTGGATAAAAGAAAGTATACCGCCTGAAAACATAGTTGATGCAACTCAAAGCATATTGCCAAAAAAGATGGAGGTACCACAGTTCATAAAGTTTTCTTCTCTTCCTGAGTTTCTTAAGGGGCTTTACACAGCCATTGAAGAAAAGAGAACTGAAAAATTTTCTCCGATTGTTGTGGTGGATAGCATTGATGCTGTGGCTTCTTCCGTAGGTTTGCCTGTTGAAGATGTATGTGCCAAGATTATTGATGTTGCTAAGGGTGCTGAAGTTGGAGTTATTATTATAACAGAGAGGACAGAGAGGACAGCCTTAGATTATATTTGTGATGGAGTTGTAACTTTTAAGAGAAAGCTTATTGATGAGAGATTGTTTAGAGAGTTGGTTATAGAGAAGCTTAGAGGTGTTGAAATAGAAAACCCAATTTACTATTTTACGTTACATGGGGGTAAATTCAGATACTTTGACGAATTTAGACCAATAGAATTAACCACGTTTATTCACGAACCACACCCTCCAGTAAGAGATGGAAAGGGAACAAAATTTTATGAAAAGAACATGTTTAGTACAGGTTCTAAAATAATAGATAAAATTGTAGGTGGGTACAAGAGAGGAAGCTTCGTGTTTCTTGAAGTTACCGGCGAAGTTCCTCCCGAATTCATTGTTGAGAATATTGCTGGGGTTCCTGTAGAGAACTTTTTGATGCAGGATAGGGGTGTAATTATCGTGCCTTGTAAGGGTCTTAGTCCACTTTATTTCTTTGAGTTTTATGCTGCTTTAGTAGGCCGGGAGAAAGTTCAGAAGAATTGTAAAATCATTATTCCTAGTGAGGATAAGGATGTTGAAAAACGGTTTCCATGGCTTGTTTATACAAGTTATCGTGTAGATCATTTTGTAAATACGGTTAATAGTATAATAAATGAGTTTAAAAGGGAGAAAGAAGATAATGTCTTACTTTTCTTATGTTTCGATAAGATAGAATCGGATTTTGGCTCTAGGGGTGCTGAAAAGATAGCTATGAAGATTATTTCTAGAGTAAAGTTTGAAAAAGACCTCTGTATTGGAACTGCTTTCCCAAGCACAAAAATTGATGTTAAGCTGAGAGAAGCAGCCGATTACTTTTTTAAAACCTTCGGTAAAAAGGGGAGAGTATTCATCTATGGCGTTTCCCCGCCGACAGTAATATACAATGCTAACATTGATTTTTCAAGACCTCATCCGACACTTTACTTCACACCGATAACATAGCCGTGTTCTCAGTAACTAGAATTTTAAAATTTTAGCAAAATAATTGTAATACTAACAAATTTTACAGATAGACATGTAGAAGGGGGTAAAATGCTTTTATACTATGCATTCTAAGACTGGTAAAACTGCTTTGATATTTCTGTCTTTCACAAACTTAAAAGGCATGCCGTATACTTTTTTAAGACTCTCTTCAGTACTATTTTTAGAAAAAAGTAATACTAGGTAACAAGGCTAGGGAAAACTTTGTAAGAATAGAACTTTCAAGAAATTTAACGATACATTGAACATGTTTTTGCTTGTCAGTCCATTTTATTTATCTCTTTTAGTTTTTCCAGTATTATGGCTGGGCAAATTTTCTTTACACCATTAATGCTTCCAATTTTTTCTATGATTTGTGATAAATGTTTTGTGTCTCTTGCCCAGATTTCAGTCATTATCATATGGTCTCCTGTACTTGTGGCAACATATCTTGCCTCTTTTAATTCTGTGATTTTTCTAGCTACTTCAAGGAAATTTGTTGGATCAGCATCTACACCAACGATTGCAATAGTTCGATATCCTACTTTTTCGGGATCGATAACGATGGTATATTTTTTAATAACTCCTCGTTTTTCAAGGGATTTAACTCGCTTTCTAATAGTAGCCTCGCTGACCTTCAGTTTTTTCGCAATTTCAACAAATGGAGTCCTCGCGTTTTCCATTAGAATGTCCAAGATTTTTATATCAGTTTCATCCATTGCTCATTCCTCTTTTATTGAACGTTTTAAATCTCGGCTCCAACAATCACTTGCTATAGGGCTTTAACCATTAAACTTTACTAATCATAATACAAGATCAATTTCGTTGCTCGAACATTGGTATATTCGGTTTCTGTTAATAGTACCACTTATTATTTGTTTAATAGTATTTTTGTACGAAATTCGAATCATATTTTTAATTATAGACTTAAAAGGCTCTAGCGAAGGTAAGTAATTTCCTGTGTTAAAGGCATCTTTAATTTCTGGTTGAGATTTCGTTTATTTATGGATAGATAATAGTCTATTAGTTCATGTATAGATATGATACTCTTCCATTTTAAACTTTATTTCTTACGAATATAGTAACCAAAAGTATAAAATAATGTAAATATTCTTTTATTATATGCACAAAATTACACGAAAAATGTATACATAGACGACCTAAATAGTGATGGAGGGAGTTTAATGAGGAAAATGACCGAGAGAAATTTGAGAGATGCTTTTGCGGGAGAAAGCCAAGCCCACATGAGGTACTTGATTTTGCTGAAAAAGCCGAACAGGAAGGTTTACTTAATGTTGCTAGACTGTTTAGGGCAATAGCGTATGCAGAATTTGTACATGCAAAAAATCACTTTAGAGAACTTGGTGAAGTAAAGAAAACTGTAGACAATTTACAAGCGGCTATTGATGGTGAAACGTATGAAGTTGAAGATATGTACCCGGCCTTTAAAGCAGTAGCTGAGCTGCAGAATGAAAAAGGGGCAGTAAGAACTACAGGTTGGGCGTTAGAAGCCGAGAAAATACATGCAACGATGTATCAAAAAGCGAAGCAAGCCGTGGAAAAGGGGAAGGATATTGAAGTAAAAACTATCTATATCTGCAAAGTATGCGGATATGCTACCGAAGGGGAAAACCGCCAGAAAAATGTCCTATTTGCGGTGTACCAAGGAAAATGTTTAAAGCCTTTTAACTCCACCCCCATTTTTTTATATTAAAGGCAACTTAATTTATGTAAAGTAGTTAATTGGAGGTGCTACATATGCAGATGTGGAGATGTACTGCTTGCAAGTTTATTTGGGAGGAAGGGGAGCCGCCAGAAAAGTGCCCTCGGTGTGGAGCTCCAAGGGAAAAGTTTGAAAAAATATCCGAAGATAAAGTTAAGTTGATTGAAAGATCTCGGCTAACAAATTCGCTGCACGTAGATCTACATTCCCTTCTATCAAGAATTGTTGAAGTCTGTGAAAAGGGCATAGAAGACAACCTTGACCCGGGATGTATAAAAATATTTAAGGAAGGTAAAGAGTTCGCGGAGGAAATGATGAGAAAAATTAAAGCGGAGATTGAAGTTCATATAGCAAAGGGGAAATGGGGATAACATAGATTATTTCTAATGTTACCCATTTAATAGGTGTTTCGAGCGTGGTGTCTAGGTTGGGAAGACATGTCGAAATTAAACCTGGAGTTTATTGGGTTGGTGTAGATGACCGTGAAACTAAGCTTTTCGAGTCTCTTTGGAGCCTCCCGCATGGGGTGAGTTACAATTCTTACTTGATTCTCGGCGAGAGAAAGGTATTAGTGGATACAGTGAAAGCTGAGTATGCTGAGGAGCTTATTGAGAATATTAACAGCGTAATCGATGTTAAGGAGTTAGATTACGTTATTGTTAATCATTTGGAGCCCGATCACAGTGGTTCACTTCCAGAAATAGTCAAAAACGCTCCAAATGTTAAAATTGTGGGAACAAATAGAGCAATTGATATGGTTAAATCCTTTTTCCATTTAGATCAGGAGACCATAAGTGTTAGGGATGGAAGTAGTTTAGATATCGGTGGTAAAACTCTTCGCTTCATTGAGGCGCCGTGGCTACACTGGCCCGAAACGATGTTCACATATCTGGTTGAAGATAAAATTTTGTTTCCATGTGACGCTTTTGGCTCATTTGGTGCTTTAGGTAATAAAATTTTCGACGACGAAGTCGATCTTGAATTGTTTTTCTCGGAATCTAAGAGGTATTTTGCTACCATCGTATCAAAGTATTCGAAGTTTGTTTTGAGAGCTATAGAGAAAGTTAAGAACCTCGGTATTGACATTGAAATCATTGCTCCAAGTCATGGGCCTGTTTACCGTAAAAATCCTATTAAGATCGTAGAGTTGTTTGAAAGATGGAGCAGGGATGTTCCTGAGAAAAGAGTTGTGATTGTTTATGGTTCGATGTACGGCAATACTAAGAAAATAGCTGAGGTTTTAGAAGAGAATATTAATTCTGAAGGCATAGATACCGCTGTGCACGATATATCCTACGGTGATATAAGCTTCATTTTGAGAGATTTATTGAATGCACCCGCGGTTATTTTTGGCTGTCCTACTTATGATGGAAACATATTTCCACCACTACGGCACTTAGTAAATCTATTGGAGATTAAGAGGTTACAGAGGAAAATCATAGGGTTATTTGGCACCTATGCTTGGGGAGGAAACGCACTGTCACAATTAAAAAAGATACTTGTAGAGATGGGACACGAAGTTATTGAACCTATTGTTAGTGTTAAGGGGGCCCCAACAATAGATGATTTGGAGAAAATCAAAAGTTTAGCTAAGAAAATCGCATCTAGAGTTCTGAACAAGGTTTCATGATAGTAGTTAAGCTTATTTTACATATTATTTTATAAACGGATAAGCTGGTATCATAAAAATTGAATTTTAGTTGTTAGTTTTACTGTATTTTTAATTTTACTAGCTATGGGGGAAATATTTTCTTTTGGATTTTTTGTATTTTTTCAAGTATTATTTGCCCTGCTAGTTCTGCTGCCTCTTTTGATTCTTTGGAAATATTTTTAATTTTTTGTTTTAGTTTTTCTTCTTTTGTTTTTCTTTTCCAGAACATTTTTCATCACCATGATTAAGATGTTTATTGGATATTTAAATTTTTCCATTTTGACATTGTTACAATGATAAAAAGATTTTTATATCTTACATCTCTATAACCTCTTGGAGGTATGAATATGAAAAAGCTAGAAGAATCTATCATTCAGATCCTTAAAGATTTAAAAATGACAGAAACACAAGCAAAAATCTACGTTTACCTATGCAAGGTCGGAAAAGCAACAGCAGAACAAATAGCGGAAGGCACAGGTATTTATCCAACTGCTGTAAGGGAGGCCCTAATTGAAATGTACAATGCGGGGTTTATAAAAAGGGAGAAGAAAGGTGGTTTTGGATTTGGAAGAAGACCATATATTTATTCAGCAGTTCCTCCGGTCGAATTAGTTAAAAAACTTGCTGGTGAATTGCAACAGAAACTTTCAAAACTTCTCATGCTACAGTTTCCAGAAAAAATGGAACTTAAACCTCCACTTCTTCCGGTGAAGATTACCGTTGAATCTATAGAAAAGGAAAAGCAAAAAGAAGAGGAGAAAAAGAAATAGAACATTAATTCTAGGTAAGTAGACCCGGAAACACTAAAATATTAAGGATTACAACTTAAATAGCTTCTACAGATTTGAACATTTCTATCTTTGATTTTTTAAAGGTTTTACTTAGTTCCTGTAGAGTTTTTAGTGTTTCCAGGAATCTTCTACAGAGTGGTGATTAAAAGGATGATCTCTCTGTGGAAGATGTAAATGAAGAGCGGGAGCGGGGTTACCCCGATAGGGTGTGAGACCAATGATTTACTCCCAATGAACCCAGAGGGAGTCAAGGTCAATGAGCACCAAGGCGGAGGTTCATCTATCAACGTCTACCTCCGCTGAACCCCAGTATTACCCGAAGTTGGTTCTACTGGGGGTCAGTACCCCCC
>JAUQZC010000001.1 GCA_030587435.1 Candidatus Baldrarchaeota archaeon | reverse complement strand
GTTAGGTCTAAAATTTTTGTATTTGAAGCTTGACTGCTGTAATCCTACGGGTTCTTTTAAAGATAGGGGGGCTTCTGCGGCTATTTCTAGGGCGTTGGAGCTTGGTGTTAAGACTATTGTTGGTTATTCAACTGGTAATGCTGGTGTTGCTCAAGCGGCTTATGCTGCTCGTGCAGGTTTGGAAAGTGTTATTTTTGTTCATAAGACTGCTAGTTTGGGGAAACTTGTTCAGGCAATGCTGCATGGTTCTTTGGTGGTTAGGGTTGATGGAACTTTTGAGGATGCTGCAAATCTAGCTAAACAATGTTCAAAGGAATTTGGTTGGATGTTTAATGGTGGAGTTGTAAATCCTGCTCGTCACCATGGTAAAAAAACTATTGCATATGAAATATGTGAACAATTAAGTTGGAACGTACCGGATATGTATATTCAGTCTGTTGGCGTTGGTACTGCTGCAATTGGAGCCTACAAAGGTTTTAAAGAATTTTATGATCTAGGCTGGATTAACGAGATACCTAGAATTGTATGCGTCCAAGCTGAAGGATGTGCGCCGATGGTTGATGCTTTCAAAAATAATAGAGAGGAAGTTGTTCCGGTTAAGGATCCTAAAACTGTTGCCAGTGCTATTGCCGTTGGTAACCCTGCCGGTTGGCCTTTGCTTAGAAAGGCTGTTTTAGAAACAGATGGAATTGTAGATTCAGTTTCAGATGATGAAATTCTTAAAGCAGAGAAACTATTAGCAAAGCTAGAAGGCATATTTGCAGAACCAGCTGCAGCTGCTCCCATAGCTCTACTTAAGAATTTAAGAGAAAATGGAGAGATTGACAAGGATACAAGGGTGGTGTGCATGATTTCTGGGCACGGTCTTAAGGCGTTAAAAACAGTTACAGAACTAGTGGGCGAAATACCACAAATACCTCCTGTATTTGAAGAATTTAAAAAGTATTACGAAACGCTTTCAAACATGTCCAATTAATAATTTAAAATAAGAGGTATATTAAGTTGGTTAAGTTTTGGTTTCGGCTGATAGTTTGAGTTTTTTAAGGCTTATCCATCCGATTTTTTCTCTTCGCAGTTCCCACTTCTCTACAACTTTCGAAAATTCTTCAAACGCTTTTTTATAAAAGCCGTCGTCAAAAATTAGTATTCCATGATGTAATGCTTCTAGGATAGTGAGATCTAACTCTTTAAGAGCTTTAAAGAATTCATCTTCTGCGTAAACTCTTGGTTCTATGACCTCGCATCCAGGCACACGGAAGTTAAGCCATCTAGCAAGACCTTTTGGGGCCTTTTTTACTACTACTAATAGGTCAAGGTCGCTCCATGGTTTAGCTTTTCCTTTAACTCTTGACCCAAATGCAATAACCATCTTAAGAGTTGTACGTTGAGAAACTTCTTTTAACCAACGTTTAAGTATTTTGTTAACCTTTTCTCCTCTCCAGGTTTCACCGAAATCGAAATCATTAGGTTTCATAATTCTTCCTCTACTAATGTTAAAATTTTATAGGCTAGATTAAGAAATTTTAATGCAACTTTCCTTGTGTAGTATCCTTTGGGTATTTTTAATCGTCTTCTGGCATCTGGATATCTGGTTGCAAAATAGTGCATAGATAATTCTTCAAGATCCCTACTTTTAATATCGATTTTTAAGGAAAGTTTAATTGCTTCTTCTACTAGAACTTTTAAATCATGCGTGTGAAGAACTTTATAGCCTTTGCTTGTTAAATACGCTTTGATTGCTGTTTCTACTGTTTGATGAGCATAAAAAACTACTTGGCATAATCTTCAAATTTAATTGCTCTACACGCTCTCTCAAAGTTACTCCATGCGGTTTCAAGCCACTCACTACTAGTAGCATTAAAAGGATCTCCCATTTAGCCTTAAACCCCTTTTAGCAGGTTCATTAATCATAGAATAAAATCCAAGTAAGTATAACAGTAATAGGCTATTTTAATCTTTACTTAATGTTGCAAGGGAAAGCACAAATACGCTAGAAAATGAAATGTTAGTTTAATAGTCTTTGTTTTTATTCCTTGTTGTATTTTGTGATTATGGAGATTAGTGGGTGTTTTTTATCGATGTAACAATAGCTGAGGGGTGGCATCCATTTTGGTTCGTTTAGTTCTTCACGTATGGTTTCAAGAGGTATGGGGTTATTGTAGGTTTTTGGTTCTAAAACCTCCATAGCGTATCCATATTCAACTCCCTTGAAATAGCTGTCAAATTCCTTTTTCGTTATTCCAGCTTGATCTTTCACGAAGTTCCACAGGTTTTCAACAGACATTTTATATATTTTGCCTACTTTGAACTCTCCAATAATCGCTTTTACTTTGCTGGAAGCGTAAATTATTACTCTAGTACCATAATCTATCCTATCACATCTCTTTCTTAACTCAAATTTTTTCTCGCCTCTAAGTATTTTATATGCATATTTTGGCTTTATGGACATCAACAGCATGGCAGTGGCACCTCTTCTATCGACACTATCTTTTTTCTTAAAAAATACCAATCTATTTATATTTATTTGGTATGAGGTAATCTCCGGTGAATATTCTATGAAGATTATAGGTAAAATAGTAGAGACCGAGGTTCCTCGTTTTAAGCATCGATGGTTTGGAGTACTTGAAGTAGCATATAAAAAACAGAGATATAGGCTTTACATGAGTGGAACAATTGCGCAATGGTTTATAGAAGGGGAAACAGTAGAAGTACGCACATTAAATAAAGGGAAAAAGGATAAGAAAACTAGTACAACAATTTTGGATTTTGACGATTACGAACTTTACCGTTTATGGAAAGGTGAAAGAATAAAAGTATGGCCAGTATTCGCTAAGGAACTCACACATCCAAGACCTGACCCCCTTACGGGGAAAATTCTTTACGAATATAAGATTAAGGCTCGCGAAGCTGTTTTTGAATCCGATTTTGAAGCAATAGCTTCACTAGAACAATACCATTACGCTAGCAAAGAGGAGATCGTTGCTATTTGGAGATGTGAAAAATGTGGGAAATTCATTGAAGCAAATACTCGCCCCACATGTCCAAAATGCAAATCTTCAAAAGATGTTCATATATTGGAAATTAGAGGTAGCACCCCCGCCTCCCGTTTTCTTGTTTTAGAACTTCTTGAAAGAAAACCTTACGAACCTAAAATAGTTTCTTATGTTCGAGTTGACCCCCCGGTTCCATCGATGCATCGAAGAATCGAAGAAAACGGAAAAATCTCCGTGGAGAGGAATATTAGAGAAAAAGTTTTTGAAGAAGACTGGTTTCACCCAGTTTTCTGGCCTGAAAAAATAGCGAAAGAAAAAATGGCTAAGCTACGGAAAGAGTTTGGAAATAGAATCGCAATAAGAAAGATATGGGAAGATGTGAAATGGGAAGCCCTTAAACAGTGTGAAACCGCTGTTAGCAGAATTGCGCGAGTAGTTGTTCACCCAGATTATAGGGCGGATGGCCTTGGATCTTTAAGCGCTAAAATAGCTGTGGAATGGATAGCGGAAAGAGCAGTACCAGAGATGAAGAAAAGAAAACACATGGTAGAGGTAATAGCGCAAATGGCTAGGGCACACCCATTTTTCGAAAAAATAGGCTTCAAATATGTCTGGGATACTGCAGGTGGTCGTCCAGTCCTATACTATCCGATAACAGAGAGAGCACGTGAAAAACTAGAATTCTTCCTCAAAAATGATAAACATGCATCTAAGCATGGTGGAGTGCTTTTTAGATCGAGATATGGGAAAGTTGATGTACTTAAAGGACCGATAGAAATAGTAAACATGACCAAAAAATATGAAAGTGAACTGGATCTTGAAAAACTTCCCATGGAGCTGAAAGAACTTCTTAGAGCTTTTGGTGTAGAATCGAGAATCATAGAGCAAGCGGTGTTTAGAGACGCAAACATTAAGATAGAACCTGGAGAAATTGTGGTTGTTGTAGGTGCGAGTGGAGCTGGGAAAACCACATTAGCAAGACTGATCATAGGGGCAGAAAAAGAAAACGAAAAAATGTTAAAGGAGAAATTGGGTCTTGAGGTTTTTGAGAGACTTTATAAGCCTGATTCTGGGAAGATAAAGCTTCCAGAAAATGCGAAAATAGCTGCATTGATCCCAGGGGAAATAGAACCTACATTTGATAATTTAACTCTTTTAGAAAAAATTTACAGTATAACTGGGGACCAGTACATGGCTGTTGAAGTATTAAATAAATGTGGATTGGCAGACGCTATACTTTACAGAGCTAAATTTTCCGAACTTTCAACAGGTCAAAAAGAAAGAGCAAAACTAGCTGTGATACTTGCAGAAAAACCAAACCTTCTAGTGATAGACGAGTTTGCCGCACATTTGGATGTATTAACAGCTCGAAGAGTAGCTAGAAAAATCAACGAAATTTGCCGACAAGCAGGAATAACATTAATAGCAATAACCCATCGACCAGAAGTTATCGACGCACTATCCCCAGACAAAATCCTGTACGTTGGTTATGGAACTCTTATAGAACAACAACATTAACAAAGTCTGCCGACCACTTCATAAAATATTATCTCAATATTTTGTCACTGTTTTGTATATTTTTAGGTCAGCGGTGTAAGCAGCTCAAACGCCAATAATAAGTTTACATTGAATATTTATGCCCATTATTGCTACAAGATCAAAATGAAAGCAAAAAAATTTATATTTAGACCTCCATTTTTAATATCGAGTTAGCTAAGTCAGAGGGGAGAATTATATGGAAAAAAGAAAAATTTTTGCTATAGTGCTAGCTGTAATATTCCTTATCTCAGTGATACCTCTTGCAGAGCTACCAGCTGCAGACTCTACAAAAATTGAACCTAAAGCTATGCCTACAACAAAAATAGACAAAGAACTCATGCAAAAAATTCAAGATGCCATTTCATCAAACCAACCAAACAAACTGTTACCAACAATAATACAAACAACCGATAAAAACTACAACGAACTTATATACACCATTGCTGAGTTAAGAGGAACCGTAACGTGCACATTTAAATATGTAAGCGCAATAGCAGCAAAAATACCTGCCAAAAACATACTAAAACTTGCAGAAAGCAAACAAATACAAAAAATATACTATGATAACATAATTATGCCTGCTGGTTCCCAAGAATTCAAAACATCAAATATAGGTTTAATATCAATGGCAGAAACTGTAGCAGACGACATGGATGACATACTTTTACAGTCAACAGTTCTTGGCTCAATGAGTAAAGAAAGCATCATAACACTTAATCCACAGGAACTGCCAGAAGTATATGCTAGCTACATGATTACAGGTGCAGAGAAAGTATGGGAGGAAACAAACTACGGAGCTGGAGTAATAGTAGCTGTAATAGATACAGGAATCTATCCAGATCATCCATTACTTGTGGGTTCAGTTATCGGCGGAGTAAGTCTAGTAGCAGATGACTATCCGTGGTATGCACCTGAAAATCATTGGCATGGAACATTTGTAGCCAGTCAAATTGCCGCACATGGAGAACTTTTACTACCAGAAAGTGATATTTTGGTGCAATCATTACTCTTGTACAGCCCAGAAAGCTTGATACCATACAATGAAACTCATTATATAGTTCCATTGTTTGGTATGGCTCCTGCTGCTCAACTCTATGCTATAAAGGTATTTCCATCAGACGGTAGTGGTGCTCCTCGAAGCAGAATTATGAAAGCAATAGAATTAGCAATAGAGCTTAAAGATAATGGAACCGTGCCTATTGATGTTATTAATATGAGTTTGGGTGGACCTAGCTTCTTCGATGGACATGATCCAGAAGAATTACTTGTTGATGAAGCAACAAAACATGGTATCACGGTTGTTGTTGCTGCTGGAAACGAAGGCCCTGCACCACTAAGAGTCGCAGCACCTGGAACAGCTATTTCAGCGATAACATGCGCTGCAGCCGCTGATCCAATACATACAAGAGTATTCTGGGAATGGTGGTACTATACTAATACTACATTACACGAGCAATATTATCCTGGAATAGGAGCTGATCTATACGCAAGCGATGAGCCACAAATAATTTACTTTAGCAATAGAGGGCCAACTGCTGATCTACGTCTTAAACCAGATATTACAGCCACGGGAGTACTTAATTTTGGCGCGTTTCCACCATATTATGTTGGATGGAGTAGTGGTACCTCGTTCTCTACGCCAATTGTGGCCGGTGCTGCAGCCCTCCTGATTTCCTACGCTAAAACGCATAATATAAAGCTTAAATACGGAATTTCTCTGCCAGAGCTTGTGAAGATGGCTTTGATTACTGGTGCTGATGATATGGATTATCCAGTTTATGCTCAAGGTGCAGGGTTCTTAAATGTTGAGAAATCACTCAAGATGCTTAAAAACTGGCGAGAATGCCTATACAAGTACATAAAATACGTGCATAAAGCATACAAAGAGTTAACCAAAGACTTGATTTTTGTAGATCTTGAAGACGGGATATTTAAAACAAAAATCGAAGATTTAGAACCTGGCCACGCTGTCCACTTAATACTTAAAGTTGACAAGAGTGTTGATGCAATATGGATTAACATCACAAATGTGGAATTTGAAAGTCGGAACTATGTTTTGGGCGCGGATAGCATAGAATTCTATGTTAGCAACGTGTATCGTGGCGGTCTAGATGCTTACTACTGGTTTAGCGAGAATATTATCGGTGACAGTGCATTCTTACTCTATAGTGACTTGGACTTTACATCAGGATACATTCGAATCACATTGGAAGGTGATTGGACAAACTGGGGCAACGTCAACGCTACGATCTCTATTGGTGTTGTTGACGTTGATGCCAAGGTATTTGACGGTTTTGCTGTAGCCAAAAACAATGGCATGTCTGTACAGCTCTTTGCGCTCGGCTACGATGGCTACATAAATGAGGTTAAGGGAGCTGTTGCTCAAGACGAATGGGCAACGTATTTGTTCGAAATACCTCCAGACGCCGCAACTGTCATTTTTGAACTTAATTGGAAACATGACTGGTCAGCATATCCAACACACGACCTAGACCTATATGTCATAGCCCCAGATGGTACATGGTTCTTTGAGGGGGCAACTCTTGACGCTCCAGAATTTGTTGTCATCGATAATCCAGGTGCTTATGGCGAAGGCCCATGGTATGTACTCGTAAACGGGTACTTGGTATACTTAGGCGCTGAACCATTTGAATTGAGCATGATAGTAATAAAGAGTTGGACTCCAACCTTCGCCTTTGACCTAGGGGTAGTTCACCGCTTCGCAGTCTTCCCAGTCTACGGAACCGGCGTTCTTGCGATCGTTGCTTATCTAAACTTCTTCGGCTACAACCTATACTTCTTTGCAGACTTCGAAGAAATGTAACCTATTTCAATCCAATTTTTTATTTTTACTAAACTTCTTCCGAAAATTAACAAATCGTATTTACGTACCATAGTATTTTAATTAGATAAAACATTTCAAGATATTTAGTTAATGACTTAGCCTCACCTTTCTGGAAAGGTGATTATTTTGAGAATTAAAATAAATGGCGAAATCAAGGAGCTTCGCACTGTATGGTTGGAGAAAAACGGCATTGTTAGGATGATTGATCAGCGTAAGCTTCCACATGTTTTTGAGATTTTTGAAAGTAAGAGTTATTTGGATACTGCTTGGGCTATTAAGGAAATGGTTGTTCGTGGTGCTGGTGCTATAGGTGCTACTGCTGCTTTTGCGGTTGCTCAAGCAGCACTATCTATCAATTTGAATGATTTTGATGAATTTATCGCAAAGTTAGAGGAGGCTGCAAATGTTGTTAGAAGTACAAGGCCTACTGCTGTTAATTTATTTCATGCCATTGATCGTGTTCTATTCGCTGCTCGTAAATGTAATAATGTTGAAGATGCTAAGGTGAGGGTTTTTGAGGAAGCCCAGAGGATTGCTGATGAGGATGTTGAGGCTTGTCGTAAGATTGGTGAGTATGGTAGTGAGTTTATTGAGGATGGAGATGTTGTTTTGACTCATTGTAATGCTGGTGGTCTTGCTTTTGTTGATTTTGGTACTGCTCTTGCCCCTATCCGTATTGCTCATTACTCTGGTAAGAAAGTTGTTGTTTTTGTCGATGAAACTCGCCCCCGTTTGCAGGGTGCTCGCCTTACTGCTTGGGAGTTGAAGATGGAGGGTATTGAGCATTATGTTATTGCTGATAATGCCGCTGGTTACTTTATGAGGAAGGGCGTTATTAAGAAGGTTATTGTTGGGGCTGATCGTATCGCAGCTAATGGGGATGTAGCTAATAAAATTGGTACCTATAAGCTTGCTTTAGCGGCGAAAGCAAATGGCGTTCCTTTTTATGTTGCTGCTCCCACAAGCACTTTTGATTTAAACTGCCCCTCTGGGGATAAAATTCCCATTGAAGAGAGAGGAGAAGACGAAGTTATTTATGTTTGGGGAGTTACAGATAGGGGTGAATGGGTTAAGGTGAGAATTGTTCCTGAAGATTGTAAGGCTAGGAATCCTGCTTTTGATGTAACCCCAAACGAGCTTATCTCTGCGATTATAACTGAGAAAGGTGTTCTTTACCCTCCATTTTCAGATTCAATAAGAAAAATGTTATAATATTGTTTTGCTAGCGGTTGCTGTATTTAGTTTGAGAAAACATAAAAGGAATGAGTGGTAATTGTATAGGTGTGTGGAGGCTAAGGGCTTTGAGTAAAAAGTCGTTAAAGTCCTTTATAATTCTTATTACACTAATTTTACCGTTGTTGCTCTCCTCTCCAACACCGTTTTATGCAGAGCAGGTAGATATTACCTATCCTATACAAGTTTTGTTTGATGAATCTCACAATCAAACATTTACTTCTCAGAATTTTGAAAGTTTTCTCGAAGCTTTAAGGTCTGAATTAGAGTTTAGTGTTGATATTAACACAGGTAATTTAACGTTAAATGCGTTAAGAAACTACGATATTGTTATAATCCCGGTTCCCAGTAAAAATTTCACTGAAGCGGAAGTGGATGCTTTAAATGTTTTTCTGTTTAATTGGAGCAGAAGTTTACTTATACTTGGTGACTCAAATCCTAATGTATCTTATTTGAACTCTATAACTTCGCTTTTCGGCTTTAAATTCATAAAAAACACTGTTTGCCGTTATAATAGCTTCGAAGTGCATATTACTAAGGATATGTTTCAAAATAACTCTTTAACATACAATATTGAATCTTTAACTTACGTTGGCTGTGGTTTGAATGTTCTAGAAGAAAGTTCCCAAGAATTTTATAATTATATTATTGTTTGGGGAGATGAAAACACTTTCCTTGATTTAAATGAAAATTATGAACAAGATGCTGGTGAACCCAGTGGTAAAAGCATTATTATGGTTATTGGTACGGAGTTAGATTCTGGTGGAAGAATTATTACTATTGGCTCAACTAAGATGTTCATTAACGATTATTGGTCTTCAGATAATAATAGTATTTTTGCTATTAACGTTATGAAGTGGTTGGCAAAGTTTCCTCAACCATATCTTGAAGATGCTTATATTTCTTGGATTATTTCTTGCCAATGGTTAAAAGATCCTAGCGAAACTGTTCGCTACGGAGGTTTTGCTATAAATCCTAAATCTAATTTAGTCAATATGTTGTCCACATATGCAGCTGTAAGATTTCTGAACAGCACGAATTCTTTGAATAGAATATTAAATGAGACAGCCTTAATCGAATTTGTTAAAAATTCACAGTATTTGGTGAATTCTTCAGATGAGAGGTACGGCGGATTTGGCGGTTATCCAGGAGATTTAGATGTTAAATGTGGTTACACTGGAATGGCAATTTACATATTAAAGGTTTTAAATAGATTGGACGTCATAAATCTCACTGCAGCTGTACATTTTCTTTCTTCTCATCAAAAGAAGGATCCTAGTGACATAAGAAATTACGGCGGGTTTTATGAACCATCTAAAGTGAATGCAACAATTGAAGAAACTTACTGGGCAATCTATGGTTTATATTTGGTGGATAGTCTTTCAAACGTGAACACAACTTCTTGCGTTCAATGGATTATACAATCTCAATACTTAGAAAACAGCACGCATATTAACTATGGCGCATTTCTTAGCCGTCCAAGAAAATCCCCTGATGACATATTCATAGTTCATTCTTATCTTGCTGTTTCAACCTTAAAAATATTAAATGGATTAAATGAAATTAGGAATAAAACTGCATTAATTTCTTGGGTTAAAAAACTGTATAACTCTTCAGTGAACCTTCCTGAATATTTTGGAGGATTTTTTGAACGCCCAGGGGGTTTAGTGAGAGCATCAGCCACGTATATGGCTGTAAATATCCTTTCAATTTTTGATGAAAATTTCAACCGTACTGCCTCCATTGACTATCTTTCTAAATGTCAGAATCTTGATGGCGGATTTGGTGATGGAGTTACTGTTAAAGCGATAGCTAGTACTCTTGGCGGATATTATGGAGTTATGGGAGACCCCTCGGTGAGTGTCGAGGGTATTGAGCAGCTTAAGCTGAGACTTAGAGTCATTGTCTCAATTCCTAAGAAAATTTACTCTGGTGATAAAGTCCGTATAAATGTTCAAGTAACGGATTTACAAAATGTTGCGGTCTCCAATCTCTCAATTAAAATATACATTAACGGCAATCTAATTAGAACTGTTACGACAAATGGAAGCGGATTTTGCATGGTAGTTTGGTCTGCTGGAACACCAGGCACGTACACGTTACGTGTGTATGTTTTTGGCGGAAAATATTATAGTGATGTAGTTGTTGAGGGAACATTCAAGGTTACAGGTTTCTTTAATGTTAATGTTCAGGGTTTACCTGGGGCTACATTCATGGGAAGAGAACTGAATATCACTGTCATAGTTAAGGATAATTTTAGTGGAAAACCTGTTGAAAATGCAGATGTTTCCGTCATTATAGCTAATAGGACCTATCTGTTACAGCCCATTGGTGAAGGCCGTTATCAAACAAAAATTACAATCGAAGACTTAAAGGGAAAAATAGATGTCGAAATCGTTGTAAAACACGAATATTATGAAACGTGGAGAAAAACTTACATATTAGTGGTTTATCAGCTTCCTTTGACGATGTGGATTTATTTATTGATCTTTGCGGCTATTGGAGGAGTTATTCTTTATATTAAACGTAAAAAAGGAAAGACATTAGCATCTGCTTAGTCGTTTTCCACTTCATAAGAACAGTATTAAGGTTTTTTGGGCTATATTTCGTTTCTATTTGATTTTACAGATTAATTGGTATTAAGATAAGAGAGGAATTAAGACTATGGAAGTGGTACGTCTCTGTGGTTAATGGAAAAGTATGGTTATATAGGCTTGTAATACTGGGGACTATAACATAAAGCATGTCTTAATAAACTTTATATGCATGGAATTCGTTATATTGTTGATTTTGTCGAGTATAATGCGGGGTTTGAATTTTGAAGCGGTCCACAACAAATATTTTAGCCTTAGTTATCATACTTGTCATGTTAACCTTAGTGTCTTATCCCACTGATTTTTCATCAGCCCAACAAGAAATAGTTCCCGGACCACCAATTATAGCTCACGTAACTGCTGCAATCCTAAGATATCCTGGACATTGGGATATAAATCTTGAAATTTTTGATATACTTAATAATAGCGCTTTAAATCCTGGTTTTAATATTACATGGAACGTTTTGGATATTGATAGCCCTCTAGATGAATATTACAACTACGATATAATTTACGTGACTGGAGACTCATATTACGCACTTACAGAAGAACAGAAAAACAAGTTTACAGAGTACATTTCGAATGGGGGCACCGTTTGGATTGATAGTTCTGATGGTATGCAATTTGACAACTTTACTTTACTGTTTTATTTTAGTGATGAACCTCTATCTCGTGTGGAGGACAGTCAAGTTGCAAACGAAACTCATCCCATAATTAGTGGTATATATGATTTAAGCATCGAAGAAATTCGCTCTCTAGGAGATGCTATGTACTATCACTACATTGAAGTTGCACCTGAGGAAGAATATCAAACGTTAATTTATGACGGCGTATATGGTTGGCCATTGACCGTATATGCTTATTATGGCTTTGGTAAAATTTTGATAACTTCTCAACATATTGGTTTAGGCATTATTATAGAGGACTCTGAGGACCTCAAATTTGGTTATAATGTGCTCTACTGGATGATAACTATGGTAAGAAAAGCTACATCATTAAGTGATCCATCGTGTACCGTGAATTACAGCGACAGTATATTAATTAATACGACTCTTATTGATGAGGATGGCAATCCCGTCCCCAATAAGAATATCACCTTTGAGTATGCTATTATAGAGGAAAATTGGATTTTAATAGGATTTGCGTTAACCGATGAAAATGGAAATGCCTCTATTAGTTTTACAACTGATATCGTACCGGGGAATTACAGTCTTAAGGTTTCGTTTGCTGGAGATGGTAAATATAAACCGACCGAAACTCTAGGCTGGCTTGTAATAACCAAAGAAAATACAATCCTTACACTTGTTGTTGAGAACTGCACTTTCAGCGACGAAGCTGAGTTTTACGCAATACTAACAGATGATGACGGAGTTCCGCTAGAAGGCTACACAATAGTTTTTGAGATTTCTGCGGATGGAGAACAATGGACTCTACTTGGTGAAAGCGTTACAAACGAGAGCGGGGTAGCTGTTTTAACGTGGATATGTGAATTGCAGCCCGGAAGATACTTTGCAAGGGCCGTATTTGAAGGAAATGCATATTACCTCGGATCTGAAGATCAAGAAGAATTTTATGTTGAAAAAGAAATAACCGAAATTTCTGTCTCAACAGAAGGAGGCAACTACTCAGATTTAATAGAGTTTTATGCGCAACTCACCGACGACGAAAGAACCCCGTTAAGTGGGGTTACAATACTTTTTGAAATTTCCGAAAATGGTTCAACATGGGTTCTCCTAGGTGAAAGTATAACAAATGAAAGCGGAATTGCTGTTTTTAGCTGGATTTGTAATATTACTCCAGGAGAATATTTTGTGAGAGTGACTTTTGAAGGTAATGACTATTACCTAGGATCTTCAGGTCAAACAAGCTTCATAGTGAATAGAGAAATCACAGAGATTTTAACTTCTCCGGTTACCGTGCAATACTCGGATTACGTTGAATTTTCAGCCCAACTTACTGATGATGATGGGGTTCCCTTAGAAGGATTTACACTTATCTTTAATGTTTCTGAAAATGGTGTAGATTGGATCTTTTTAGGTGAAAATGTAACAGATGAAAATGGAATTGCTGTGTTGGAATGGATATGTGACCTTATGCCTCAAAATTATATCTTAAAAATTTATTTTGCAGGAAACGACTATTATCTTGCAGCGGAAACGCAGGTGGATCTAATCGTTGAAAAAGAAACCACACAAATTTACGTTCGCTCTGTCGAAGGAAATTATTCTGACCCCGTAGAATTATATGCTGCAATATCAGATGATGAAGGCGTCGCCATCCAAGGCATAACATTGGACTTTTATGTTATTGTTAATGACAGTTGGGTCTTGCTTGGCTCTGCAGTTTCGAATGAAAATGGAAGCGCAACACTACTTTATAACATCGATTTACCAGCTGGATACTATAACTTAATAGTGGTTTTCGAAGGTAATTCTTACTATAGGGATTCATCAAGCTATTTAAAGGACGGTTTGATCGTACAACGCGAACAAATAATTATTTCAATATCTTTAGAAGAACCTGTTTATATTAATGTAACAACAACAGTAAACGTTTCCGTCACAGATAATGAGGGAGAACCTGCTCCTAATGTTAGAGTTATAGTTTTAATGAACGGCACGATGATCTTTGAAACAGTAACGTCAGAAAATGGCTCCTTCTCCTTTGCATGGACACCGGATCAAGCAGGGATTTACAATCTAACAATTATAAGTGTGGAATCCCCATATTACGTAGCTGGAAAAGCAACACGGCTAATTCCCGTAGTAGTTACATTTGAAGACTGGATCAGAGAAGCGATAAGAGAATTAGAATACATTGAAACTCTAGTCGACGACCCATGTATCCTAAAAAGAATTAGAATTGCCAAATGGTATCTCTACCGTGCTTTGGAAGATTGCTGCGAAGGAAAATATTGGAAGGCCCTCTGGCGAGTTTACTTTGCCTCACGTATCATTGAAAGTATATTGAAACATCCTGGAGTTGAAGAGCCCTTAGAAAGTATGCTAAAACATGTTAACTTCAAATTGGCAACAGCGGCAAAATTAAAAGCATTGGAAGCTTTAGAAAGTGCTGAGGAGATCGTTGAAGGGTTGGGAGAGCCTCTTAGAACCGTAGGGGAAATATTACTTGACATAGCTTGGAGATTTTACAATGCTGGAATTGAAAAGATGAGTGAAGAGAAATATTCTGCTGCAATTCTAAGATTCACTATAGCTTATCACATAGTCCTGATAATACATCACATCTATGACTGTTAGGTTTGTATCCGTTAATTTTTTACTTAGGTTATCAATTAAGTACGTAGATTCCAATGCTTACCAACTCTTAACATCCTAAGAAGTCTTTACAGTGATTCTTTCCTTTCTATGAAAGCAGTATTTCGAGAAGGATATTTGTGTCAATCAGGTACGCTTCTAATCATTCTCTTTATCCAAATTTTCTTAATTATATGTTGAAGTTGCACGGAATCGATGTTGATGTCTGAAAGTAACCCATCTATAGCTTCCACAGGATCCCCTCAAAGCTAATCTTTTCTTTCTCAACCAAAGGTATCCAATTCAAAATAGCTTCCTCAACAGCTTTACTAAGAGCCCTCCTTTCCATATCCAAACTTCTTCATAGCCAATTCTCTAAATTTACGTTCAATCCTCTCATTAATTTTTGCTCTAATCATAGAACCACCTTAGAAACTTATTGCCATATGGAGCTCAGTATATGTGAGTATTGGCGAGTTCACATACACTTTTATTCCCCTTTTCGGTTGGTAGCCAGATTATCCCGCATCTTCATATCATCTCGTTGCTGCTCGACATGAAGCCTTCAACTACCAGCCACATCTACGGCTCATTACCCTCACTATCTTCATCAGGTTCTGAACCTCCAAAAAGCGATGAAGCCAAAATCTTATGTTCCTGGCAGTGCTAATATTACTATTTCTTCTATGTTTTTGTGGTTTTCAATTAAGGAAAATAATGGGTGGAATAAGATTCTTTCATCTTCTGCAACTGCTTTTGCAAAAGGTTCAGGTCCTATTGCAAACACTATTATCTCGCCGCTCTGAAGTTTTCCCATTAAAAGTCTTATTGGCAGGTAGTGTTCAGCGAAAAGACAATTAAAAATTATATACATGATGAATTTGCCTTGTATGGTTATCTCCTTTCCTTCTGGATCCACCAAAGATAGAAGATTTATTTTTTCTATTTGGTAGTTTTTGTTTTCGATGGATTTAACGAAATTGTTAAGCCATTTCTCTTTTAAAATTACATAGTCACCTTTTAATTCCTTTAGGTCAAAAACGTCATGAGTATAGATTTTTCCTCTAAATTGGGAAGTGACTTTCCAAGTTTTCAACTAGAACACATCCATCTCTAAGTAAATTTTACCTTCCGTTGAAGGGGATTGTAACTTTATCTTTCATCGATCTATATTTAAAGGTTAGCTATTGACGCAAATCTTATTACCGCAAGTCTACAAAAATTTGAGAGCGAATTTTACAATAGGTTTCCAATTTCTGAGAACCTAGCTTAAAATTAATAAATGTATGTTAATGATTTGTAGCACTGAGCATTTAAGCATAGTGACCTCTGTTTTCTAATCTCTTTGCTTCCTCAGATGTATCGATACTAACCCTTAATACTTGAAGAGGTTTTTCTCCTACTTGTTGTATTGATATAACGTCTTCAGGTGGAACATATATGATATCTCCCTTCTTAACTTCTCTTCCATACTCTCCAGTACCTACCCGTCCTTTTCCACTTAAAATATAGTAGACCGTTTCTATGTCTAAACTAACCATTTCTGATATGGCTTCTCCAATGCTTAAAGTTAATATTTTAAACTCTAAAATTCTCCTTGTTCCATCAACTAAACTAAGACCTTCGATACCTTTTTTAATAATCAAGTTTTTCACCACAAAAATCTTAGACTCCATGTTTTATTTTTGATTTTCATCTTTTTAAGATTCTTCACGTTAATTTTACACATAATTTTAAAATGAGCCAATTTTATGACGTAAAATATTCTTGAATCACAAATTCAAGACATCTTTTGGTTTTATGACTTGTAATCACGTATCAAAAATAAGTGGGCGCCCTACTCCCTTCCGCCCTACAACTAATAGATATTTTATGCAGAGGTTACATATAGCTTTTGTCTTGTAACCCCTATTACTACTTTCACAAAAATGAGGAGATAACTATGGTAAAGGTGACATCTGCTTCTAGCCTGTACGTCATCTACCCCTTTCATGTATCATAAGGGTTCAAACCCAGGTTTTTCTTCATCTGTCAAGATGAGTGAGTAGTTGAGAAAGATTATTAAGTTTTTTGTCCTTAAAATTCTTGGTTGAATGGTGAGTGTCAGCTGCATCTATATTGAATATTCATGCCGGGGAGGTCGCCGCGGTTGGAAAATGTTAGTAAGGTGTTGTGGGAAGAGTTTGGAATGGATCCTAACGTTTTAGGTTGGGCTGTTCTTTCCGACGATGGAACTGTGGTTGAATCTACTTTTGAGGATCTTTCAACTTTAAGAAGAATTACAAACGCTGCGAAAGAATTAGCTGAGATAGGTAGAAGAGCAATTATAGACGGATTTATAGGGAAAATAGCTATCGTTAAGCTTAAGGAAGGTTTTTTGGTAGTTCAGTTTAGTAATGTTGTTCAAATGGGATACACATTAATTAAAACCATGAGAATCATGGATAAAATTGGTATTGCAGAAAAAGAAGCCCCAGAAATTGTTGAAAAGGTTGAAGAAAGGGAATCGTCTACAGAAGACATGCTAAAGATGATTCCTGTTAGATCAAGCAAGTTTTATGAACTTTTTTCTTCCGAACTCCCTGAACCATTTAAAGAATTTGAGGAAGATGCTACAGATGTTTTCCTCATGATAAATGATAAGTTTAGTATTGAAGAAATAATTAATAAGCTCTCTCACATTCCCCGTGAACAAATTATAAAAATAATTTTAAAAGCAAAAGAAGAAGGTTACGTAAGTTTAAAGAAAGCTGAGTGAAACTATTATTGCGCTTCCTTTAAGGGGTAGAGTGCTCTTCTTTCTAAAGCATACCCACCTAGTAGTCCTAGCAATATTGAAGATGGAAGAAATATTTTAGAAGCAAATAAGAGCACTGATAAAGGCATACCACTTGCAAGACGTATTATACTTAAAAGGATAAAAGACGTCATTATAGCTGATGCAGCCCCAAGTTTTCTGTTTCCCGCCATATATCCAGCTAGCAGCGAAGGAATTGTCCATATAAAAACAATTACTGGAAACAGGCTTCCACGAAGTTCGATTAAAGGCATTAAGAGCAGAAATAGAATAGTGCTTAAAGCAGCACCCACAATAAATCCCATAATAAGTGTAGATAATCCTCTAGCCTTTATTTTAGATGCGATTAATTTATCAACATCTTTTCTAAACACCTCAAACTTAGCAACATCATATGTCCCCTTTTTAAGATCTCCTCCGTATTTTTCATAGAATTTTGTCATTATTTCATTAAGTATTTCCTCTACAAGTTTCGGGTGATCTTCTCTATCTGCCAGAGCTGCTCCCAAGAGTTCTCCTTCTTTACCCCAAATACCGTATATAAGCGTTCTTCCTGTTTGAAGTTTTATTTCCTGCAAACCGTCCAAGAAAGTTTCTCTCGCGAAGTCTTCTATCGCTGAAAGAAACCCTGAAATCAGCTGCTCATCCACTTCCGTCTTGGTGTATTCTCTTTTAAATATACATGTTCCTCCTTTTGCGATTAGATATAGAGCTGTAATCAATTCATCCACCAAATAGATATATTGGGTTGCGTGTTAAAAAATTTGTGCGAAATTTTAATGATGCAACGTGGTTTAGGTTATGTAGGTTCTCTCTTTTCCAGGTTCTTCTATTTTTTCTTCCTCTTCGATATCAATTCTTTCAAAAAATTCTCTTAATCTACGGTCATTCAAATTTATTTTTGATACATCTATTTGGAAGCTAAATTTATCGTTAAGAAGATTTACAAGAACTTCGGAAGCCTTTGGATCCATCTTTAAGTTTTCATATGTCTCTGCAAGAAGCACGACCCCATCAATACCATAATATACTTTCCCATAGGTTGGAATAAGACCGTTTGCACCGGTTATTGTTCCTCCATTGAAAAGTACAGCATTATCGTGGTCTAAAAACTGTTTGAGGAGTTCTTCACTTGTAGCTGCAACATGTATTTTAGGTTGTTCGGGCACCCTCCCCATGCTGTACGCTGCCAGTGCAATTATCAGTTCACATCCAAATTCGTGAAACTTTTGTGCAATAAATTTAGAATATTTGTGAAGCCCAACCGGGCTTAAAGGTTGAGCGTCTCCAGTTAAAAATAAGAAGTCTCGATCTTTACCTTTATAGAGGAAAATTGAGCTTTTTAGTGGCCGTGCAACCCCATTTTTCCCGACTACAATCCACGCAGGATAATCGTACGGAAAGATATCCATGATCCTTTTAGCGTTTAATTCTACTATCATTCTTACTACAGCTAGCTTTCCAACTCTTGCTATTCCAGGTAACCCTACTATAGCTACTGGATGATTAAGATCTTCTCTTTTTACTTCTTGATATATTTTTGTTCGCATTTTGACCGCCGAAACTTTCGCTCCATTAATGAAATATTTTATGTCTCTTTAAGTTTACTAT
>JAUQZC010000175.1 GCA_030587435.1 Candidatus Baldrarchaeota archaeon | reverse complement strand
CGTATACGATGTGTATGGTTTTGTAGTTACTGTTGAAGGCCCAGCAGATGAGATCTACTCGAAGGATTATGGATACTTCAAAACATCAAAGACTCCAGAAAAAGTGGATCTTTTCGTTAAGGTTAACGTAACACAACGATCTCTTCCAACAAGACCTTACGGATTCCACGGAGGAATACACATTCCATTTGATGAAAAAGAAGATACTATATGGTATGACCAAGAAATTCTGCATACTAACCGGGCAGATTTAATCCTTTATGCAACCGAATTTCTTATGTGGTGGCCTGATAAGGCGTGGTTGCATGCTGGAGCAGTTGCAAAAAATGGAAATGCTTATATTTTTACTGGTGAGGGGGGAACCGGAAAAACCAGTGCCGTGTTAAATTTAACAAAAGAAGGATATGATTACCTTAGCGATGACTGGCTCATAGTTGGCGAAGGTGTTGCTTTTCCTTTACCTAAACGCATTCACATTTTTGATTACAACCTTAAAGACAAAGAAATCGCAAAACAAATTCTAGGTGCTAAGAGATTCTACTATAAACCGATGGTTAAGTTGTTAGAATGGGGCAGTAGGCTTTCGCCACATAGGCATGTGCGATTTATTTTTGACCGTTTAAAGGAGCGCACTATGCTAAGTGTTGAGTTATGTAAGATAAATCCTACAGCCAAAGTAGCTTCACCGTCACCTATTTCAAAAGTTTTTCTTTTAGACCGAAGAAATGTCAACTCTATCGAAATAAGAAGAGACATAACCGCTAAGGAACTTGCCAGGAAAATGGCTTATGTATATATGTATGAGTGGGACGGCATGTATCGAGAATATTATAGATACGTTTGTCATTTTGGAGTTAAAAATCGGAGAATTGAAAGCAAACTTCGCCACAATTTTAAAATATTATTCGAAACTTTTAGAAAATCTGAGCTATATAGAATTGTAGTGCCTAAAGAAATGGATTTGACCAAAATTGATCTTCCTTCATTGCTAAATATCTAAAATTATGCAACAACAGTTAGGCATGCACGGAGTTGTGTCTCAATAAGAGAGAGGGCTAATCCCTTGCGAGTTATAATGGTTGCTCCCTGTTATTATCCAGTTAAGGGAGGAACGGAAATAACTGTCAGAAATTTAGCGATAGCGCTCAATAAAAACGGAGTTCATGTAGACGTTATGGCATTCAATGTAAATCAAATCCGAATACCAAAATGGCAAGGAAAAACTGAAAAAATTGATGAGATCACCGTCTACAGAATCCCTGCATTAAGCTTGTTCCAAATTGTGCAGTCAGTCAAAATTACAGCAGGAGTCAATTTTCTGCCGGGAAGGTTTATTCATATACTTAAAAATTATGATATCATTCATTTTCATGAAATCGATATGAGCTTCCCCTTCTTTTCATATCTTGTAAAAAAGCCAAAAATAATTCATTTGCATGGAATAGACTACAATTTTCTAAAAAAACACTTTATAAGTAGGTTTCTGTTTAAACATTTGGTTCATATCTACATTTCAATTTCAAAACGAATGGAAAAAGAATTAACAAAGCTTGGAATTCCTAAAGATAAAATTGTATACGTTCCTAATTGTGTAGATACGAATTTGTTCAAACCGCAAGCACGAAAGGAAGATAACATGCTTCTATTTGTTGGAAGAATATCGAAGGGTAAAGGCTTACACATCTTGATTAAATCTTTACGATACGTTAGAGAACCGGTACGTTTAATAATAATTGGTCCAACTGATTGGGATACTGTCTACTATCAAAACATATTAAACCTGATCGAAAGGGAAAATCGAAAAGGAAAGCATGAAATAAAATATCTAGGCGCTTTGGAGCTGTCTGAGCTAATAGAATGGTATCAAAAAGCTTCAATTTTTATACTGCCCTCCTTTGGTGAAGGTTTTCCCGTCACTGTTTTAGAAGCCTTAGCGTGTGAAACCCCGGTAATAGCGACACCTGTAGGCGGTATACCAGAAATTGTAGAGAATAACGTCACAGGTCTCTTAATTCAGCAAAACAGCCCCATAGAACTTGCGAAAGCAATCCAATATTTACTTACAAACCCGGACATGAGACTCAAGATGGGTTATGAGGGACGAAAACGAGTAATGCAGCAATACTCCTTGAATGTAACAGTGAAAAAACTATGTAATATTTATAGACAACTGCAAGGAATGTTCCCAAGATGATTGAATTATCTTTTGCAGATTTTAAGCTAATTCTAAGAGAATGAGGTGTAATCTTGAAATCTGGGAAAAACGTACTAATGATCCTCGTTGATTGCTTAAGAGCAGACAGGGCCATTGCAATGTCACGTTCGAAGAATTCTTTCCTACATTTTTTGGTCAAAAAAGGAGTACTATTTACACAAGCAATAGCTACTACCAGCTTTACTAATCCTTCAGTTGCAAGTATAATGACAGGTTTATACCCGTTTAATCACGGAGTGAGGTCATTTTTAGATAAATTACGCAAATGTTACCCGACGATAGCGGACATTCTGTTGGGTGCCGGATACAATACATGCGCTATGGTAACCGGCCCTCTGTTACCGCAGCTAGGATTTAATAGAGGCTTTAAAACCTATATGGTTAGGGATACGAATCAAACTATTTTTACAAATTTCAAAGAACAGATCCAAAAATTTCTTAAAAATGCAAGGAAACCTTGGTTTTTGTTTCTTCATCTCTGGGAACTACATTATCCAGTTTACTTTCCAATAAATAAAAGAGGCATCTTTGTTTTAAACAAATACGATACTTGTCTTTCTTTTCTAGACCAAGAGTTGAGTGTTTTACTTGAGGATCTAGATCTAAATAGTACTGTTGTGATTTTCCTATCTGATCATGGAGAAAGGATACCAACACTCTTAGAGTCGCTCCAAAATAACCTTATTTCCATTGTAAGTGAACGGCTAAGGAAAGAAGTATGGATTAAAATATCTGAAAGCATATTCAAAAAGTCAGAATTAGCTAGAAAAAGACAAGGACATGGCTTCTCACTTGCTGAAGAACTTATTAGAATCCCTCTCATACTCGCCGGAGGAGACTTACCAGAAAACAAAGTAGTAAAAGATCTAATTACACATGTAGATATCTTTCCAACCCTTCTAAATCTTCTTGGACTTAAAAGTCGCATAAAAATACATTTTGATGGAGTAGACTTGACACCCTTAATAAAGGAGGATAAGCATTTTACTGATAGGTTTATTTACATAGGCCCAGCAGGAATTTATGTTAAAAAAGAAGATCAAATCGAAGGGCTAAGAGGACAAAAATGGAAATATCTTGAAAGAAACAATGTTCCAATAGCATTATATGATTTGAAAAATGATCCCCAAGAGCAATATAACTTGCTTCACTTAAACAAGCATGTTGTAAGAATGCTTAGAAAGGAAATGAAAAATATTAAAAGCATTACTTGTTCAAAGGCTCTAACTTCATATGAGAAAGGAAAAATCAGATACCTAAGGAAATTCCTCGCTCCAAAGCCTGATAAGACATAAAGAGAGAATAGCTTGTTAAGATTTTAACATGTGAACAGGCGAAAATTTTGCAGGCAGCCTTAGAGATAGCCAAGAAGTCGGCAACTGGAAGCGTTCAGCTATTTATAGGTCAAGCTTCCTCAACGGCAATAATGGCTTTAGGCACAATGATTCTTGCGAGGCTCATAACTCCGGCGGAGTATGGACTATACTCTATAGCCTTAATTCCGTCTTATATGACTATACTCTTCAGAGACTGGGGAATTAACTCAGCTCTAACCAAATTTACGGCCAGCCTGAGAGCCCAAAAAAGCGAGGAGAAAACCTACGAAATAATAAAAGCAGGCCTAATATTCGAAACAGCAATGGGATTCATTCTTTCACTAATTCTTGTTTTTATTTCGGGCTTTATTGCCTCTACGGTATTTAATCGTCCCGAATCTGCACCGCTTATTGCGATTGCCTCAGTGACCATATTCGCGGGGGCTTTGCAAACTGCAGCGCAGTCAACGTTCGTGGGCTTTGAAAGGATGGAGCTAAACAGTTTAACGAATATATGTCAAGCTATAGTAAAAAGTGTCGCTGCGCCAATCCTTGTCATAGCAGGCTTTGGCGCATTAGGGGCAACCCTAGGCTATACGATATCATTCATAGCCTCAGCCATCATAGCCTTAACAGTGCTCTATCTAACCTTAATTAGGAAAATAAAGCGCAAAAATCCAGAAAAATCTAACACAGCTAAAACTTTGAAAGAAATGCTCCATTACGGAGTTCCGCTCTCAATAGCATCGATTATAGGCGGATTTCTCATACAATTCTACGCCTTCATAATGGCAATTTATTGTACAGATGTCGCCATAGGAAACTATCAAGTAGCAACCCAATTTGCAGCTATACTAACATTCTTCACAATACCCATATCCACTGTGTTATTCCCGGCTTTCTCAAAAATAGATCCACAAGACGAAAATGGGTTGCTTCAAACAGTTTTTGCATCATCGATAAAATATGCATCGCTGATTCTAGTCCCAACAACAATTGCTTTGATGATTCTATCGGAACCTTTAGTCAGCACACTTTTCGGTGAAAAGTGGACCCAAGCACCGCTTTTCCTGACCCTATACGTAATAAATAATCTTTTTGTTATATTCGGAAGCCTAACCCTTACAAGCCTGCTCGCAGGCATTGGAGAAACAAAGATGCAGATGAAACTAAGCTTAGTAACTCTAGCAATAGGAATACCATTATCACTAATTCTCATACCGTCCATGGGGATAATAGGATTGATATTAACAATCATAATAGCTGGCAAACCAAGCTTAGCAATGGGAATATATTGGGTTAGAAGAAAATACAATGTCAGGTTAGACATAGAGTCATCAATGAGAATCCTTACGGCCTCAGCCATCGCAGCCACAGCATCCTTTCTAGCCATAAACTTCACAGCGTATGCAAACTGGATAGAACTTACCATAGGAACCCTAACATTTGCGGCAACCTACCTACTAGCTACACCAACCACAGGGGCAATAAACAAGAGCGACATAAACAACCTAAAAACAATGTTTTCAGGGTTAGGAGCACTATCAAAATTGATAAATATTCCACTAAATTTCATGGAAAAACTTCCAAACCTAAAGTAAATCCAGCAAACACTAAGAGGTTACGAACTTAATATCTGAAGGGATAAATAAAATAGAGTGAGACTGACTTAATCAAATGGATAAGCAAGGACTTGACATAAGTGGGTTAATACCCAAAAATTTTGAAAACACTAAAATGTTTCGATCTAATCTTTCAATAAAATCTTTATGCTTTTGAGAAAAATCTGCTGCTCGGTAATTTTAAGGATTTCTTCATTTGAAGACATAACTTTTAATTGACTATGAGATCCAATTGGAGTGGGTTAAATGAGAATTTCATCCAGATTTTTTACCGAGCTTGCGAAGCGTCACAAGAAAACATTGCTGATGATAGTTATAACCGTGTTAATCACCATTATAATTCAAACAATACTCTCCGTTTGGCTGAGCAACAACAGTGAGGTTTATCTTCCAAGCATCGGAACAATTTACACGTTTAATGTAGAGGTTTATGGTGGTGATTTGAAAGAGCTGAGTGACGGCCAAAAATTTTTAGATTGGGGGACAATCTATCCGGGAATGGTAGTGAATAGAAGTTTTAATGTGAAAAGAAAGGGTAATGTTGATGCCATATTAATTATTAAGCCTGCAAATTGGACTTTTAAGGACTCAACAAATAGAACCATCAATTTTAGTGAAACTGATTATGAGACTTTGGTATCAGGTTTCATTTTCACATCAAATTCCAATGGAACTTTGATACGCCCGAATGAAACTTTAGAAGTTACACTTACATTAAAGGTTGAGGCTTCCAGCGACTTTATAGATGCGCTTATTAGAAATAATGTTAAAAATTTCAGCTTCGACATTTACATAGACTTGTCTAAACCCGACTGAATAACAAAAGCCGGACAACCTTTTCTTAATTTAAGGAGTTAGACCTCAAGGTATCTTATTGAGTGGAAAGATAAAAGTTAGTTTAATTACGCTTAAAATTGCTTTAAAAATTCATATACATTTTTTCCAGAAAAAACCTGGCATTTTCTATACCAATTTTACTTATCGATTTAAATCTCAATTTTTCATTTAAAGAATAGTGAAGGGAGAGTTTCAGTGAAACATTCAGTTATCTCAGTGGTGATTCCAGCCTATAATGAAGAGAAAACCATAGGTGAAGTTCTTTCCAAAACGATTTCCGTAATGGAAAGTGTAGGAAGACCCTATGAAATCATAGTTGTTGACGACGGGTCTACGGATCGCACCCTAGAAATAGCGTCCACATATAAAGTGACTGTGTTATCAAATGGAAGGAATAAAGGGAAGGGCTATGCCTTAAGAAAAGGGTTCCAGCATGCGAAGGGTGATGTGATCGTGACTATAGACTCGGACGGAGCGCATGATCCCAAAGACATTCCAGAAATGCTTAAGCCAATCTTTAATGGAGCGGATGTCGTGTCTGGATCACGATTTCTAGGTGCTAGTAAGGATTTTACATCCTCATTGAACCGTTTAGGGAACTTCCTCATAAACTTTATAATAATGGTGCTAACAAGAAAGCGTATAACGGACAGCCAAACAGGCTTTAGAGCCATAAAGAAAGAAATATTGGAAAAACTCTGTTTAGAATCAATAGGCTACGAAATAGAAACTGAATTAACGATAAAAACTCTTAAAAACGGGTTCATCATCCAAGAAAAACCAATTGCATGCAAGAAAAGGCGGTATCACAATTCGAAACTGAGGGTACTTTACGATGGAATAAAAATTTTAAAAACAATTTTGAAATTCAATTTTAACAGCAAAATCAAACATGTCAGGGCATAGATAATTAATGTAAATCTTCTAGACAAGCTTCACATACCCATTTATAAAGGGCTTTCTTAAGAATCAGTGTGGTTGTAATATAAATGAGCAATGTTAATAAATATGCGGCTGTTGCCACAGTAGCTTTAATCTTTCTACTGTTTTTAGCAACTGTTAATCTTGCATACGCAACCGTTCCAAATATTAATTTACCTCCAAACAAGGTTTCCTTGAACGTTGAATGGCCCTCCCCAGAGTGTTACTACTACATTTGGCTAAGCAATGTGCCCCCTGGTTATCACGTCTCTAATGGAAGGTATGTTGCATGGTGCGTTGACGAATACCACTGTATAAAACCGGGTAGAACCTATTGGGCGGAAATGTACTCAAGCTACGACCCGCAAAATCCTCATCGCGACGAGGACTGGGACATGGTTAATTACATATTAAACCATGAACAGGGATCATGGGAAGATGTGCAGCATGCTATTTGGTATTTCGTTGATGGAGGGAGGTGGCCTGAGAGTCCAGCTGCCCAAGCAATGGTTAATGAAGATTTGGAACAAGGCGAAGGCTTTACCCCTGGGCCAAGCCAAATACTAGCTGTGGTTCTATACATTGACGACTGTACGCAAATTCCAATAATAGAAGTTTCTGTTCCTGTGGAGAACGTTGTTCCGCAGTTTCCGATTGGTACAGCCCTTGGCTTGATAGCTTTCGCGGCGGCCTTCGGAGTTTTCATCTACAAAGGCAAGATTCTCCATATTTAGGCTGTTTCTCCTATTCAAACAGTTTCTTTAACTTTTCTAATAGTTGGATGAATTATGGTAAAAGCCAGAAGCTTCATTATCAAATGCTTCGAGAAAGTTAAAGAAAGCGGTAGTTATATTTTTTCAATACTCTTAATATTCGTAACAATCTTCGTTATTTATGGACGTGACCTCCAAATATTAGCTAATGAGGCGTTAAACAACGATGCGTATACCCATATTCTCCTAGTTCCATTCTTCGTCGGCTATCTTTTCTACTTGAAGAGAAATGTGGTTAAGGCTTCTGTTGAGTTGGAGAGAACCCGGAGAAGAGGAAAACTTAAGCTTGTTGATGAGGTTATTGGGGTTGTTCTTTGCCTAATCGCTTTCCTCATTTACTGGTATGGTTCTCATACTTTCTATTCGCTTGAATATCACATCTTCTCTATACCCCTATTCATTATGGGAGTCGCCCTTATAATCCTCAATTTGAAAACCACTTTGACCCTTCTGTTTCCAATTTTCTTCCTTTTCTTTCTGGTGCCGCCACCCATGGAACTGCTTTATTCTGCTGGAGGCATCGTAGCAAACTTCGAAACTCAAGCGGCATATTTGACACTGAAAACCTTGGGTTTACCAGTTCGCTTATCTTCCACCTATGGGCCGCCCATAATTCAGCTTTTAACAACCTCAACGGGCGAGTCTACGCATTTTGCTGTAGACTTACCCTGTTCAGGACTATACTCGTTAATGGCATTTATCATGTTTGCAACATTTTTAGCGTTTATAGTCAAGGGTTCTACGTTGAGAAAACTGTTAATTTTTCCGATAGGCTTTTTCATATTTGAAGTCTTAAACATAGCGAGAATAACGGCCATCGTTACGATAGCCTATTTTCTCGGTGAAGAAATTGCTATGACGTTTTTTCATTCGGCTGCAGGGTTAATCCTGATGTTTGTTGGTATGCTACTTATCCTGGTAATTGCAGAGAGAATAATAAAGGTTAAATTGCCTCTTAAATTTCAACAGGTTCGATGCCCAAAATGCGAGGTAAGCCTTAAAAACAATGAAGTTTTCTGCATCAACTGTGGGAGTTTTCTGAATTTTCCCCATAATAGGGTTTCATCCAAAACCCTAGCGAAAATTTTGCTTTTGCTTTTGGGCTGCACTCTTCTAACTTTATTTGTCAATGCTCCGGCATTCGCTATTGCTAAGAATTCAATTTCGATTAGATCGGGTGGAACGTTTCAGAATTCTACAGGGATCCTTCCAGAAATGGAAGGTTATAGGCTGAGTTTCCTTTACAGGGATGTAAACTATGAAAAGATAGCTGGTCAAGACGCTGCATTAATATATGCGTATTTTTCAACAAATTATTCTAAGCCAACAATTTTCGTTTCAATTAATGTTGCAAATAGCCTTTCGAATCTTCACAGCTGGGAAGTGTGTTTAGTAACGTGGCAAACGGCTCATGGACGTTACCCTCTAGTTAACGTGTTGAACTCTGAGGATATACAGCTTTTAGAAGATCCCCCAATAACTGCACGATACTTGGCCTTTAGAACCCCGCAAAACTATACGCAACTGACCCTCTATTGGTTTGAAAGAGCCCCATTTGACACGGGAATAACAATCGAACAAAAATATGTTAGAATAAGTTTAATAATCATAGTTTATGAAAAACAGCTAAATTACGGAGAGCTTAAAAGTGAACTTTTACGTTTCGGAGAAAATATAGCCTCTTACTGGGAACCTCTAAAGACGGGATCTTTAATTTCACTGGGTGTTTCAGCAATACAATTATTACTAATTTTCTTAACGCTTTTTGCCTTCTTCGTAAAGTCTTCTCAATACATTTATGAAACTAGGAGAAAACGAAGAAATTTAAAAATCTTCAAAGGATTCGCCTCAAAAGAAGATAAACTAATCCTTGAAGCAGTATCAAATTTAGCTAAAGAAAAGAAAGGCGTAGAAACTGGACAGATAGCACGTGCCCTCAGGAAAAGAGGAAAATTCATAAAAATGAGCGCGTTAGTCGATAAATTGAAAGTTTTAGAGGAATATGGTCTCGTTAAAAGGGAAATATTGTCTATTGACAATAATCCGAAGCTCGTATGGAAAATCTGTTCATATTAGACTTATAGAAAGTTTAAAAGCTGGTATTCATCACTTTGTGTTGAAAAAATATGGAATCTAAAAGTGAAGAAGAGAAAGTAACTGAAATACTGACTACTGAATACCTACTAGAACAAGTAAGAGAACTACAGCTACAAGTCGAAAGTTTAAAATCTGAAATTAAAAAAATAAGGCCTGTTCCGTCGGGAAAAATTGGATTGGCCTTCGTAATTCTGGGAGTTTTGTCGCTTATTTTCTCAATACTTAAAGAATCGCAAATTTTAGCCTTTATCGGTTTAGGGTTAACGTTTTGGGGAGCCCTATTCCTCTTTATAAAGCCAGTGAGATACGTTAGAAGCGAACTACTACATTCGGCGTCACTTTCATCTTACTTAACTCTTGACAGAATAATTAAGGACTTGAAATTCAAAGGCAAAAGTTACTATATACCGCCTTATCCGAAGGATGTCTACTTGCCTGAATACCTTAGGGGACTAAAAGAAATGAAGGTTTTTATCTCGGCAGACAAAGGTTCGAGCATACCTTCGATTGAGGAAATGGCGAAAAACAAATTTCTGCTAAAAAACCCAAAGGGAATATGCGTGGCACCACCGGGCTTAGGTCTCTTAACCCAAATAGAAAGAGAATTAAGAAAAGACTTAACAAAACTTGATTTAAACAGTTTATGCGAAAATCTTCCGAAGGTTCTCACTGAAGACTTGCAAGTTGCAAAAGAAATGGAAATAAAAACCGAGGAAAACGGAGTTTACATAAAAATCTCCGATTCAACCTATAGCGATCTTTACAGTAAAGAAAGAAACCTAAAAAGCGTACATCTTTTAGGCTGTCCGTTAATAAGCGCCATAATATGTGCAACAGCGAAAGCAACCGGAAAAATTGTTACAATCGATAAGGACAATTTCTCCCCTGACAACAAAACGGTTGAAGTGTGGTGTCGCTTTATAGGAGGCTAAAAATGAAGTTCCCACTTTCAATGTCGGATATAAGCCTTTGGCTGGCCGTGATGGCCATCATCTTATTAATTACATCAGAGCTTCTATCTGCAACAACAGAATACGCCGGAAACATACTATTAGAAAAGAAAAGGTTAAGATTGACAGCATTAGTTTTGGGTATAGGCTTCATGATAACAGTTATCATACGAATTTTCTACCCGTTCTAATCAACGCTAACAGACTAGGAGAGTATAGAGAAATAAAATCTTAAGGCAACTTCAAGGGAATTAGTTAAGTTATGAAGAAATTACTTGTAGTATTTGATGTAGAAGGTGTATTACTGCCAAAATGGCGTTACATACCATTCGAAGTTTCAAGAAAACTTGAATTGTACGAGTTCGCCTTAGCCCCAATATTTTATGCTTTGGGTATAGCACTTTCGCTCTTAATATTCTCCCAAAACATTGCCTACGCCACAATAGCCATATTGACGTTAGGCGATGGATCAGCTTCCATATTAGGTAAGCTTCTCGGCAAAACAGCTTACCCCTTTAATAAAGCTAAGCATATCGAAGGAACAATCGTAGGCATTATCTTCGCTTTTCTTGGAGCCGCCGCATTTCTAAATCCAACCAAAGCCTTCGTTGGAGCCACGGTCGGAATGCTCGTCGAGTGCTTCCCCCTGCCAATTAACGATAATTTGGGCTGTTCCATTAATATCTGGCTTCGCTTTAACCGTGATACCTTAAAATTTTTGTTAGCCGTTCATTGCTTAATAATTGTTGCCAAACCATTTTCAGAAGTCTATCTACAAGATGACTGCCAATAAAGCATTTAATTCTAGATGAACATTCCTTACACTTTATTTTAAGTATCTTCATCCAGCTGTTCCGCGCTGTTGCCATGAATGCGCGGCTGGGTGATGCCTAGATCGGAGGTTAAACCTTGAAATTTTAAGATTCAGTTCCAATTATTATCAGCTCAAATGAGAAACTTTCTATTCCAGTAATATTCTCAGCTACGTTTAATGAAAGGTTTACTGCGATAACTTCGCCGGCGTCAACGGTTTTGCCTTCTCCATCCCAGCTAAACGTTATGTAATTTTGTGCATCGGCGGGGTTCCAGTTTTGAACAGTATGCGAGAGAGTCATGGGGACTGTTCCGTTATTTCTGACATAAACGATTATGGTCTTCCTTTCCCCAGGCGATAGATACCCCCAATCGATTGAACTCGCCTCACTTGTGCATCCTTCGTCAAAATAGACTTCTACACCGATGGCTTTCACATATCCAGTATTGGTGACTTCGAACATTCCAGTGACGGTAGCATACACCAAGAAAACTGCGCTAAATGCCAAGATGAAAATTAGAATAAGAATGAGCTGACGTTGGTTTGCGTTTGGAGATAGAGCTTGCATAGTCATGATTCATCATCATGTCTTAAGACATGCGATTTAATAAATATTTTCGTTTTAAAGAACAACAAAAATACACAAAATAAAAAGTTTACTCTTAAATTTACGGTTTTAATGCTTAAACGCGCATCTCTTTTAGTCGCAACACCAGTATCGCTTGCAATAACACTGATTTTGCTACGGGTGCATGAATAGAATGGACTATAGCTACAACTCCGCTGCCAAAGCCAATTAACTAAATTGAAACTGAGCTCAATAGGACGAAACAAAAGAGACGACGACTAAATCTTCAGATTCAACGAAACGAAAGCAATAAAACTTTTCACATTTGATTCATTAACATTTAATGTTTTACCGCTGAGTTGTTCTGCGCTAGAGAGAAATAAGGCGCGACTCGGCGGTAATCAAATGATACTATGATTGTTTAGACTTTATGTCACTTAGACAGCTTTCTGGCAGTCATTTTCAAGCTGAGACACCCTTTTCTATTATACTTTCCGTAAAATTTGCGGGAATCTAGCAAGATGAAAGACGACATAATTATATTTCATGAAAAGACTCGAGCCCTTTTGGATATAAGTCCTCCAAGCTCACCAAATTAGAATTCCAGCATTGAAACAGAGTTAATTGTATTAAAATTACTTAAACGGGTTTCCTCTAATGAACCTGCGTTGCATATGCTTTTCTTTTCCACAAATATCACTATGGTTGAAATGTTATCCTCTGTATCAGTCTCGCCTGCAATCACGCTTGCTTCTGCAACT
>JAUQZC010000181.1 GCA_030587435.1 Candidatus Baldrarchaeota archaeon | reverse complement strand
ATGCGCATTTTTCTATGCGAGTTAAAGTTTTTTGCGATGCCTACGGTTGATAGGCTTAGGGTTAGTAGGGTTGGCTTAATAAGTGGGCTGGCCAGTTGAATCCATTTAAATATTAGGATTAGTTCTCTAAGCATGTCGCTTTACTATGATATAATGTTATATATTTTTATCGGTGTTTTGTAGATTTTTAATATTAATTCTAATTGTTTAATGTGCTGCATTGGAATAGTTGCAAACGTAGCACATGTAGATGAAATCATAACCGGGGAGAGTAGAGCTGGTATGTACACTGGCTTTGAAAGTATTCCCTAAATATTTTCAAGCATTCTCACTGAGTATTGGAGGATATATTTGGATTTACCTGGAATAGGCCACTATATTTGGGGGCCCATTCTACACTGTTTTTTAATATTGGGGCTTATAGTATTTCAATATGTAGAAACGGATCCCGATTTCGATGCGCTTAAAGGAAAATACGGCAAAAGACATTCATGTAGCAGTTTAATTTGTGCTTAGACTTGGAAGTAATGTTGTTCCCAAATTTTAAAACATTATTGTTTAATTATAAGTGCTTTGCTAAATAGGGATGAGTGTGAAACGCTGGTGGTTTTTGAAGCCGAAAGTTTTCATTGCGGGGCATTCTCATATTGATGCTGCGTGGCTTTGGAGGAAAAATGAAACAATAGAAATATGCAAAAACACTTTCAATACTGTTTTAAATTTAATGAAAAGTTGCCCTGAACTCAAGTTTAAGATTGCAACCATCAAATTTCAACTATAAATAGTATAGGTAGCTTAATGTAATTTTATAGTATGGTGTAAAATCTTGTGCGTTTTTCTTTTCGTTCTTTTACATTTTGGTGATCTTTATGATTCATAAGTATCACCTGTTGATTAAAAATTGTTTCTATTTTCTTTAAGAAATCTTTTTGCCTCTATTATGGTTAAACCTACAAGGTTTCCATTTTTATCGTAGTTTTTTATTATTCCATTTTCATCTTCTTCGTGTTCTACGGCTTTTGGGGGGTAGACAAAACTTATATAAATCACATCGGCTTCTTCATCACAATCTATCCACATTTTTTTATGAGAGAATCTTAAAATATATGGAATAATTTTTAACACCTCAACTTCTTCCATATTATACCCCTTCTAGTGATTTTATTTATTCTTGAAGTTTTATATGCTGTTATAATAAACCCGTTTTCCTTACTTAATTCTTTGTACGCTACAACAAGATATTTCGGTCCAAGACGTGTTTGCTGGAAAAATTTATGGCTCTTAGTTCATCACTGACACCTTTTAATATCATATCAGGGTCTTTAACCGTTTCTAGAAGTTTTCTTTATTGCTTACCATGTCTAGATGGGAAGTGATTATGTGTTTCCATCTTTCGTCCGTAAGTCTTAGTGGTATTCCATTTTTTGATTTCACTATAATCATATGGTAACACCGTTGGTGGTTAAATGTCGCTATTAACAATTTCACTTAAATTGTCCCCGCTTTTAAATTTAAATATCTACATGTTTTGATAAATCAAAGTTCTATAGATTCATCAGCTGTATAATCGAGAGTATTTGAAATTTTGATGTTTGTAAGGTGAAACTTATTAACATTTTATTAATGGAGAAGGAGTTTTGATTTTAAGGCATACAGTTTTAAGTTTTGCTTCGTCTATTTATTTGAGGTTTGCTAGGAGGCGTCTACATGTACCCTACGTTTGCGGCATCGATTGAAGAATTTAATGAGACTGTTTGCAACGTGGGAAAATGGGTTGTTGCAGCGGGTGTTTTTGGATTTGTGGTTCACGGGCTTTTCTTTGTTTTCATGGTAACTCAAAGTTTTAATCCTAGTTTTCCAATTTCTCCGGTTAGTATTTTGTTTGCACCTATCGTGATCATCTATATAGTTGCTTTAATTAAAATCCGCGGACTGAAGAATGTAAGTGGAGATGATTTGTTTAGCACGGGGCCTATAGTAATTATAGCGGGGTTGATTTTTAATTTAATCATGGGATTTTTGCTATTTAGCGTACTTACAGGTTTTGGTGCAGAACCCCATACAATATTTAATCCTTTTGCTTTCCTTTTTACAATTTTATTTTCGAATGTTGCAGGTCTTATAGTGCTCGTAGGAAATATCATGTTGGCTATAGCTTTCTGGCATTTTGGAGAGCTAAATAGGTCTAATTTGATTCGCTTAGGTGCAGTGTTGCAAATACTTCTCAACGTCATATTTCTCAGTTTTATTGGCGATATTGGTTTAATACTTATAGGGTTGCAGCTTTACTTTTTAGCTTCGAAAGGTAGGGAAACATTGTCTAGTCCAACTACATTAATGGTGATTAAAAACGAATTGCTTAGAGGGAAACCCAGTGGTACAGTGGTGGACTTGAGGAAAACTGCTGAAACATACGGTTTGCCACCTTACCTGTTAATACCTTTAGTGAAAGAGTGGATAACTGTTGGGGAATTAAAAGGAATGTTAGATGGCCATAAATACGTTTCTTATGGTACAGATATGTAAAGGGAATTGTTATTCTTAATTTAATAACGTAAACGTGTTTGTTAATTACGTAGTACTTGATATGTTTTATTTTTCGAAACACTTATTAAAATTGAAGTAAAAGTAGTAATAGATATTATTACATTTATGAGAGTGACAGCCCTCCATGGCACCAAACTAATAATTAGTTCAAGGCGATTACGGTGCCGGGAGTCCCCGAAATTATAAAGGAATTTTTTAATATCGACGGTAACAATATTTTGCTTGTAAAAGGCGATGCTGGTACCGGGAAAACAATTTTTTCCTTCGAATGCTTAATAAATTTAGCAGAAAAAAGCTGCGGATTCTATTTTTCGACAAGAGTTGACCCAGAGGTTATATTTAAACAGTATCCACACATAAGTAAGTACCTCTCATTGCAAAACGTTATTGATGCCACCTCGTCATATTCCCCTCAAAAATCAAATATTCATGAAGCAATCTTATTTTCTACCATTCCAGAATTTCTACGAGAACTATATATTAAAACCAGCCACGTAAAGAGCCGCAAAGAACCGTTCATCGTCATTGATAGCATTGATGCCGTATGTGAAACTTTAAACGTTAGTGTTTCAACTTTTATGCGCGATTTTGCAGATTTTATTAGAAAAACTAAAGCTAAAGCTATTGTTGTTACAGAGCAACCTGGAAAGACAAAGCTAGATTATCTGGCAGATGGAGTAATAAATCTGGCATGTATGTTAATTAATGGGAGAGTTTACAGAGAAATGCATATAGAAAAACTAAGAGCCATTAAAATACAAAACCCGGTTATACCGTTTACGCTTGTTGGGGGTAGATTTACTGTAGCTCATCAAACAGTCATTCCATCTCTTGAGGACGCAATTTATAGATTGAAAGAGTTTTCAAATGAAATTGCTAGAATAAAAAGTGCAATGGATCAGCCGGCAACGAATTTTCTAATTTCTGAAAAAATTTCAGGAAAGCTGCAACCAGGAGACTTCATCCTATGGGAAGTAGAGGAAACAACACCAAAAACAATAGCTGTACTAGCTACTTTAAGAGCTGCAGTTGGTCTTGCAACCAAAAATTTCAATGTGGTTCAAATTCCGCCATCGTATGTTTACAGTGAAGATTTACCAGAGATATATCAAAAAATCTTAGGGGAAAATGCAGATAAAATAAAGGTTCTGATTCCAAATGAAAACTTCATAAAAATCTTTGAAAAAACACTTTTAGACATTTTAGAAACTATTCATGGAAATGGGAGGAAAAGTATTATTATGTTTTCTCTTGACGCATTAGAGTCCAGCTTCGAGGCTGAGAAAGCAAAATATATTGCAAATATTTTAGTATCGGAAGGAAAGAAAAACAAAGACATAGTTCTAGCCATAGCATATGAGGATTTGAAAAGCCTGCCTTCATTAAGAAAACAGGCAGACAAGGTCTTTAAAACATTCTATAGAGATGGATGCCACTTTATTTACGGAGTTCAACCTAAGACGCCAATATATAATCTCTATTTCACCTCAGAAACAAAATACTTCACAGAAGTACTTGAAGTAGCTTAAAATCTTATTAACAAGCTCCTTAATCCACTACATCCACAGCTCTGTTATAAAGATAAATAAGCCGTCATTGGGTTTATACGTTATCACATATTACGATACATTTCACTAAAGAGAGCAAGAGAACCTAGAGATCTCTAGTTAGAAGATTGCCTTAGGAACTTAATAGAAACATGAAGAGAAAAGAAGAACAATAAATAATAGTAAGAAAGGCATTTATTTTAAAATAAAATTACTTATTTGTAATTTTGCTTAAATCTATTTCTTCGTCTTCAAAAAGAACTCTTCCCTCCATTCCGCCTGCCACCGTTATTATTTGACCTGAGATGTGGCCTGAAACCTTATCTGACGCCAAGAAAGCTATAATATATGCGATATCTTCGGGTTGAGCAACTTTTCTCAAAGGAATCGTTTTCAAAATTCTTTTAACCAGTTTTTCATCTTTAAGATGTTTTTCAGCCATAGGTGTAACTGTCCAGCCTGGACAAACGGCATTAACCCTGCCTAGACGTGCTAGCGAGACGATTTCATTTTTCAAGCTTCTTGTTAAACCATACGTTATTGCTGCTTTCGCCGCAGCGTAATCAGCGTGCCCAGCTTCTCCAAAAATAGCAGCCGTAGAACCCACTATAATGATGTTTGCGTATTCACCTGGAAACTTTGCTAATTGTCTTAGAAATGCGCGTATGCAAAGGAAAACTCCATCAAGATCCACAGCTAAGGTGTGTTTCCATCTGGAGTAATCCATGTTTACGATTTCAATGTGTTCTTCAGGCCAAATTCCATGGTTGCAAACTAAAATGTCTATTCTACCCCATTTTTCCTCGATTTCCTTGAACATTTTTTCAACTTGTTTTTCATCTGATAGGTCTGCGCCTACAACTAGGGTTTCTGTGTTTAGCTCTGAGGCAAGTTTTCTTGCTTTTTCCTCATTTTTGAAGTAGTGGATAATGACTTTTGCTCCTTCTTTTGCGAAAACTCTCGCTGTAGCTCCACCTATTCCACCGCTTGCTCCGGTTATTAAAACGGTTTTTCCTTTTAACCCTAAATCCAAGTTTAACACCTCTTTTCAAGTTTCAACCAAGATTTCTAAATAGTGTTTTAAATTTCTGTAAGTTGAATTTAAAAGATTTGTATACAAAATGATAAAATTTGTATTGTTTTAAGAGCTTATAATGTGCTTTTAAGGCTTAGATTAATATTCTAAGGAACTATTTTATCCCCGTTTCTTAACAAATTTAGATAATGGAAGTAAGTTTTCTATTTATATTACTGCCTAGAACATTTAAAGCTTAAAATCTCTTAGAGATGTTTTTAACTAGGTTCAGTAGTTTCATGTTTTCTTTTTTAGCATGAAAGGCTAATATAGTCCAAAGGGAAAAAAGTATTAAATCATAGATAATATTAAAGGGATAAGAAGGAGAAGTGCTTCTCCGAAAAGTGAAATCACCAACCAATGCAGTTATTAGCCAGCAAACTCCAAATATTGCATAAAGTTTCCATGTTATTTCATTTCGTTTTAAACGTGAGAGATTTTTCTCAAAATATTTGTAAAATGTTTCCTTGTCTCCTTTCACGTCGAAAACAAAGTTTAATTTCTCATGTTCTTTCATATGTTTTAATAGTTCTTCATATAGTTTGATTTTCCAGAAAGACTGCGTCCAAGGGTCCAGTGCTTTCAGCTCTGAAGATGTGGGGTAATAGATGGTGAAGATCAGGTTGTCTCCCTCAATCCTCCAAGTATAAGCAACTTTCTCATTTTCACCAACATAGGACATTTTCATCAAGATAATATGTGAAGATTTGCAAATAAAAATTGCGATGAATGTTTTATAGGAAATATCTTGGTGGTAGGGGGCTTTAGCACTATATTTTTTACTTAAAAGAATTGAAACCGAATATAGATCCTTTTTGCATGACTCATGTAATATATGTGCTAGGCATTTTATAAATGGGTTTGTTATTGTATCGTTTTCTTATTGCAAATGAAGTGATTCTGAAAATTTAGATTAATATGTCATGTATTAAACTGAGATATGCTTAAACTTATGTCATACAAAATTTAAGGAATATTTTAAAGATATTCTCTTATGAAAGTTATTTATTGAGATAACTTCATAAAATTGGTTTAACTGTTTGAGATGATAGATGTATGCATGTTTCACTGATATTTTAAGGGTATAAGAGTAGAGGTATGGATATGGTTGAGTTGTCTTTACATCTTTTTGGTAAACCTGCGTGGGAACTGGATGATTTCGAGGGAAATGAGTTAGGTGAAGATTTTTCTGAAAAACTTAAAGCGCTGGGCGATGAATTAAGAGAAAGACTATATAATTTAGCGAAGATACATAGTATTCTCCTTAGAAACGGTTGGACTGCGTATGGAGGGCTATATGATATCACATATTACAAAGATATTTCACTGAAGGAAGCGAAAAAGGAACTTAAAGAACTTGGCTTGGAGGAATACGTTGAGAACTTAATCGAAGACTTTGAGGAAGAAATAGAAGAAGAGTGAATATCAACACTGTTAATTAAAACAAGTAACCATTTTAATTTAAACCTGATTTCATTAATATTGTCTCTTTGTTTTCGAAACTTGCGTGTATGTATACGTTTTGTTAAATTTTCGTCTAGTAATGTTTTATCGCTGTTTTGCGTAATTGTTCAAATGTTACAGGTTTGATGTATGAGAGTTTTTCTGGTTTAAAAACCACGATTATGACAATCACTGTTAAAAAGTGCGTTAATAGTAGGAATGGAAAGACAACATAAGATATTCCTTGTTCAACGAGAAGCAGAAGTCCAAAAGCATTATAGGAACTGTGGTAAAGGGTTACAATAAGTAAACTTCCTTTCGTTGAATTATAAAGCCATGTATATTCGATTGAAACCAATACTGTGCTTACGAAAAACCAGAGGAAATTATGGTAATTAGTCATCATAATACTATTTTTAACGGTGAAATGAGGCCAATGCCATATTGCCCAAAAAACACTCACAACATGCTTGAATAAAATGCATTATACTTTTGTAACTTTGGTAGTGCGTACCTTCTCCAACCAATCTCCTCCCACATATTCTGCAAAAAGGTGCTTATCAAAACCGGAACAAACACGACAAGCCGCTGCAAATTCACATAGTTAACTCCCGCAAACATGCTTAAAACTCCGAGCGAAAAAACCATAATACTAAATGACAGTAAAATTGGAGCTAAAAACCAAATTTTTGAAAATTTTTCGACCAAACTGTCCAAAAGATATTCTGACACCTTCTTTCCATACTCTATTAATGAAACTATAATTGCAGCAAAGGTTGGTGAACCGTCACCGATAAGGAAAAAAAGGAGACGCTTAAAAGAGCTGGAAACATACCGTATGAGGCTAAGACCCAAGGTGTAAAACCTAAGGCTCCTATAAGAAGCGTCAAGCCAAAAAACATAACAGCAAACTTATTTTCAGAACCAGCAACCTCAATACTCAATTTTACATTCAACTCCTTTATAAAACGTGATAGACACTTATGAATAAAAACTTTTTAAAATGTTAGAAGAATTGCCGGCAGAATAAGAGCAGCAATCTAACTATATTTGTTTCGGCTTTAATTTACAATTCAAATTATATTCTTGTGGTGTTTTATCAAAAATGTTACTATTTTGAGTTTTATTAGAGATAACGTGTGGTAACATTAGATGTAAGTTAAATAAAAAATCTAAGATCTTTTGTCTGTTGATGTTAATTATTAAATGGTAAACGTTATTTTTGTAGTTTTTTAGCTTGTTCGATGTATTCTAGTGATTGGTGTCTGAAGTATTTGTTGTAGAGTTGTGCGTATTTTCCTCCTTTTGCCATTAGTTCTTCATGGCTGCCTTCTTCCACTATTTTTCCTTTTTCCAAGACTATTATTCTATCCACGTTTCTTACTGTCCAAAGTCTGTGAGCTATTATTATTGTTGTGCGTCCTTTCATAACGTTTTTAATAGCTTTTTGAATACGGATTTCCGTGAAGGGGTCTACTGAAGCTGTTGCTTCGTCCATTATAAGTATTGAAGGGTTTTCAAGTAGAACTCTTGCAATTGCTATGAGTTGTCGTTGACCCATTGATAACAGGCTCCCTCTTTCGCCGATGTTGGTTTCTAATCCTTGTGGGAGATCATTTACCCAGTCTACTCCCCCAGCTTGCTCCAATGCCCAAATGACTTCTTCACGTGTTGCAGAAAGCTTTCCGTATTTAACGTTGTTTTCAACGGTGTCGGCAAAAAGAAACGGTGTTTGAGGGATTATTCCAACTAGTTTTCTATAATGTTTTAATGAGAAATTTCTTATGCTTATTCCATCGATAAGGATGTCTCCTCCTTGAAATTCATATAGTCTAGCTATTAGTTTTGCTAAACTTGATTTACCTGCTCCTGTATGTCCTACTAGTGCAATTGATTCACCTGGACGTATAGTTAGGTTAAAGTTATTGAAAACTTTTTTACCAGGCTCATATTCGAAAACAAGGTTTTTTATAACTATTTCTCCTCTCAGTTTTCGCGGCTTCAAGTTTCCTTTTTGTTTTACTTTTGGTTCGGCATCTATGAGGGAAAAAATTCTTTCTGATGCTGATAATCCTGCTTGAAATTGAGGCCAGAAAGTTGCGAGTGAAAGTAGAGGGAAGAAAAGTTGCCAAAGGCTTTGGAAGAAAAGGTAGAAGTCTCCTGCGGTGATGTGTCCTTTTAATATTTCGCTTCCACCGAAATATAGTATTAGAACTAACGCTATTCCTTGGATTATGCTTAGTGTTGGCCTAACTGTGTTGAGCCAAAGGGCTCTTTTGAGATTGACCTTGTAAGATTGATTATTTACTTCGATAAATTTTTCATGTAGTTTCTTTTCTTGTCTAAAGGTTTTAGCTATTTGTATACCTGAAATGGTTTCATTTACAAAGGCGTTAACTACAGCTAGTGCCCTTTGCCCTAGCAATGTTAATTTTCTTGCAATTTTCCGAAATGAAAGGGCGATTGCGAAGATGAAGGGAACCATAAATAGGGTTATTAATGTTAACTTTAAGCTTATCATAAACATTGCCGATAAAAGTATGATAACAACCAGAAATGAGCTTAATACTTGCATAGTTAAACTCACGGTGTTTCCGAAGTCTCGGCTGTCAGTGTTTATTCTTGAAACAATTTTTCCTATCGGGTTTTTATCGAAAAATGACATGTCATGGTTTAAGACGGCTTTACATGCTTTGCTGCGTAAATCTAAAACAACGTTTCCAATAGTTTTTGAAGAGTATACTTGTCTAAAGTAGTTGAAAACCCAGGCAAGTAAATTTAAAACTAAGGTTAATAGGATCACCATGATTAGATAAAAGGTGTTTTTTACAGTTTCTAACATGTTTATGGCTTCTCTCATTAATATCGGAGTTAGTGAGGTGGAAATTGAGTTAAGGGTTAAAAATAGAACTACTATGAGCATTGAACGTTTGTATGGACGGAAATATGTTAAAATTCTTTTGAGCAATTCAATGTCTGAATATTTTCTGTCATATTCTTCTGCACCTAATCCTCTCATCATTTTAACTTTCCCCTATGCTAACACTTTTAGAAAACTCTTTGCCAAATCTTTCTGCAAATATTTTCCTGTATTCTTCACATGTTTTTAGAAGTTCTTCGTGAGTTCCTTTGGCAACGATTTCGCCTCGCTTCATGACGAGAATTAAATCTGCCCATCTAATTTGACTTAATCTATGAGTTATTATGAAGGTGGTTCTACCTTTACGAGCCTTGAAAATAGCTTTTTGAATTTTGTCTTCTGTTTCCGAGTCTATGGCGGAGGTGCTATCGTCGAGGATAAGTATTCTTGGGTTTGTTAAAAGTGCTCTCGCTATTGCGATGCGTTGTCTTTCTCCTCCAGATAGTGTTACACCGCGTTCACCTATAACCGTAAAATACCCATCTGGCAGTTTGGATATGAATTCGTGGGCTTGTGCTTCCTTTGCCACTTTAATAACTTCTTCAAGAGAACTAGGTTTACCGAAGGTGATGTTTTCGTAAATGGTTGTAGAAAATAGGAAGATATCTTGTTCAATGTAAGATATCTGCTCTCTAAGGCATTTTAAATCATATTTTCGTATATCGATTCCATCTATTAAAATTCTTCCACTTGTCACGTCGTATAGGCGGGAGATAAGTTTTACTAGGGTTGTTTTCCCTGATCCTGTTGTTCCTACGATTGCAACCGTCTGACCCGGTTTGACTTCAAAATTAATGTTTTTTAACACGAGTTTCGAGCTTCCAGGGTACGCGAAAGAAACGTTTTCAAATTTAACTGCTCCTTCTATTTTCTTTTTCACTCCTTTAGGGTTTTCATCTATTTCAGTTTTCTTATTCATTATTTCAAGAAGTCTTTCAGCACCAGCAACGGCTAAGCGAACAGTTGAAAAAGCCCAAATGGAAATAAAAGTTGGGAAACGAAGAGTTCCAAGTAAACCAATATATCCGATTATTTGTCCAATTTGCATAAGTCCTTGAAGATAAAGAAAGATTGCGTGAGCTAAACCAAAAGTTAAAACTAAACTGACTAACAGTAGAGGAACATATTTACCTTGTATTTTCCCCTGCTCAATGTACGCATCACAGTAATTTTTAGCGTACGTGTAATATTTTTTTAACTCACTTTCTTCTTGGGAACTTCCCTTAACAACTTCTATACCTGTTAACGACTCATTTAGGGCAGCGTTCATCAGTCCAAACTGCTTCCTTAACTCAATGGTGACGGGCCCTAATTTTTTAATGTAGCCTCTTAAAGTTATCAAAAAGAATACTATAAACAGTAAAGGTGTTAAGAGGAGGTCTCGAGGATAGTATATGGCGATGAAAACTATTGGCACGAATAGTTGAAGGAAGGCTTGAAATATTAGAGATATGGAGGGTGAAACAAGAAAATTCAACATTCTAACGTCATTTGTTGTTCTAGCCATGATATCCCCGATTCTCTGTAAATCGTGGAAACTCTGACTTTTTCCCAGAAGATTTGTATAAAACTCGTACCTTGCGTCACGTTCAACTCGTTGAGCAACTATTTCCCTCAAAAAATTCGACATTAAATTTAGTAATGGCATACCAATGGCTATTAGAAGAATTAAAAAAGTGTAGTGCAAGAGTTTACTCGCATCATTCATTATAAAAGCATCAATAGCATCACCGATTAAAACCATCATTTCAGAATTTAAAATGGAGGACAAAATAGAGCCGGTAAAAGAAAGTAAGAGCAAATATTTATTGGAACCGTAAAGGATATGAGAAATAATCCATCTAACGGGTCCTTTCCTTCTAGCTTTTTGAAAGGGGTCAATTCCAACCGTAAATTCAGATCGCTCCAAATAGTTCTGCTCTGAAACTACCATGACTGTAACTTCCAATGTTTTAACAAAAATAATTTAAAAATGCAATATAAGCAAATATTTTCAACTTTTAACCTTTTCTAAAATCTCGTGAAAGATTTAAACGCAATTTTAATGTTACTTAAAGCCATATTGGAAGAAAATTTTGCTCCTTTTGAGTGGCGGGATTGATGTATCTTGTGGACACAGCTATTTTTCTTGAGCTGCTTTACTAAGTTTATTTAAGTCAGGCGTTTTTGTCTTTTTGAGTCTTCTTTTTAATATTGAGTATTGTTGTTTTGAGCGTTGCTGCTGATTATACTTGTTACTATGATTAGGTTTTTGTATTTTTGTTTTAGTTGTCTATCATCTTTTTTATTTGGTAAGGTGTTTTTGTCTTTTTCTACTGTTAATCTAAGAGGGAAGGATAGTTATCTTTGGATCATTTGGTTGATGGTTTAGCGGAAGAAGTTGTTAGCGCGCGCTTATGATTTTAAATGATCTACTTCGATGACATTATGTATGGTTAATGTTCACGATTTGTAGCGTTCGTAAACCGTTGATATTGCTAGTTTAGATGTAGAGATTTCCTAAGCTTTTTAAGCTATTTGAAACGATAGGAGTATGGTTAAAGATAATAAAGAGGCTATTCTACGAAAGGTTATTAAATCTAAAAATAAATTGAATTCACTGAGAGTTATCTTGTGTCGGTGGTAATTGGTATGGTTAGGCCACTTTGGTTTACTGAGTTGCTTAAAAAACTTTTTCCTTATCGTTTTGTTCTTGCAAAGCTTACACGCGTACCTGTTATAGGTAGAATCCTTGATAACATGCTTTTTAAAGGGGATGAAATATATTATTTGCCTAAGGCTGATGTAATTGAAATAAACAAAAAAGTTGAAAGACCAGAGGATATGGTTTTACCTTATCAAGTAGCGGAATATTTTGTTGAGAAGGCAAGCTATATTTTTGCAATGAATTTTTGTATTTGCCGCCTTTCGTCCAACTGTAAAAATTATCCCATTAATATTGGATGTCTTTTCTTAGGTGAAGCTGCAAAGCAAATTGACCCTAGGTTTGGCCGTCCTATAACGAAAAGGGAAGCACTTGAACATTTAAGAAAAGCTAGGGAAGCTGGCCTAGTTCACTTAATTGGAAGAGATAAGATTGACTCAGTTTGGTTAGATGCTAAACCTCCAAGTAAACTTTTAACTATATGCAACTGTTGTCCATGTTGTTGTTTATGGAAAATAATTCCCCATCTTTCCACTAAGATTGCAGAAAGAATCAAGAAAATGCCTGGCGTAAATGTTAAAATAGATTACAGTAAATGTGTTGGATGTGGAATCTGTGCTGATGGAATATGTTTTGTGGATGCCATTCACATGATTAACGGAAAACCAGTTATAACGGAGGATTGTAGAGGTTGTGGTAGGTGTGTTGAGGTTTGCCCTCAAGGAGCCATTAAAATAATCATAGAGAACAGGAACTTTTTGGATGAAACAATAAAAAGAATATCTTCTGTTGTAGATGTAACATAAATGTTTTACTATGCTACTTCTGTTAAATAGACTTTATCCGCAAGTCTTATGCGTATGATTATAAGCATTGTAGGATGTTCTCCATAGATAAGAAGGAAGTTCATTGAGATGTAAAAAGAATTGTTGTTTTAAGGTTTTAAATCTTAATATATGACTTTTATTGCTTTTTGGTGACACGCTTTAACACATTTCATACAATGTGTACATAGTGATAGCCATACTGCTGTTATTTGCCAATACTGTGGGTCATACGGGTTTTCTTCCTTTACGTTGAGTGGCGGGTGCATTAGGAAAACCGCTGGATCACAGACTCTGAGACATATACCACATGTTCTTGGGTCTATGCCTCCCGTTGCGTTTCCGCATTTCGTGTAATCTATTATTATCTTTGTTTTTCCCATCATGTTTCACCTAGGTTAATATTCGTTTTTAAGTGCGGGAATTTCTTCTCTTGGAACAAGTTTTATTGCACCGTGCGGACAATGATCTCTGCACAAACCGCATCCAAAACATTTTTTCTGGTCAATTAATACTCTTTTTAAGGTTGGACTGTACTTTATGGCTCCAAATTGGCAATATGATACGCATGTTTTACATCCTTGACAGAGATCTGGGTCTACTTGTGCAACGTACTCTGCTTTGTAAACTGTTTTTAAATCGAAGTCCATTCTTAGCCGTAATCCTCCGCATTGAGGTGTTTCACATGAACAGATTGCATTTATATATGGTACTGGTTGAAACCATACTGTGAAAACTCTTCCTTTTCTGTTCCTCAAGAACTTTTACAGCTTCTTCTCTATCTAACCTATATTTTACATTTTTGGGGATAAATCTTGGCAGTTTCTCTATTATTCCAGATAGTACTCCGAAATTTATGCAGCAAACATCTTTTACTCCTCTTTGCATCCATCTGCATAAGCAGTAGTTTCTAATTATTGGTTCGGCGGCTAAGTTGAGTATTATGGTTTTTGCATCTTCTATTGGTATTACTTGGCCGAAATGTCCATCGGCTCTAATT
>JAUQZC010000133.1 GCA_030587435.1 Candidatus Baldrarchaeota archaeon | reverse complement strand
AAAAGCAATATAACATGCAAAGAAAGTGTAACAGCATTTTAGATATTACTCGCTACTGGTTGAATATTCTCCTTAATAGTTCTAAATCTTCTTTTAATTTTCGTGAAAATTCTTTACGATACTCCAATACAAGTGAAGAATTGGGATTTATCAAATCGACATTAAGTATTTTATGAAAATCAAGTATACCCTTTTCGCTGAATATTGGTATATGGTTCAGAGGGTTTCCCGTAGCTCCACCAGTTTTCTCTCTGTTTGAAACGTGGTACACAAGTATGAAATCCTTAAACTCTCTTATTTGTCTAACTATTTGATCTTGATCATCTGGAATGTGAGAAAAATCGTAACACATCCCATAGAAGTCTCTTCTCGCGCAGAACCTATATATTTCATATGGGTTTCTGAAAAGTCTATGTTCGTTAATGAAAGTTTCCCAGCAAAGCGTTACCCCGTAATCCTCAAGTATAGAGGTAATCTTTTCATCCAATATCCTTACCGCATCTTCCCTAGTAAGTCCTCTCTTCAAAAAGCAAGGGTGCAACACAATTGTATTACAACCCAACCTATTGGCAAGGATACAACACCCTTCAATTATAATCTTAAATTCTTCGACTCTATGTATTTTTGCATTAGGTGCGTGTATTGTTACAACTTCTAAGTCTCTCTTCTTCACTTCTTTAAGAATATCTCCTATTCTCAGCTTGAGAAAGTCTTGAACACTAAAGAACGCTAACTCTATCTCCCTGATATCTTCGAAAAAGTCTGGGAAGTCGCATCGCACCCCAAAACGCATATTACCTCACCTAAATTTTTGTGACGTTATATGTAATAGGTTCTGTAAAGAATGTAAAACAGGCGTAGATTAAACCTTAGCTTTCATAACACTTTTAAATCCTCTTTTTGTTCTAAGAACTAATCCGTTTCTTATTAACCTATGCAAATGTTTTTCTATCATTATTTTTTCGAAATGCTTAAATACCAGCTTTGGTTCTCGAAACCGCCCATAAATTATGGCTTTATTGACAATTTCATCAATAGTATGTTCATCTTTTAAAAAATCCACCACTTTTCTCTCCCTTTCGAAAATCTTATCTAAATATTCGTTAAGCCTTGTCTCAATAGCATCCCTGCCCATAATGATTCCCTTATGGCTTGTAACGGCTATCTCCGCCCTTAATTTTTTCACCTTATTTATAGAATCTATAAATTGATCTACATCGGAGTCTAAGCACCCATACCAAGGCCCAAAAGAAGTTAAATCTATGTCAGAAAGAAAAATGATCTTTGCATCGGGAATAAAGAAACAACAATGACCAATAGAATGCCCAGGTGCATGTATCACCTTTAACTTAACATCCCCCAGGTCAAAAACATATCCATCTTCAAATTCGAAATCAACCCTAGAATTTCTTAACCCGAACATTTCCTTTAGAAAAACACGTATAGCTTCAACTACCTCGTGTTCTAACGGTCCGTAACGTTTCAATAATTCATTTACAGATCTCACAGCCGGAGCGTCAAATCTATGACAGCAAATTTTCGCATTTTCAAACAAATAGTTGCAACATGTATGGTCTTCATGACAATGAGAGTTAATAATTAAATCAACTCTTCTCTGCTTTAAAATTCTCTTTATAACTTTTTTCCCGAGACCGGTGTCAATTAAAGCCTTAACCTCATCATCAATAAATAGGGAGTTCGAGAAAGGATACCTACCATGGTTTTCTCCCTCTATAAAAAATACCTTGTCGGAAAGTTCAGTCCACTTCATTTTTTCACATCCAAACTATCGTTTAAAACGGTAGCGACGGTCATAGCTGAATTCAAAATAGTTTTCAATACTGTTCCTTAAAGTAGGGTATGATTTTCTCGCCGTATAACTTATACTGCATGTCTCTATACTTTTCTGAAACTAATGCTACAAGTACTATGTGTTGAGCACCAGCTTTTATCCATTTTTCAAGTTTATCAATACATGTTTCAGGGGATCCCCAAACATAAAATTCCTCAACATCATCAAAAGATATTTTCGACGCATATTCCATAATTTTCCTAACGTTTTCAGGTGTATACACAAATTTCTCGAGAGAAAGTTCCTCGGGCACTTCTATGCCCTTTCTCTTTAGTTCTTCCGCAGCAAAAACCGAAAAAACTCTAGCAGGAAACTCGATAATTCTACCAGCAGTTTCGTCATCCTGTGCAACAACACCATAAAGTAAAACACCATATTCAAATTCACCAGACATACCATATTTCCTTCTTAGATTCTCTAGTTCCTCAAGCTTTTTCTTGTAGTCTCCTGGTATTCTTCCAAGTGGAAGCCACCCATCACCATATTTAGCTGTAATTTTCAAAGTTCTTGGTGAGTTTGCAGCAATCCAAAGCGGTGGATGAGGTTTTTGAACAGGCTTAGGCCGAATAAAAGCATCCCTCAGCTTGAAGAACTTACCATCATAGTTCACAGGATCTTTAGCCCAAAGTGATAAAATAACTTCTATGGCTTCTTTCATCCGGGAAACAGGCTTATCCCAAGGTATGCCGAAAGGAACAATGCTCATAGCTTCTCCAGCACCAACGGCAGCAATAACCCTGCCATTTGAAATATGGTCAAGTGTCATAATTGTTTGTGCAAGAACTGCAGGATGCCTAGTCTGAATATTAGTGACCGAAGTTCCAAGCTTAACTTTCTTCGTTACCATAGCAACCGCGGCAAGCGAGGTGTAGGCCTCCATTGCATCAAGTCTCCGCAACCCCATTCCTACTAGGTGATCTGCCATCCAAATAGAATCAAAACCAAGTTCTTCAGCCATTTTAGCACGTTTCAGAATCTCCTCCCAAGGGTGAAAAGGAAGAGCAATACCAAACTTAGTATCTTCCTCCATATCTAACCCCCACATACATCAAAGCGAGTTTCAATTAACATATACTTCCATGACCTAGTCTACACCACTATATTTTAGTATTGTAGTTGGAGGTCAACTAAGTCAAATATCAAATTAAAGTACGTTAATGGTACGAAAAACGAACCCCAAAGTTTTTATTAATGCCCTCTAAGTCTAAACAAAACATACTATCGATGTTAGGAGGGAGACTAAATGCCAAGAGCTCCTAAAGTTGACCACAACCTATGTAAAGGCCACGGCATTTGCTACGATGTCTGCCCAGCTGACCCAAAGGTCTACGAAATTAAAGGAGACCCACCTAGAGCATGGGTGGTAAACCCAGAGTCATGTATTGAATGTGAGTCATGTGTTGCAAACTGTCCAGAAGGAGCAATAGAACTAGTGGACATCGAAGAAGCCGGACCAAGACCTGAAAGCTAAATATCACCTTTCCCTTTTTATAAAAGAAATTTTTGATGAAATAGTACTGAGCATCGTTAGTAGCTGTCTTGTGAGTAGGAAGAGTAACCTAGTTTTAACGCTTTTATGTTAATTTCTCTCCAAGGTTCAGGCATTTTTGAAATAACTTTTTCGATGTTTTCCAGTTTTACGAAGCCATCAAGTATTTTACTGCCAAGCAACGCGCCAAGCATAACCATGTTCGCCGAAACATAGCTTCCAGCTTCTTCAGCAAGTTTATCAGCCTCTAAAATCACCGTTTTCAGCCCAATTGATTTAATTTTTTCAATTATTTCATCCATCTTAGGCATTTTTACCCCAGGTATATTGGGTCTAATTAGTCTCTTATTCAGAATTAGAATTGTTTCCTTGTTCGCGTAATTGATGTATCTTGCAGCTTCTAACAGTTCCATTGAAACAATTACATGAGCTCCATTTAGAGGAATCAATGGAGATTCAACATCGCCAAGCCTTATATGCGTTACTACACTTCCTCCTCTTTGAGCCATGCCATGTACTTCTGCAGTTAAAACTTTAACTCCATTTAGTATTGCCGCTTCAGCTAAAACTCTTCCAAATGTTATTAATCCTTGGCCTCCAACACCGACAGCTAAAACATTCTTATATCTATCATTCATTTTTACCACCAAAGTTCCTTCCATTCCTTTCCAGGTTTAATTGTAGGCTCTATAGCTTGAACTGGACAAACTTGAGCACAGTCTCCACAGCCGGCGCAAAGCATCGGATCAATATAGGCTTTTCCATCTTCTAATACTTGGATGGCTGGGCAAGCGAACACATTATAACATCTTGTACACGCTGTACATTTCTCGAGATTAACTCTATAAACAGGTATCTTAATGTTTTTCCTGCGAGCATCTGAAATAACTAACAAGGCACATTTTCTCGAAGACACGATAACGGCTGGCTTCCTTTTTTCTTCAACAAATTTTAGTGCTTCAGCAATTTTCTCCGCAGCTTCATCTAGTTTAAACGGGTTAACAACGTCTATGTATTCTACTCCAAGCGACCTAGCTATGTTCTCTGGTCTTATTATTTTCGCTGGTTCCCCACTAGCTGTCATACCTGTTCCTGGATGAGGTTGATGACCAGTCATCGCTGTTGTCCTATTATCCAATATGATTGTTAGGAATGGCGTGTTGTTATACACAGCATTTATTAATGGTGGAATTCCCGCGTGGAAAAACGTTGAATCACCTATAATCGCTATCATAGGCTGCTTAGTCGTTACCGCCAATCCATTTGCCGCACCTATACTTCCACCCATCTCTATGCATGTGTCTTGTACTCTGTAAGGTGGATTTACACCTAAAGTGTAACAACCTATGTCCCCAAGATACACGGGTTTCATTTTCAACTTGCTTACAGCTTTTTTAAGAGCGAAAAAAGTTGCTCTATGAGGACATCCAGGACAGAGAGTTGGTGGTCTTGGTGGAACCTCAATACTTACTTCTTGATGAGTTCCTAGCCATGGAACACTTTGCTTGGAGACATTTAAGAACTTTACAAGGAAATCAGCAACTTTGTTTAACGTTAGTTCCCCAGCTCTCGGAACCATATCCTTGCCGTGCACCTTTGCAGGCATTCCTTCTTCCTGAAGTATAGCTTTTACTTTATCCTCAACTATAGGTTCCAATTCCTCCACTACAAGAACTTCCTCAGCGTCTTCAACAGCCTTAACCACGAGTTTTCTAGGCACAGGAACCGTTGAACTAAGTTTAAGCAGAGTTACATCGTTTATCTTATCCATTTCCCTTAACACATCAACTACATGTCCATAGGTTATTCCACAAGCAATTATGACTTTCTTTGAACCTGGATTTTCAACCCTATTAAAAGGAAAATTGTTAACATCCTCTTCTATCTTACTCCATCTTTTCAAAAGCTTCAATCTAAGCTTCCGGGCATGCGCAGGAACAACAACCCATCTTTCAGCATTTTTAGTAAATTCACCCCAAACAGGCTTTCTTAACTTTCCTAGCTGCACTGGGCCTCTTGCATGACTTATTCTCGTTGTTGTCCTTAAAATTACTGGATGCTCAAACTTCTCACTGAAATCAAAAATCTCCTTGGTGAGTTCTTTCGCTTCCGCCGGACTATATGGTTCAAAAACAGGTATAAAGGCATGTAAACCATACCATCTATTATCTTGTTCGTTCTGACTACTCCACATGCCAACATCATCCGCTGTTACAATTACAAATCCCCCTCTAACCCCTGTATACGCACTACTCATGAAAGGATCCGCTGCAACATTTAAACCAACATGCTTCATACATGTTAAAGCTCTAACACCCGACATCGCCGCACCATAAGCCGCCTCAAAAGCAACTTTCTCATTTGTACTCCACTCCACATGTATACCCAGCACATTAGCATACCTCGCAAGAGTCTCCACAATCTCCGTTGAAGGAGTCCCAGGATAAGCCGAGGCAAAAGATATACCAGCCTCCACAGCTCCTCTAGCTACCGCTTCATTCCCCATTAGCAAGACGGTCTTACCAATCTGTTCAAGAAAAGCCTTAGACATAAGTATACACCCAATGTGAAAAACAACGAGTAAACTAATAAGCCTTATGACTACGTCCAACATTTATTCTTAGATCAAGTAATGACATGAATGTTGTCCTGCTTTATCATAATGCACTAAGCTACCTAATAATAGTGTATTAATTTAAATGGCTGTAAAATTCATATGGTTAAAATTGGATAGATATTAAAAGCACTCTTACGTAATACAGGAATAAAAGGGATTAACTGATCATTTTCAGCTAAAAGTTAGAAACTTAATACATTACAAATATTATTCTAATTTCAAATGATATGTATATTTTGCACATTTTCTTACCACAATTTTTAAATAATTCCTCCATAGTAACTTTTATCGCCAATACTAAAAAGGGTTGATCTATATTGGTTAAAAGGAGAGGGATAACCAAATTAACAGCAATAGTGCTAGCAGTAGTAATCGTGGGCGCCATCGCCGCTGGCATCTACTTATACCTAACAATAGGGCCTGGTGCTGAGAAAGCTAAAGTCGCCATACTCTTCGATGTTGGAGGGCGAGGAGACCTAAGCTTTAATGATATGGCTTGGCTAGGAGCAGAAAAGGCAGCTGAAGACTTCAAAATCAACGTAACCTACCTTACACCCCCATCCCTAGCTGACATGAAACCAGTACTCGAGGAATACGCTGGAAGCGGCGAATACGAACTGCTTGTTCTTATCGGCTTCCTATGGACAACACCACTCAATGAAACAGCAGACAAATACCCCGACCAAAAATTCGCATTAATAGACGCCACAACAGGGGTCGAAAGACCCAACGAAGTCGACATACTTTTCAGAGAACAAGAATGTGCAAGCCTAATTGGCATAGCAGCATCAGGAATGGCCAATGTCTTGGGAGGCGATACTGTCGCTGCTTGCGCCGGTATGGACATACCACCGCTATGGAAATTCCACATAGGCTACTTATTTGGCATTAAATACTACGAAAAGAAAACTGACAATACTACAAACCTATTATGGGATTACACAGGTACATTTACTGATCCAAATGTTGGAAAACAACATACCGAACAACTACTACGTGAGGGTGCTAAAGTAGTTTACGGCTTAGCTGGTGCAACCCATTTAGGTGCGTTTAGGGCTGTCAAAGAATGGGAAGAAACACATGGAGAGAAAGTTTTTGCAATAGGTCAAGATGCCTCACAAGAATGGATAGATCCCTATCACATACCGTTAAGTGGAGCTAAAAGAGTTGATGTAGCCGTTTACACAGCCATTGAAATGGTTATTAAAGGGACGTGGGAAGGAGGGATAAAAACACTTGGCCTCGTTGAGGGAGGCGTGGGTATATGGGATCTAGATGGTGTTAAATGGTTTGCCGAACTTGCTGATGATGCTGGGAAACTGTCAGAAGATCTAACACCTGACAACGTTGTAAAAATAGTTAATGAGACAAGAGAGAGCTATATAAGACCCGCAGTGAAAAACTTAATGAACGAACTCGAAGAAATGATAAAATCAGGTCAAATTGCGTTCAAAACACCGTTAACTCACGATGAATACGAAGATATTATCTCGCAGCTTGAGGCAGGAAACCTAAATGCTGCTCTAGAGAAAGGTTCAATAGGTTAATTCTCTTCATATATACCATTTTTTCTTTTAATGGGAATAATGTATACGGCTAACTATGAGTGGTTGAGTGTGGTAAAATGCCAGAAGAAAAAACAGCAATAGAAATGAGCAATATCACCAAGATATATCCTGACGGAGTCGTAGCACTTCGAAATGTTGATCTAATTGTCAAAAATGGCGAAATACATGGTCTTTTAGGTGAAAATGGTGCAGGTAAAACAACTTTAATGAGAATTCTCTACGGAGAGATAAAACCCAGCAAAGGAACCATAAAGATATTTGGGAAAAAGGTTCGATTCAGAGGTCCCTGGGATGCCATAAAAGAAGGCATAGGAATGGTCTACCAACATTTTTCCCTAATACCGCCATTTACGGTCTTAGAAAACCTAGTTCTATCCTTATCATCAATTGCTAAAGTAAATGTAAATGAAGTTAAAGAAAAAGCAAAAAACATAATCGAATCGATCGGACTTAATGTCCCCCTTAATGTCAGAGTTGAAATGTTAGATGTAGGAGTTCAACAAAGGGTTGAAATACTTAAGGTTCTGATGAGAGATGCTAAAATTCTCATACTTGATGAACCAACCTCAGTTTTAACACCCACCGAGGTCAACGAATTTTTAGAAATGCTTAGAAAACTCAAAAAAATGGGCATAACAATCATATTTATCACGCATAAGCTAAAAGAAGCTAAATCTATAACGGACTCCATAACAATTTTGAGGAAGGGAAGAGTGGTCGACGTTGTCGAAACAAACAAAGTTAATGAGATCGACCTGGCTAAAATGATGATAGGAAGAGAGACCATTTTAAAAATACCTGAGAAACGTAGCCGTCCAGAAGCTGGTAGCGTCATATTAAAGGTCGAAAACCTGCATGTCAGAGATGATAAAGGACTGCTTGCCGTTAAGGGAGTTTCTTTTATCCTTAGAGAAGGCGAAATACTGGGATTAGCAGGTGTCCAAGGAAATGGGCAAAGAGAACTTGTAGAAGCAATAATAGGTTATAGACCTGTTGAAAAGGGCAGAGTAATCTTCATGGGTGAAGACGTTACTGGAAGATCTCCTTCAGAGATCTACGGCAAAGGACTTGCATATATACCTGATTCAAGAGCAATAGGCTTGGTCTTGGACATGGACGTCATCAGTAACTCCATCCTAACGAGGCTAAAGAACTTTCTAAGCAAAGGTGGAAGAATTGTGTGGGATAAAGCTCAATCATTTTCTTCCAAGATCGTTAAAGACTTTGAAGTCGTTATTGACTCTCTTAAAGCCCCTGTTAAATATCTCAGTGGCGGAAACCAGCAAAGACTTCTTGTCGGTAGGGAAGTCATCTGGAAACCCAAAGTTATAATAGCTGCTGAACCCACGCACGGACTAGATATAGCCGCCACAGAATATATAAGGTCTCTTTTAGTCGAGCTTAGGGACAGAGGAACAGCTATACTGCTAGTTTCAACGGATTTAGACGAAATATTTCAACTAAGTGATAGAATTGCTGTAATATATGAAGGGGAAATTATGGCTACTGGCCGCCCTGAAGAATTTACACCAGAGAAACTGGGTCTTTTAATGGGTGGTGTTAAATGTCAAGTAAAAAGCTAGGCAAATTGGAATTTACAGAATATGAATTTTTCATAATTGAAACAACTGGCTCGGTGGCGGCTGGACTAATTGTTAGCGGAATCATTCTTGCAATTTTGGGTTATAATCCTCTCAGAGGGCTATCGCTTCTCCTCTTCGGGGGTATTCGAAATCCAGATTATCTGTTAAGTAGGGCTACCTTTATCATGATGACAGGCCTTGCTTTTGCCATACCTATGTATGCAGGTCTCTTCAATATTAATGGCGAGGGGGAAATGTATATTGGAGGTTTAACAGCTCTTCTAGTAGCTATTTACACGGGTAATGGATTTTTAGCTATTTTAATGGGAGGGTTTGCAGGTGCGGTTCTAGGCCTTATTATCAGTGTACTCAGAGTATATAGAGGGGTTAACGAGGTAGTAACTGCCATTATGTTAAACATGGCCATATATTACATGATCATTTACTTAATAACCGCAAAGCTCTACGATCCTGTGGCTCCCCACGAATCCTTAAAGGTTCCTGCTTCAGCTAGATTCGGTCTACTAAAATTAGGAGTTTTTAGAATACATATAATATTTCCACTTGCCTTGATTTTCATTGCCTTCAGCTATTATATACTCTACTTTACCAAACTAGGCTATGAGATAAGAGTTTCAGGTCTTTCACCAGCCTCCGCAAAATACGCTGGAATTGACCCAAATAAAGCCATGATAAACTCGATGATACTTGGCGGCTTTTTTGCAGGTGTAGGGGGTGCTCTAAACGTCATTGGTTTTATGTACTATATGGACAGTATGTTAACTTCAATGCACGGTATGGGATTTGACGGCATAGGTGTCGCCTTAATGGGTAGGAATAACCCTATAGGAATAGTGTTGGCATCAATATTTTTCTCAATGCTCATACTTGGTAGCCAAAGAATGCAATTGCTAATGCGGGTTCCAAAAGAATTGGCAGATGCATTAAGCGGCGTGATAATAATAGCATTTTCCTTACCTTATGCATATAGAATGCTTATAAGCTATCTCAGAACGAGGAGGATGATAAAAGTTGGAGCTGAACATCATAGCTAATCTACTTATCATAAGCCTTGTACCTATGGTCCCTCTACTCTTGGGCTCCGTAGGAGAGATTGTAGCTGAAAAGGCAGGCGTTGTAAACATAGGAATAGAGGGAATATTCCTCTTATCTGCTCTAACATCAGCAGTGATCGACTTCTTTACAGGCAACTTAATACTGGCTATATTAACCGGAATAGTTACAGGAACTGGTTTAGGTATACTCCACGGCATAATAAGCGTTTATTTGAGAGGAGATCAAATAGTAGCTGGTGTAGGTGTAAACATGTTAGCTTACGGTTTATGTGTCATTTCCTTGGTTACCATATGGGAAACGTTCGGTAGCTCCCCTCCGGTAAAAACTGTGCCTAAACTTAAAATATTTGATCTAAGAATATCCCCTCTTGTAATTGTTTCCATAGCAATAGCTTTAGTTACTTGGTATTTCCTATTTAAAACAAATACCGGACTTAGGCTCAGGGCCTGTGGTGAAGATCCAAGAGCTGCTGAAACTATGGGTGTTAACGTTATGAGAACAAGGTTTCTGGCAACAGTTTATGGTGCAATGTTGGCTGGGCTCGGGGGCGCCTATCTTTCTATCGACTGGGTAGGACAATTTACCAGAGAAATAGCGGCAGGTAGAGGTTTTATAGCTTTGGCAAATGTTGCATTTAGTGGATGGAACCCACTAATAGCAATAGCAGGAGCATTCATATTCGGCTTCTTTGAAGCTTTATCCATTTACTTGAGTATTAGGTATGGTCAATTTGCCCTCGTTTATCTATTCAAAACAATACCTTACTTAGGTACAATAACTGTAACGATCATATTTGTGGGAAGAGCAAAGATGCCAGCAGCGCTTGGAAAACCCTACATTAAAGAATAAATTAACTAGATCACTTTAGTTTTAGTTTATAATAATTTTACTAATAACTATTTAAATATTGGTTGCTACTCATGATCTGCTGTGCAACTTTTAGACGGCAACCAAACATATAATAGCATAATTTTTCAACTTAGTTATTAAGTTATTTAGAAGGTGTAAATAATGGTTGAAGAAAATTTTTTCAGGGAGAGGGTAGAGAAATTTCAACAGCTAATGAGAGAAAATAACATTGATGCATCTATGATAAGAACTCTATCTTCATTCATCTATTTTACTGGCGTTAAATGGCTCAGACCTGCTCTACTTATACCTGCCGAAGGTGAACCAATTGCATTTATTTTCGAATATGAAGCAGACGAGTTCAAAGAAAAGACTTGGATCAAAAACGTTAAAACCTGGAGAAGAACCCCGGAACTTATGGGATCAGTTACCAAAGCAATAAGAGAAGGAAACTACAAAAGAGTCGGGTTCGACTATAGCGTTGAAAGAGATTCCTTTGTCCTCTTCTTTGAACTGTTTAAGAAGCTTAACCCGAAAGTGGAAGTAGTTGATGTTCATGCATTAATAATGAAGCTTAGGATGATTAAAGACGCTAAAGAAATAGAATATATACAGAAAGCTTCAAACATCGCCGTTAAAGGAATCACATCCGCCATAGACGCTATTGATACAAATGTTAGCGAAACCGAAATTGCTGCTGAGGCAATTTACACGATGATGAAAAGCGGATCAGAACATCCTCACGTTTACGTCAATGTAGGACCTAAACCAAGGGTACATGCAGAGCCACGTAGCAATGTAAAAGTTAAACCAGGCGATGTAATTAACATTGTAGTTGGTGCTGATTTCAACAACTATCACAGCAATATGAGTAGAACAGTATTCATGGGAACCCCTTCAGAAGAGAAAAGGGAAGCTTTAGAGACAATGATCAAAGTACAAGACTTAGCAGCAAGTTCTCTTAAACCGGGAGTAAAATTCATTGAAATTGAAAAAAAGATAAAAGAACTAGTCGAAAAGAAAGGTTTCGGGAAGTATTATGTAGAAGGTTTTGTTCATAGTGTTGGGCTTCTTATAGAAGAAGATCCTATAACCACTATTGTTGTTCAGCATAGACGATACGAAGCTGTTGAAAACATGGTTCTAGCATTCATTCATGCACCATTAACCATTCCAGGTATAGGTTCCATAAAATGTGAAGACACCTTTGCAGTAAAGGCAGATGGAGTGAAAAAACTCACAGAATATGAATATGAGATAGTGAAATAACGTGCTGTATCAAATGGTTCCTAAAATCTTATCCTTCCTCTATATTTTGAATAGTTTTAAGTAATGTATTTACAATGACTGTGATAAGTGAGATGTCACTGGCGGCTATCACCATATTTTAAAAAATAATAAAAATGGTTTTTCCACACGTTCTTAGCGCAGATCCTCTGGGTTTACCCAATCTGGGATACATTTGTAGTGTTCGAGCGGATATACTTTTTTTAATCCGTCATATGTTGCTCTTGCCATCAAAATTTCTCCTCTTCTACCTCTGAACAGTTTCACCAATTTTTTCCCCTCCAGTTCCAACAAAATCTTATCCAGTTCCTTGTCTGCAATAGAGATGAACATTTTAATGTCTTCTTTTGTCATGTAGAGTCCTGGATTCACAACATAGTTCTCAGCTAGTATTTTTAGAACATCTTCTTGAGTTATAGGTTTTTTAACTATGGAAGGTTGAACCTTAAAGTACGGTACTGGGAATTTCAGATTTTCATCCATACGGCGGAGAGGCGGACGAATATCATGTGATAAAAGTTTAATTCCCTGTCTGTACAAAATAAGCTTCATGATTTCATTGGTTCCAGCCACTATTTCCATAACCTTAGCGCTTCTAAATATCTCTTCGACCGGGTAAAACTTTGTCCAACCGTCACCACCCATACACTGTATTGCATCCATTGATATTTTCATAAGAGATTCAGTGGCAAAAAGTTTCGCTGTTGTAGCGTCAAGAAGAGGCTGGTATCCCTGATCTAGAAGATACGCTGCATAGTACACAATGAGCCTCGATAATCTATACCTCCAAATAATATCCGCTATCTTAAACTGGTTTACAGGTATATCAGCAGTTCTC
>JAUQZC010000102.1 GCA_030587435.1 Candidatus Baldrarchaeota archaeon | reverse complement strand
GTTCCCCCTAGTTCAACGATTATCTTTGGCTCTTTTCCAGTTACTTCTCTTAAAATTTGCCTGAATTTCTCTATAACTTTTTCATCGGTTGTAACCCACGCATCCATGAGACCCTTTGCATCTACTTCAACCTCAATGTTATTTTCCTTGGCAAACTGCTCTATTCTACGTTTAAGATCCAAGGCAGCCTCCTCCGCCTTTTCCTCAGGTATCGTTCTCCTATCAATTATCAGTTTACATTCACCAGGAATAATATTAGCAGCCACCCCGCCCTCAATTATCGTTACATTAGCTCTAGCCGGTACCCTTTCATAATGCTCTGTAGCAGCATATTTTGACACAATAGTTTTCTCCAGTTCTTTTCCAAGCTTCTCAACAAATGATACAATTTTTGCAGCAAGGTAAATAGCGTTCTTCCCTTTAAATGGATATGCAGAATGAACCTGCTTACCCTTAACTAAGACGGTTACCCTAGCTACGCCTGAAGCCCCAATAGATAAACCTTCTGGACCAGAGTCTAAGACAACACCGATGTCTCCAGTGATGCTCTTATAGAATTCTTCTGATTCACCTGTTTCCTCGCCGCCAGAAACAATTAGAACCGGGTAGATTTTGGGCTCAAGTTTTTCTTCAATTATCTCTTTAAAGGCTGTTAAAGCAGCTGCAATGCAAGATTTATCGTCGGAAGCTCCTCGACCATAAACTTTACCATCTTTCACAAACGGTTTGAATGGATCAAAGCTCCAACCTTCTCCCGGCGGCACAACATCGTAATGCGTCAGAAAAACAACTTTCTTCCCATTTTTTGGAGCATTTGGCAAAGTTATTTTCAAATGTGGAATCCCTTTTCCATCAACCACCTTCTCAACATTACACCCTATTTTCTTAGCTTCCTCCATGACCAACTCTACAATTTTATCAAAATTTTTCCTTTCAGACGAAGTCGTATCTATAGACACGAGCTTTTTCAAAAATTCAACCATATAATCAACACTCATTCCAATCCCCCATTTTACATTCATTAAATTCAAAAGTAATAGGGTGCACTGACTCAAAAACTTTATCCTAAATTAAAAGCAAAGTTTTTCAACTTAAATATGCTCACTTCAAAACGTACTTTGCCTTTAATTGAATTCCTGCAATAAATGTTTTAAGTTATTTTTCTATGCCTGTCAAGATCTTCGCTAGTTTCATTTTTTCTTCGAAGTTTGCAAGTCTGCTTATCATGATTCTCTGTGCTTCAGGGGAGCCTGCACCGTGCATGGATTCCACTAGGTATCCTGTGCTCATGGTCATATTTTCGATTAATCTAAATATTTTCATGCGATGTTCGGTTGGAACATCTGATACTCCGCGAAGATATTTTTCAATTAGTTTTCCGAGTTTAGGGTCTTTGTAATCTTTTTCACTTGGCATGGTAGCTATTAATCCGCCGGCAATGTCATGGGCGAGCCTAGCAATTTCATAGGGAAATTTTGTGACATTCAGTTTGCAGATGTTTGCTAGCATAGAGTCTACTCTAAAGGTTCCTGAGGAAGTTTTAAATCCCTCATAGCTGCAGGCTAAGCCGCAAGCATGGAGTGTTTCATTTAAATAAACCATGTCTACAAGTTTACTTCTAATATGAGACGCTTTAAGAACGCCGTTGTATTTTGCTGCGAGAGCTGCCGCGCCGATTAAAACGTCCCCTAAACCAACTTTGCAGCCGCCGTAGCTTTGCCTGTGATACGAGGCGAAGGTTTCTACAAGTTGTCCTGCAAATTCATATTCGCCACACATGAAAACCCTGTTCCAAGGTATAAATACGTCGTCAAAGATTACTAGAGCTTCATGCCCTGCGGCACCGTATTTAAAGTTGCCCAGGTCGAAGTATTCTCCTCGAAGTTTTCTTAGGTCTCCCATCTGTCTTCCAACGATTAACGTTATTCCTTCAGTGTCTGTTGGAACTGCAAAGGACACAGCGTAGTCCTTGTCTTTTTCGGTTAAAGCTCTTGTAGGCATTACGATAATTTCATGTGAATGCACTACGCCTGTAATATGAACTTTAGCTCCTCTGACTATGATACCGTCATCTCTTTTCTCAACAACGTGTACGTATAGGTCTGGATCCGCTTGTTCGCTTGGTCTTAGGCTCCTGTCTCCTTTTACATCGGTCATTGCACCGGCGCAGGTTAAATCTTTACTTTGAACATGTTTAAGGAATTCTATGAAGTGTTTGTGGTATTCTGTTTTGTGTTTTTGATCTATTTCGTAGGTTACGATGCTTAAAGCGTTTAGCGCGTCCCATCCGACACATCTTTGAAAACATGTACCAGTTTTCTGACCTAGAACTCTTAGAAGCTTAACCTTTTTAACGAGGTCATCTATGCTGCAATGTATGTGAGTAAATCTATTGATTTTCTTTCCAGTTAAATGTGAAGTAGCTGTTGCAAGTTGAGTATACTTCGGGTCAAAGGCGATGTCATAAGTTGCTGCAATTGAGTTTAAAGAAGGTTTTAAGAGAGGGTGTTCGCAGGGTTTCTCTATTTTTTCCCCGAAAGCATAGACTTCAACTTTCCTTCCCTTCAAACTATCAACATACTCTTTACCCGACATCAACATCATACAACACCATATACTGTATATAGAAAATGTAAAATTAAAAACTTCATTCATTAACCTTCACTCATACTCTATGTCAAAATAATGACCGAATACTTTCAATAGTAGGTTTAAATGTTGATTTGTTAGCAGAGAATTTAGTTAAACATTTAAATTATTTATATATTTGTGGGCAATTTTAACATTTGGGGATGGGTTATGTCAGTAGTTAGTGTTGACGAAAGAGGAAGACTTACACTACCTAAGGAGACTGGTGTAAGAAAAACGAGAGCAGTGGTTATTCCAGCTGGAAGCTTCATAGTTATAGTGCCATTACCTCCGAAACCAAGTGAATACACTAAAAACTGGCTTAAAACAGAGAAAGAGAGAAAAGAATTGAAAAAAGATGCTGAAAGACTTGCTAGAGAAGATGTTGTTAAAAGAGCTAAAAGGAGAAAACAACTATGATAATTGAAACAGATACACTTTACGCTTATGTTAAACCTAAAGATTGGCTTAAACTGGTTGTCATAAAACTGTAAAGCTCATTATGTTTCTCATATTTTCCTGCTTCTATCCAGTCTCCTCTAGGAAATATTTAGATATAGATTGATTAAGACATAAATGAGGAGAGAATTGGAAAATATGGCAGAGAGAAGTTTGCTAAGGGAATATCATTAAAAGGGCTGGGAAAGTGAGGAATATTATTTCGATTGCTGAGTGACGTTTATATATTTTGGTGTCGCTAAAATGGTAGTGGTGATGGTAATGGTGATAAGGTTGAAAGTTGATAAACAAGGAAGAATTCTTATACCAAAGGATATTCGTGAGAGAAAAGGGTTAAAGGGTGAAGTTGAGGTTGTTGAAGTTGAAGAGGGGTTGTTAATTCGTCCTTTCCGAAAGAGTTGGGACAATTTATTTGCTAAAAAGGTTAAGGTTGATTGGAGTAAAGCTTTAACGGTTTCCTTGGAAGATGTTTCAGTAGATGATCTTCTTTTCGGTGAGGGTTAGCAATGAAAAAATTGATTGACGCAAATTTGCTCATATATGCTCTTATTGAGGATCATCCTGCATCGTCTGTCTGTGAAGCATTTATCAGAAAGGAAAACCGTTATAGAAAATTGTATACAACAATGTTGACTCCATTTGAAGTATTTCATGTCCTTTGGAGAATTTATGGGTTAAAGCGTGAACAAGCAATGGAGAAGGCTTTATCTCTTTTTAACTCACCTTTATCATTTATTCCTATCACAGAAGAAGTCGCTCGAATTAGTCTTGAAAAAATTGTCGAATATAAGATTGATTCTAATGACGCATTGCTATTAACATCCTCCATACTCTACGATATACCCTCCTTGGCTTCCGATGATAGAAAACTTTTAAAAGCAAGTAACGAGGAGGGCATACACACACAATCCCCAATTAACGAGAAATTACGAAGGGACATGAATGAATGGGAGAAAGAAAAATTAGCCAGCAAGGGGATACCACGTATACTACAGAGAATATATAAATGGCTTCTTGATATTGATAATGAAATAGCCGAGGAATTTAAAAAAGCTACAAACAACCTAAAACAATTACCGTAGCCAAATTTAAACTTATGGAGGATTTTATAGTCACTATAATGATAAAGTGGATGGCATGTAGATATCTATATGTTTGCTGTTATGTTTTCTGGTAGATCCAAGACTTTCATTACGCCTTTCACTTTATCATCTAATATGAAGTGATATTCCAGTGTTCTTTCCTCTTTGTTCCATTTACATGTAACGGTTAATTTTGTTGTCATTATTTTCCCAAAGAACTCTGAGAAAACAGCCTCGTTGACATCGCTTATTCCTTTTGGACTTATAATGCGTACATAAATAGATTTACCTTCAATTCTATCCAAAACTATTCTCTTACTACTTAAAAAGATTGAATTAAGAATGTAATTAAATAGTTTATTAAATTCTGTGTGCTTAGACAATTGCAAACCTCAGTTTACT
>JAUQZC010000022.1 GCA_030587435.1 Candidatus Baldrarchaeota archaeon | reverse complement strand
GTTCTATCGCTTGGCGTAGGTTTCTCAAATACATGTGGTGGAACTGTTGCTATTTGTGGCTTTACGCGAGATACTTCTATTGCAATGGACGAACCTCCATACACTAAACGGTTTACCACTAATCTTCCCTCTTCATCAATATCCAGCTTTGAACATTCGGTCATGCACCCTGTGTTTAATCTTGTTGCAAGTCTTGGGGCAAGTTCTTTTCCTCTTTTCGTAGCACCGATTAAAATTATTTCCGGCTTATAATCGCTGGCCAATTTTGAAAGAACATCCGTATAAGGCTCTACATTGAACTGTTCTAGAAGAGGATTGTCAACCACGTAAACTTTGTCAGCTCCATGTTTAATAAGTTCTTTTCCACGTTCATCTTCAATGTTATGGCCTATTAGCGCTGCTGACAACTCTGTTTGAAGTTTATCAGCAAGTTCTCTTCCCTTACCTAGCAACTCCAAGAAAATTTCAAAATCCTCGGAGAAAACCATAACACCCTTAAATTCGTTCGAACTCATATCATTACCCCCCTAATACGCCCTCCTTAAGTATCATCTTTACAAGTTCCTCTGCAGCTTCTTCTATGGTTTCAGCCTTTACAATGATACCTTTTCTCTCAACTTTTGGAACTGTGACTTTGAGTATTTGCACGGCTGACCCTTCGGTTCCGACATCTTCTTTAGAAATCCCAAGATCGCTTGCTGTCCATGTGTTAATTGGCTTTCTCGATGCTTTCATAATGTCTCTTAGTGAAGGTATTCTAGGTTCGTTTATCTCTCTTGTAACTGTCAAGAGAACTGGCATTTCTGCCTCAACTGTCTCATATTCTTCTTCTAAGTCTTTCTCTGCAATTACTTTATTCCCTTCTATGGTAACTTTTCTTACATAGGTTATCTGTGGTATGCCTAAGAGTTCTGCAAGCCTTGGGCCAACCTGTGCTGAAAGACCGTCAAGCGTCATCTCTCCGCAAATTATCAAATCGTATTCCCCTAGCTTCTCTATAGCTTTCGCTAGTACACGTGCAGTTGCCAACGTATCCGAGTTTTCAAATATAGGATCACTTAGAAGGTAGGCTTCATCTACTCCCATGGCTAAGGTTTCCCTAAGTGCTGTCTTAGCTTCGGGAGGCCCCATTGTAATGGCTATTACCTTACCTCCATGCTTTTCCTTTATCTTTATCGCTTCCTCAAGTGCGTTTTTATCTACATCACTTATTTTTCTTGGAATACCAACTGTTATTGGTGTTTGTGTACTGGGATCTACCTTAATTTCCTTAATATCAACTATCTGCTTAAAAGGTACTATTATCGTAGGCAAGGCTCTCACCACGCTATTTTTTAAACTTTGATGATTATCATTTGTTGTTAGCGGAGATATATCGAACGACATTTTATAAAAAATTAACTATTTCACCGATTGTTACTTCACCAGTATTATATGCTAACACTAAGGATGTAGTTGATTAGAAAATGATTATAGAATGTTTTAAAATGTCAACTTAAATACGCAAAGACTACTGCAGCATTGTAAATCTGATCAGGCTTTTTGATATATAAGGATACAGTTATAGCTCTGTGAGTGCTTCCATAACTCTTATAGCTGCTGTTGAAGCGTGCTCAATGGTTTCGGTTATGTTTTTTGGTCCTTGGACGGTTCCTGCTAGGAAGATTCCTTTTGTCCGTGTTTCTGTAGTATTAAGTTTTAGGTCTTTCTCTTGGAAGAAACCATACTGACTTAAAGGTAGATTGAGAACTTCTCGTATCGCTGTACATGGTATTATGGCTGTTTCCAGTACAACAAGGTCCGCTATTATGGACAGCAACTTATGTGTTGCTGTATCGAAAATTTCTACGTTTAATGAACCGTCTGGTAGTGGTCTAATTTCCGATGGTTGACCATGAATAAGGGTAATGCCGCTTCTTCTAACTTCTTGGTAAAATTCTTCAAGTCCTTTGCCAGATGTTCGAATATCTATGTAACAAATGTAAGCATCAACATTTTCACCATATTGTTTCTTTAAAATATATGCGTGTTTTAAGGCGTTTGGACAGCCAATTCTGCAACAGTATGTTTGATATTTTTTATCTCTAGAACCGACACACAGCAGGAAAACTACACTTTTGGGTTCTTTTCCATCGCTTACCCTAACTATCTTTCCATTTGTTGGGCCTTCTGGATGAGCTAATCTCTCGTATTCTAGCCCTGTAATTACGTTTTTGTAAGTACCATAGCCGTATTGGGTTATTTTTCTCGCATCAAAAAGATCAAAGCCTGTTGCAAGTACAATCGCATCTACTTTTAAATCTATGTCAATGGGGGTTTGAGAGAGATCTATTGCATTTTCAGGGCAGGCTTCAACGCAAGCTTTACATTCATTACCCTTAAAATGAAGACAGTTATCTTCATCAATAAGATAAGTCTTCGGGAAAGCTTTAGACGGCATATAAATAGCCTTTCGATACGATAAGCCCATTTCATTTTCCTTGGGTATTGAAACAGGGCAGACCTCAACACATTTTCCACATGCCGTGCACTTCTTTTCATCGACATGCCTAGCTTTCTTTACGATCTTTACCTTGAAATCTCCAAAAGTTCCATTTACCTCCTTTACTTCTGCGTTAGTTAAAATCTGTACATTGGAATAATTAGAGACTTCAGAAATCTTTTGTAACACTATTTTATCTGCATCGGTTAATGTCGGAAAAACAGTAGAAAGTAGGGAAACATGGCCACCTAGGCTGGGAAGCCGTTCAACGAGATATACTTTTATTCCGAATTTTGCTAGGTCACTGGCCACTTGAAGACCTGCTATTCCACCACCAATTATTAAAACCGATTTTTCGTCAAACTTAAGATGTTTCATAAGATCACCCGCGTCATGTTTTCGAAAGTCACAACATGGTTTTTCAAACTTCAACCAAAGCATTTTCATACGATTTCAAACTTCAAGTATTTCCGCTTTGTTGTTCAAATAACGATAGCCCTTCTCACACATACTATAAGGGGTAAATATTTTATGTTAATTTGGTTTTAAATGTTGTTAGCTTGAAACTTGATTCTCGCTTTCGAGTGGATTAAAGGTGTCCTAAAATGACAGTAGTAGATTTAATGTCTGAAGCAAAAATGAACGTTGAACTGAGATCGAAAGCTATCGAAAAGGGACGGTACGAACTTTATAACTGTTTCCAGTGCATGCGCTGCACTAGTGGTTGCACTTCGATGAAGCTGCTTGAACTTAAACCCCATCAGATCGTAACAATGGTTAAACTAGGGCTTATAGATGAATTAATAACGTCAGGAATAATATGGACATGCGCGATGTGCTTAAAGTGTACAGAAAGATGTCCTCAAGATGCAGCTCCAAGCGATCTAATAACAGCTCTAAGAAATCTAGCCTTTGATATGGAGGCTAATGTCCCAGAAGCTTATCTCAAGGTTGTTAGCACGGTTCTTGAAGTAGGTCTAATTCAAGAGGAGCAAAAGGTCACATCAAGAGATTTCGAAGTATATGATAGGGAACAACTAAATCTACCAAAAATTTCGAAGCCCGACGAGATTTTTAAAAACAATTTGTTGATTCTCTTAACTCCGGAGGAGGACTAAAATGGAAATCGGCGTTTATTGGGGTTGTATGATCCTAACTTCTCAATACGCCTACGAAATGTCGTTAAGAGAAGTTCTCCCCAAATTTGGCATATCAATAACCGATATAGATAAAGCTTCATGTTGCGGCGCGCCAATCAAAAACGTTAATCAAAAGGCAGCTATCTATCTTGCAGTAAGAAATCTTGCTCTTGCCGAAAAGGATGGAATCAACGAACTGCTTGTACCATGCAATGGGTGTTATTTATCGTTTTCAGAGGCACTTCATTACTGGAAGAAAGATGATACTCTGAAAAGAGAACTTGGTAGTTTGCTTGCTGAGGAAGGACTAGAATTCAACGGCAATATTAAGCTTTGGCACACTGTAAATTTCTTACATGATAAAATAGGCACCGAAAAGATAAAAACAGCCGTAAAGAAACCATTAAATGGTTTTAAGTTTGTAACCCACCCGGGTTGTCACATATTGAGACCGAGTACTATTGTAAACGTTGACGATCCCGAAAAGCCGAGGAAACTAGACAATTTGCTTAAAGCACTGGGAGCAGAAAGTATCGACTATCCAGAAAAATTGGACTGTTGTGGCGGTGGACTGTTGCTATCTCACTCAGAAAGTGCTCTTACCATTGCTGGACTAAAGTTAAAAGCTATAAAAAGCCTTAACGTTGACGGCTTAGTGGTTTCTTGTCCATCGTGTAAAATTATGCTTGGCGCAAAACAAGAAGCTGTAGGAGCAATCGTCGGGGAAAAATTCGAAATTCCCGTTCTCTACTATACCCAACTGTTAGGGCTAGCTTTGGAAATCGAAGCAGAGAAGCTAGGTCTACATCTAAATCAAAGTCCAGTCGATAAAATTATCGAAAAATTAACATAATTTACTTTAAACTATTTTTCCAACAAGATGTGTTATATTAGCATCAACTATTTTTACCTTTACAAAACTGCCCAAAGTTATCTCATTTGAATTTATTATTATTGGTTTATATGCAAAGTTTCTTGCGACAAAACCTCCCTTTATACCTATTTCCGAAACCAGTGTTTCTCCAACATAACCGATCCATTCTAAGTTTTTTTGTAAAGAAATTTTTCTGACAATTTTAGAAACTTTTCTGCTTCTCTCTTTAATTTTCCAACCCGGCAGTTTTCCACTCATCTTTTCTGCTTCAGTTCGCGGTCTGACAGCAAATCTAGATACATTAGTTATATCAGGTTGAACTTCCTCCAACAGTTTAATAGTTTCTTGAAAATCTTCCTCAGTTTCTCCAGGAAACCCTACAATAACATCTGTTGACAATGTAAGTTTTGGTAGAGATGTCCTTAAGAGCTTAACGAGTTCTTTAAACTCTTCTATTGTATATCTTCTATTCATTTTCTTCAGAATTCTATTGCTACCTGATTGTACGGGAATGTGTAGAAATTTGTATATTTTGGGAGATTTGAATACTTCAATTAATTCGTCAACTATTTGTTTCAAGTAGGCAGGGTTCATCATACCTACTCTAATCCTATACTCATAGGGCAGTTCTACTAAGTCTTCAAGCAACTGTGGGAGGCTGTATCCTATATCAATTCCATAAACGGCTGTGTCTTGAGCAGTAAGCCATATTTCCTTACACCCTTCCAATAACAACTGTTTAACCTTTTTCACGATGTCCTCAGGAGAATAGCTTATTAAACGTCCTCTAGCAAATTTAACTGCGCAATAGCTGCAATTTCCAAGACATCCTTGAGAAATAGGTACAATACCTATTACCGGATGCGTTCTAACAGATGGTAAAGTTAATCTAGAAAGAGGTTTTCCATTCAAATTAATTATCCCTTTTTGTCCACTCATTATTTGTAAAATTATCTCCGGTAGACTTTCATAGCTATCTGGCCCAAGTATAGCTGCATAATCTGGTAAAGTTTCTTTAATTTTTTCTAAATTGATCTTTGGTAAGCATCCTGCAACAATAATTGGTTTTGAAAGTTTCCTTAATTCCTTTAATCGTTTCAAAATTTTAAACTCCGTTGGAGCCTTTACACCACACGTATTAACAATTATTATAGTTGCATCATCTACACTGTCAACTACCCTTATGCCCCTTTTTGCTAGTATTCCAAGTATGACCTCTGTATCCGCCTTGTTGAGCGCGCATCCATACGTTTCTACATAGATTTTCATGTTTAAGTAGTTACAATTGCCGTCGAAGTTTTTCTGGCTTACCATTTCCATATCACATCTAACCTGTCTGCCATAAAATTCGCTCGTTAACATATAGAATACAGATTCTAGAGCAAATAACTCTTATAAACCTTTAAAAATCTTCCCTACAGTCGTCCTAGATAATTTTATTGAAGGCAAAATGTCAAAAGAAGACACCTAACACAGAACTATTTGAGCCAATATTTTTATGGTATTATTGAATATGTTTTTAAAATTTCTAAGCTTCTTTTAGGAAGAGTCAAACCTTCCTCGTTTATTACATGTTCAAACGTCTTTATTTTTTCTTTGAAACTCGGGGAGTCTATTTGCACAACTAGATTGTCGCTTCCACATTTGGGACATTTTCCACTAAGAGGAGGTCGACGGAAAGAACTTTTACAATTCATACATACAAGAGGCTGGGTTAAAAATGTTGAGAAGAGCTTGTATATTTCAACGTCTAAAGCATTTTCAAGGAGTTGTTTAGGGTCTATCTCGCTAAAACAGTGAGGGCAAAACCTTTTTTCAGCATCTTTAAAACTCAAAGTATTTTTGCAATGGGGGCAAACTACTTCTTCTAGTATTGCTTTGGAAGTTGATGTACTTTCTACCGGTTTAACTTCCACTTTTTCTTCAAAACCTACAAATTTTGTTAATTCTCGCTGTTTCCCCATCGTTAAAAGCTCTTGTCTCGTGATTCCTAGTGGCTTAAGAATTCGCTCAATGGGTGGTAGAAGTTGTTTTTCAATATAGTAGTTCGCATCGATTTCTAAATTATTCTCCTGAACATATTTTGGGTCTTCTGCTCTCTCTGCTATTAGCCCTTTTCCTTTTACTATGACAAATGGGATTCTTTCACCTATGGTTGGAGCAGAGCCAGGAGATCTTTTAGCAATTTTTAGGGCAAGATAAGCGTGGGGTTGTTTTGCTTTATAAGCTTTTGGTGATTTTGAAAGAGTTCTAGTCATTATTAGTTTTTCGATGGGAATTTTACCTTGCTTAAGCTTTTGAAGAACATCTCTAACATAATTAACCACAAGATTTACGTCCGGCTGTTTCAATAACATATTTATTACCTTTTCTACAACTTCGCCAACTAAGTCACACCATTCTCTCCTAACAGTTTCTATTCCTTTCGTATCTATTTTATCCTTCCATTTCCCGTTTTGAGTTTTTTCAAACATCCACCCTGCATATCTCTTTTTGCTTAACAACAAGAATGATTTGTATATTTTTTCGAATTCTAAAAGCATTGGCTGAGGAAGCGATTTAGAAATTTCTTTTGAAATTTTTTCACCAATTTCTGCTGCTTCTTCAAGACTTGAAGTATTAATCTTGATAAGAACGCTGTCTGTATCACCGTAAACAGTTTCAAGACCATATTTCTCCTCTATAATTTTCCTAGTAAATTCAATAGTATATCTTCCCAATGCTGTTATCGCATTAGCTACATCAAGCGAGTAAACACGTGCCCTAAGATAACCAGTATAACCATAGAAGCTATTCATCATTATTTTCAAAGCCAATTGCTTTGCATCCAATTGCCGCTTCTTTTCCGGATCTTCCTCAGCTTTCATAGCTTTTTTAACAGCAACACGGAAATTCATAAGATCCTTCAAGATCTCTGGAAGCAAACCTTCCTTTACATCCTTTGTGACAAATCTTGCTCCAGTTGGGGCTTCAATATATTTCTCGACTTCTTCACAATTTTTGAGAAGCGTTGTAAAACATATATTATATGCCATTATTAACGAAGGATATAAGCTTCGGAAATCTAAAACAAGGATCATGTTGCTTCCATGATAGAGACCTACCTTTGGATCTAAAACAATAGCACCTTTTAAGCCAAGTTTTTCTCTTTTCGCGCTCCTTTTCTTAATTTCTTCTTGCGAAGGTTTACATGGAATTATAAGGTTTCTTTTTTTACCATAACGTAAAAGTAAACCTTCAACTCTGCTAGACTGACCACCCGATATAACATCCTGCAGAAGCAAGCCACTCACTTTTGAAAGCTCAAAATATTTATCGAGCAAGCGTTTTTCCAATAAAATTTTAAGGGGAAGAACAGCGTCTTTCCTCGCATAATCTATAAGTTTGTTGATGTCTCCGCTTTTCCCTGCCCAAAGTTTAGGTATATCCTTGTAGTCCACGTCAAGTTTTCCTTCGTTAATTAACTTTTCAGCCACGTGTTCTAAAGTGTACCTTTTCAGGTGGAAGTCAGCCTTAACTAATGCTCTAACATCAACGACAACCCTTCCAGGAACAGATACCTTATTATTTTCTCCCGCGTTTTGTATAGTTACATTTTTGTCTTCTGCCCGGCCAAACTTCCGACTTATGTTCAGACTTTTTAATCTCTTAATAATGTAAGGAAAGTCGAAATTTAATATGTTAAAACCCGTGATTATATCTGGATCATACTTCTCTATTATATCAATAAAACCTTTTAACATCTCTTCCTCGTTCTCAAAACACTCTATGTCACTGTTAGCTTTTTTGACGTATTTTGCAACTAAAACTTTTGTTTCACTGCCCATAAACGGCGGATGAAATGCCAAACTGATTATAACCACTGAATCTCTCGATGGATCTGGTAAACTCATTAAGTCATGGGGTACACATTCTATATCAAAGCTCATAATCTTTAAGGGTGCATTTCCATTCTCTTCAATAGGTTTTATTTTTTCTGCTTCTATTTCATAATTTACTTTGCTCAACGTTGTTTTAACATAGTTACCTTTAACTTCTATCCAAGAAAAACCCCAAATGTCGTGATCTATCAAAAAACGGTATTTGAACAAAATATCGGCTTCATATATTTCTTCCACGCCATCTATCCTTTTAATATCGTCTCTTATGTCTTTAACTTGGGCTGGTCGATTAACAGTTACTTTTAATACCTTAGATGGAGACTTTTGAAAACCTATAGGCAAATATTTCTCTTCAAGAGAAATATTTACCACAACACCTTTGAACTTCTCTACAATTGTCTCAGCAACGATTTTTTCCTTACCATCTACAGTTTTAACGTAAAAATAGGGGTAAAAACCTTTATAATACACGCAACAGCTTTTACCCTCCAAATCTTTACCAAATATTCTAATTATTGGGCCATCCCCCGACCCTATAATGTAATCACAATCAATCACCTGAATTTTCCTAGTAACCAATATGTTTCCTCTCCGATTATTGTCGAGGCACTGAACGCCATAGCCATTTTAATCTTGATTAAACCCAATAAGTGCGGCCCTTAACGAATAACGAGAAAACTATAGCTATCTAAAGTTAATTTTAACTCATAAATTTTCCGATCGTAGCCGTAAGTAAATCTACCTTTAATATATAACAAAAACATAATATCAAATACTATATTATCCTACATAGTCAATGATAATAAACTAAAAATTATATTAGTGATTAGAATAAATAGAAAGATAATTATTTCTTTTCCACTTTTTCTAAATACATTTTCCATGTTAGAAAGAGAGTTTTCGGTCTAGCTGCCATTGCTTCATCAAGCCTTGTGACTGAAGTGTTGTGAGGTGCGCTCAGGACAACCTCAGGGTTATTGTAGGCTTCTTCAGATATCCTGCTAAGCGCTTCGATAAATTCATCCAATTGTTCTTTTGTTGCCGTTTCAGTCGGTTCAATCATCAAAGCTTCGTGAACTATTAACGGAAAGTACATGGTCGGTGCATGTATACCAAAATCTAAGAGTCTTTTAGCTACATTTAACGCTTTTACCTTAGTATCTCGTTTCATAGGCGAAGCGCTAAAAACACATTCGTGTTTCCTAGGCTTTCCTTTTCCATATGGAAGTTCAAAGCCTCTAACTTTCCCTAGTTTTTTAACTATGTAATTAGTATTCAACACGGAAATTTCAGCAACAGTTTTAAGCCCTTTTTCACCCAATGCAAGTATATAGGCAAAAGCCTTAACAAGAACATTGAAATTCCCATAAAATCCTTTGACTTTACCAATTGAATAAGGTCTGTCCCAATCTAGGTAATATTTCTCTCCATCATATTCTACAAGAGGCACGGGGAGAAACTTCTCAAGTTCCTTAGTAACGCCAACCGGACCAGCTCCCGGGCCTCCTCCACCATGTGGTGTACTAAAAGTTTTGTGTAAATTTAAGTGAACAATGTCAAACCCCATGTCACCAGGACGAACCTTACCCACAATAGCATTAAGATTCGCGCCATCGTAATATAGTAGCCCTCCAGCATCATGCACAATCCTCGCAATTTCCCCTATCTTCTCCTCAAAAATTCCTAGGGTATTAGGATTTGTTAACATAAGACCAGCAGTTCTCTCGGAAACAGCAGCTTTTAACGCATCTATATCTACACATCCGTCTTCATTTGAAGGAACAACAATAACCTTAAATCCAGCCATCGCAGCACTAGCAGGATTCGTACCATGAGCTGAGTCAGGAATAATTATTTCATCTCTTTTTCCAAGTTCTCCATTATATTTGTGATAAGCTCTAATTATCTGAACTCCAACATATTCCCCGTGCGCACCAGCGGCTGGCTGCAGCGTAAATCTATGCATTCCCGTAATTTCCGCAAGCCACTTCTCAAGTTTATACATTAGTTCTAAAGCACCTTGAACAGTACTTTCATCTTGATAGGGATGAATCCATGCAACTTCATCTATCGAAGCTAACTCCTCATTCACCCTTGGATTATATTTCATAGTACAGCTTCCCAAAGGATAAAACCCCGTATCCACTCCATAATTCATCTGAGACAACCTAGTGTAATGTTGAACAACCTCTACTTCTGAGACCTCCGGAAGTTCGGGCTCTCTCTTTCTTCGTAACACTTCTGGGATAAGTTTTTCCACTTCACCAACCACTTCCCTGACTTCCTCGCTAGGAGTAGGCACCGTATGTCCAATTCTCCCTTCTCTCCCAATTTCAAAAATGAGAGGCTCTGACCATTTAGCTTGCCTAAATTCTTTGACCATTCTAACCTCCCTCCTCAACGATCTCCCTAATTACCGAAGCTAACATATCTATATCTCTCTTGGTATGAATTTCTGTCACACAAAACAACATAGACTCTCCAAACTCTGGAAACTCTTTCTTTACGATTTTTCCTCCATGGATCCCTCTACTTAAGAGACCTTTATGAATATCTTCAACCCCAATTCCTTCGCGATGAAACATTGCTAAAAACTCCTTGAAGTGAGGAGCATTAAAATACGGTGCTTTAACTCCATCAATATCATTCAATTTCTTCATAGCATAGTGAGAATTGTAAAGTATAGTTTTACCAAGTTCAACTATTCCTCTTTTACCCAGCAAAGATAAATAGATGGCGGCTGCAACAGCGCAAAGAGCTTCGTTACTGCATATATTCGAGGTAGCTCTTTCCCTCCTAATATGTTGCTCTCTTGTTTGAAGGGTCATAACGAAACCTCTATATTTTCCATCCTCAGACCTTGTCATTCCAATTAATCTACCAGGCATTTGACGAATAAATTTCATATCATCTTTGGTCGCAAAAATCCCCAGTAATGGCCCTCCGAAGTTTAAAGGGTTTCCTAAAGGCTGTCCCTCGCCAACAACTATGTCAGCATCATAGTCTCCCGGCGGACGTATAACACCCAAAGAAACAGGATCAACACCGACAACAAACAATGCTTCATTTTCGTGAGTCATATTGCTGATTTTATCGACTCGGGTTTCCAAAAAACCGAGATAAGACGGGTTCTCTATATATACTCCAGCTACATTTCCTCTAAACTCGTTAAGTTTAGATTCTAGATCATTTAAATCAAGCTGGCCAGCGTCCTTATTGAATTCTATCTGAACAACCTTAATGTTAGCTGGCTCTGCATATGTTTTAAGGGTAGAAAGCCTTTCAGGATGAATAATTCTCGGCACCAAGAATACATCCTTCTTCGTTAAGCGCTTTGCCATTAATGCGGCTTCACCTAAGGCGTTTGCCCAATCATACATTGAAGCGTTTACAACAGGCATTTCCAAGAGTTCAGCCATCAAACTCTGATATTCAAAAAGAGCCTGCAGCATACCTTGGGAAATTTCTGCTTGATAAGGCGTGTAGCTAGTTAAAAATTCTCCTCGACTGATTATAGCTTTTACTGCAGCTGGAACGTAATGTGGCCAAACACCTGCACCAAGAAACGTAGGCATATCAAGCACTGTTTTATTTTTCTTCAAGACGTTTCTAACTTCCTTAAAAACCTCATATTCACTATGAGCACGTGGAAGTTTAAGTTCCTTTTTGTTAAAGAACTCTTTAGGAATGTCTGAATACAGCTCATCTATACTGTTTGTGTCAATTTCTTTCAATAAATCGTCACGGATATTTTTCGGCGAATTAGGAATATATGGATGAGCCTGTTCTTCCAACAAACACACCTCCGTATTCCCTCATAAAACTACCAACATTATAATGGACTTTCTTCTCCTTCTGAAGATTTCTGCAAAATCTACCCCCTAATAAGGAAACGCAAGGTACTTACTTGTACTACAAAATATAAGTACTTAGAACTATAACATAAGCTTTCTCTTAGTTTTTGACTATTGACGAACCTACTAGTGTTCGCCTTCGTTTACGAATGTAAAAGCAATCTCAAACTAATATTACCATTTCGGGAGAAAACATATAACTTAAAATAGCCAAATTATGAGAGAAGTGATGAATGTAAACATTTAACTTCAAACTATCTGAAAACATAAGAATATTAATGATTAGAACGTTAAATTAATAACCACTGGAACACAATATATACAACTTCCAAGATTTAGGTCAACACCATTCAATGAAATAACCCGGGGGAAAAAAATGGGAAAAAAGTACATACTACCGTTACTAATAATCACTGTAATGATGCTAACCATATTGATGGATTCACCGACCCATGCGCAACCTAACCCAAGCTTCATAGTCCCAGAAGCTCATCGAACAATAACCATCGGTAATCTTGGTACCATAAATGTAACAGACGAATTAACAATTGAAAATAATGGAACAATTCCTGTATCAAGCTTTAAAATTGCTATTAAAGAAAAATTCGTAGAAAAACTCTGTTACATAGGAGCTAAGAATCAAGAAGATCAAAAGTTAGAGCTAAGATACCTAGGTTTGGACGAGAGTAATTACACATTTTGGCAAATTCTCTTCGGTGAACCGATAAACCCCGGAAAAATAGAAAAAATAACAGTAACAACAGTATATGGTGGTTTAATAACTCCGATACGAGGAACCGAAAAAACTTACGAGTTCACCTTATATTATTACCCAACTATACCCTATTCCATTAAAGACTGTAGAGTAGAAATAAAATTACCCGCGGGTGCGGAAACAGAGAATGAAACAAGCATGGAAACTTGGGCCTTGTCACCCTTAACCTATAAAGAATTTTACTTCCAATATAACTACACAAGAAACTCTCTAATATATGTTGAATTTGAAAGAGAAATAAAACCCTACGATATAGCTTACATAAAGGTAACAGAAGCTTACAAACTGAAAAACGTAGGATTTTCAAATATTGAAGAATTCGATTTTAAACTACCAGAGGGAACAACTAGACTAAGCATCTCTGACAAAGCAGGACCAATAGACGCAGATATAAGCAAAGGAAACCTAACAACTAAAACCACAGTGACCATCTCATTCAAAACAGGGAGAAAAGAGGTTCTAGGTCCAAACACCACCTATACCATATACGTAAGCTATCTGCTTCCAGCAGACATCTATCTCAAAAACATAAACACCTTCTATCTACTGACAGTACCAATATACCCTGAAGTCCCAGCGCTAGTAACAAAGGGAGTAACTACAATAATACTACCACCCCACAGCAAAATAAATCCACCAAAAGTTGAAGTTATACCAACAGTTCAAAGACTTCAGCCACAAATCGAACAAAACAAAATCATATATACATATTACAACGTAACAAGTCCCACAGGAAACCTAAAAATTAAAATAACATACATTGTTAACCCACTTTACGATCTACTAAGACCCCTAGCATATAGCATGATCTTCGCAGCGATAACAGCCATTTACATAGCTATTAGAAAAGTGCAGATCGCAGTAGTTCCACCAACCGTAGAAGTCCCAGTACCAGTACCTGTACCCACACCAGTAGTAAGAGAATTCTGTAGAGCGTACGAAGAAAAAATGGCGCTAATGCTAGAAATCGACAAACTTGAAGAAGCGTTCAGGACAGGAAGAATAAAGAAAAAAGACTACAAAAGAAAAATGAAACTATACGAAAAAGAACTCATAAGCGCAACAAAAGAAGTTGAAAAAGTAAAAGAAGAACTAAGAAAAGCAGCGCCAAAACTCGAAGACTACATAAAACGCATAGAACTACTTGAAGCTGAAAGAGAAAGCGTAAAAGCAAGCATAAATCAGCTTGAAAGAAGTTACAAAACAAAGAAAATCACAAAACTAGCATACGCTAAACTAAGAAGACAATACGAAGGAAGACTAAGAAAAATCTACTCAAACATGGACAAAGTAATCTTCGAACTAAGAGAAACAACCAAATAATATCTACCTTATTTTCACCTCACTCTAACAATCAAATTAAGCCAAAAATAGCAAAATGGTAGCCCGGCCCGGATTCGAACCGGGGTCCCCGGCTCTCCTCACCTTTTGCCGGCAACAAAGCCGACAAAATATCCCAAAGGCCGGGAGGCTTGGCCACTACCCCACCGGGCTTTTTTATGTTGTGAATTGTTACTTATTTAGAGTATGTGTAGTAACGCTAATTTATTATGATGCATTGGATTTTTATTTTTATTGATAGCATTAAGAAATATTTTAAGAAAGTATTTTGTAGCTTAGAGGTTATAGATGTAAGATGATGAGTCGTAAGAAGCAGTTAATGTAAGGTTTATGAGAATTAGTTGTGGTGAGTAAACGATGCAAGTTCTTGTTATTGGTGATTTTCATATCCCTTCTAGAGCTTCGATGATACCGGAGCCTATTATGAATGTTATTTCAAATAAGAAATTTGATTTAGTTTTATGTACTGGCGATCTGGTTGATGAGAAAGTCTTAGATATGTTAGGAAGATTTGGACCTGTTAAGTGGGTTGTTGGGAACATGGATTATATTAATGGTCCTAAAAGTGTAAAGGTTAAACTAGGGGACTTTGATATCGGTGTTTATCATGGCACTGGAATATATCCGAGAGGTGATCCCAAGCAACTGTACTCCATAGCTAAACGTTTAAATGTTGATGTTTTAATTCACGGTCATACACATGCCTTGTCAATTCAAATTTTCGGCGAAGTTCTTCTCTTAAATCCTGGGAGCGCAACAGGTGTTTGGGGAGGTGGCCCAGCTTCACTAAAGCCAAGTTTCATGATTCTAGAAGTTAGAAACAATGAACTGGTTGTTAATGGATATGAATTGGTGGGAGCGGAACTTAAAAGGGTTACCAAAAAATATACTAAAACAAGTATAGGAATAAAGGAGATATAGTTAAAACTTCCAAGATCTAAACTCATACTGTTTCACTACATCTTAATTCCGATAGAGACCATGTGGTTTACTCAAAATATTCCAATTAAAATAAAATGTACATCCTTACAGGATAAATACTCCGTAACCCCATCTATTTATGATCGGGGAACATAAGTTACTTAAATTTACGTCGAAAATTTAAATTATAAGTAAAGTGTTATTGAAATTTGCTTCTCATGAAAGTCTAGAAACTAATAAACTCCAAATTTGGATTAACGATTTATGTTCATGGTGGGTTTAATGAAAATTGAGAAAATAAGTCAAATACCAGGTATTGGATCAAAAGTCGCGGAGAGACTTATTAAGTATCTTGGAAGTGAGGAGGAAATTATAAAGGTAATTATGGAAGCGGATATTGCTAAACTTATGTCTGTTCCCGGCATTGGGCAAGGTTTAGCAACTAAAATTGTTAGAAATGCCTATTCCATTATTGAAGGTGTTTCGTTAGAGGAGGTTTTGAAAACATCAGATGCCAGAAGGCTGTATGAAAGGATATTGGACATTATTCGCGGCTATACTAAAACATCTTATAGCAAAAATAAGTTAACTCTGTATTTTCCTCTCCCTCCTCGAAAAATTAACGTAATGTTAGAAAGATTAAATTATTTTTCCGAAGCCAAAGAATTAGTTGAAAAACTCGATGAAAAAACCCTAAATGAGATTAATGAACTTCTTTCAAAAATTAGGCCTCTACGTCCAGGAAAGCTTGAAAAGAGGATAGGCGATAGAGTTATTCTAACTGATGATGAAAAAATTTACAATAAATTGTGCGAATTAGAATTGGATAAACTCACAAACATGTTTTTAGTTAAGCCTGGTGAAAGATTAGAAGAATACATTCAATCCTACGACCTAGTACTCTTTATTTCCAGTGGCGCGCCATATGATACTGCCATAGATTATGCCTTCAACGCTGAAGTACTTGGCAAAGAAGTCTCCGTCGAGTTTCTACTTCCTGAACGTCTCGTGTCATTTTACTCTCTAAATTATGAGGTCGTCAGAGCTGCTTGCGAGCTTGGAAAATATATTCATTCCCTTCCCAACGGCTTTGCTATTGAAAAATTTAAGAACCGCATTAACCTAACCGCACTTAACGAAGTTGAAAACCTACTTTCTGTCTTGACTGAAGATGGTGAAGTAAGAGAAGGATACGATGAGGAGTTAGATAGGCTAAGAACTGCCATACGGGATCTCCAAACGGTAATTAGCGATCTGGAAGTTCAAATTAATGATGAAGTGAAGGAGAAAATTGCAGAGAGAAAAGTGATCATTGAGGGCGAACGGCTTCTTGATATTTTGAAAGAAGCAGTTGCAAGTGAAGCTGGAGGCGAAGGTCTTAGAAACGTTTTTCCAGAATTATCTGGTGAGTTACTAGAAATTATCACCGAGGTATGTCAAAAAGCTGAAGACAACCTATGTAAAAAGCTTAAGCTGACAGGTGAGGAATTAGAATTTGTTGAAGAACTATTTCCAAGGGATTTAGTATTGCCAATTCAAGCTGATAGAAGAAAAGTTAGTCTATTGGAAGATTTTCTAAGAAAGGAGTACGCTCTGAGAAGATATAAAATACTTAGAGAAATGGCCTTAAAACTTCATGAACTAAGATCAGCCGTTGAAGAAGCTGTTAAAGCACTTCTAGATTTCGATCTCTTTTTCGCTGTGGGGCGATTCGCAAAAGACTACTTCTTGAATGTTCCCACGTTAAGTGAAGAATACGTAGGTATTGGTTTCATTAATGGAAGAAACCTATTTCTAAGAGAATTAGAATTAAAAAACAAGACTAAGGTAATTCCAGTTAATTATGTCGTTGGAGATATTCCTATTCAACCGCCTAACACAAATAAAGAAAGAATTGTTGTCTTAAGTGGCGCAAATAGCGGTGGTAAAACCACGTTACTCAACTTAATTGCTCAAATAGTTATATTAGCACAAATGGGGCTCCCAGTCCCAGCAGAAGAAGTTTACATGTGCCCATTCGATGAAATATATCTTTTCTCGAGATCAAGAGGCATTATGGATGCCGGAGCCTTCGAAGCAACACTCAAAAACTTTGCTAAAGTCATCACAAGTCCCAAGAAAAAACTGGTTCTTGTCGACGAGTTAGAAGCCATCACCGAGCCAGGCGCAGCAGCAAAAGTTATCGCAGGCATACTAGAACTTCTATATACTAACAAAAACACATGTGCCATCTTTATAAGCCATCTAGCTGAAGAAGTAATGAAAGTTGTAAAAGTTCCCATCAGAGTGGATGGAATCGAGGCCAGCGGCTTAGATGAAAACTTAAACCTAATAGTTAACAGGAATCCCATATACAATTATCTCGCACGATCAACTCCCGAATTAATAGTTGAAAGACTTTACCACTTATCCAAGGGAAGCGAAAGAGAAGTCTACGAGAAACTTCTTGAAGAATTTGGAGGAAGAAAATCCAAATGAAAAAAGTAATAACTCTACTGACAGATTTTGGGTTAAGAGATCCTTATGTCGGAGCTATGAAAGGAGTCATACTTTCCATATGTCCAGACGTGAATATAGTAGACATCTCCCACGAAATTAGAAAATTTGACATTAGGCAGGGAGCCTATGTCCTGGCGGCAAGTGCTTCCTTCTTTCCTAAGGGTACAATACACGTTGGCGTGGTTGATCCAGGAGTTGGAACGGCTAGAAAAGCAATTATCATGGAAACTAAGAGAAGCTTTTATATTGGACCTGACAACGGGCTTCTCACGCTTGCAGCATTAAGAGAAGGAGTAAAAAAAGTAGTTCAAATAACAAATAGTAAATACATGTTGCCTCGTGTCTCTCGTACTTTCCACGGAAGAGATATTTTTGCGCCTGCTGCAGCCTACTTAGCTAACGGGGTTCCTATAGAGAATTTTGGTCCCTTACTTGAGGAATATGAAATTTTAAGTTTTTCAAAACCACATGTACAAAAAGATCAAATTGAAGGGGAAGTCATCTACATAGACGGTTTTGGCAACATAGTTACCAACATCTATAGTGAAATCCTAGAAAAAGTGGGTATAAGTGAGGAAGACAAAATAAAAGTTTTACTTAACGATAAACTGGAGAAAGTATTGAAAATTTGTAAAGCATATAATGAAGTAAAGAAAGGAGAGTTATTAGCTATAATCGGTAGTGGTAACTTTCTTGAAATTTCCATTAATCAAGGAAATGCAGCTAAAAAACTGAATGTAAAGGAAGGAGCAAAAATAAAAATAAAATTGACTTAAGAAATTAATTCACTTAACTTTACTATATACTCTTTACGCACTTTGCCGTTTAACGTAAACCTTACACCTTCTCTCTCCAATAGTTGCTTTTTAGTACGAATACCGCCTTCCGCTGAATACCCGCCGAGTCGGCCATCAAAATATATTACTCGATGACACGGTATAGCTAATGGAAGAGGGTTTTCTGAAAGAACATTAGCAACAGCTCTAGAATATCTTTTTCCTCCTAATAATTGGGCTAAATCACCGTAGGTGGTTACGAAGCCTTTAGGAATCTTCATAGTTAAAAGAAGAACATTTTTAGCAAAATCGGAAGCTCCACTAAGCAATATTTCTTCCCTAGAAAAGAATACTCTATTTCCTTCCCAAGCAGCATACAATTTATCCAGCATTCTTCGAGCAGTGGATAGAAAATTTTTATTCACCAGCGATGGTAAATATCTTTCGACGTAAATTTTCCCAAATGTTGAATAAACTTCACTTATAATTGTGGAGGGAATTTTAACTACAAAAATCTTCTTGGAAAGTAATGTTGAAAAAAGAGATTGTAAAATAGATGTTACACTCGACGATGGTAACGTTGAACACACTAGCCTTAGTTCTTTCGTAAAACCGGCGGACACCCATAAATTATTTCTTTTCTCCAAGTAAATGTAGACAATTACTTTAATCACCCTTAAACCTAATTGTGTCTGGCATATTCCATAAATAGTAAAAATAATCTCTAGCTAAAGTGGCTAGTTCTATGTGAGTGCTCCAAATAGCTAAAACGTTACTTTTTCCCATCAAAAGTAACATTACTTCATGATCATCGACAATAACCCCACCGCCATATAAGCGGTCTCTTGTTCGGATTTCACCGTATTTACTTAACCTTGATAATGCTTCGAGACTAGAATCGGTAGAAGTTAATATTTCGATTTTGATATTTCGAATTTTTAAGTTTCGGAGAGCGTCTTCAATCACTTTAACATATTCTATGTTTATGTTACTCATAGAAATCATTACTTTTTTCTTGACGCCCTCAAACATTTCTATTACTCGTGCCAAAACGTTTTCAATACCCCTTATAATATAGACATCAGGTCTTTCAACTAATGCTTGTTTTTCATAGAGAGGTTGCAATTTTTCAATTACAACGTTCTCGTAGTTTTCTAACTGTCTTTCTAATTCCATTTTAACGATTTTAACAGCTTCAGAAGGTGGAAGAGGCTTATAAAGCTTAGGTCTACCGCTTAAAGCTTCTATCCAACCCTTCTTTTCTAAACGAGTTAGAACTTCGTAAATTCTACTGTAGGGTATGCCCGAGGCAGAACTAATTTCAGCCGCTGTCATGGATCCATTTTCTAATAAGGTAATATATACTCTCGCCTCATATTCCGTTAGTCCAAATCCTCTTAATGCTTGAAATATCTCCATATCTTCCAAAACAAACACCTTAAAATTCCTATCTGCTAATTAAATATGAAGTTTGTTGAATGAAAATAATTATGCCGCACCGACCATTAACTTTAATGTACACATTTAGAAAACATAACTATTTCCCAAATTAGGAAATTGCAATTACTAGTTATCTGAGGTGAACAATATGATAGAGGTAGATGGAAGCTTTGGGGAAGGCGGTGGACAACTGTTACGCTATAGTGTAGCTCTCTCAGCAATACTTGGGGTCCCAATCAAAATTTTTAATATTAGGGCAAAGAGATCAAACCCAGGTCTACGTCCTCAACATATGACCGCTGTAAAACTCATAGCTTCCATAGTTAATGCAGAAGTTGAAGGATTAAAAGTCGGGTCAATGACTGTAACATTTAAACCTAAAACTCCTCCTAAGGGTGGAAACTATAATATTAATATTGGAACTGCTGGAAGCATTCCTCTCGTTCTTCAAGCATCGCTTCCAGTTTTAACTTTTGCTACTAGTACGGTAATGCTTAGGATGATTGGTGGGACATCTGTTAGATGGAGTCCTCCCCTACCATACTTCAAGGAAGTTCTCCTTCCGCTTTTTGAAAAGATGGGGGTAAATGCTGAGATTAAAATTTTAAGAAGAGGATTCTATCCCAAGGGAGGGGGACTTGTAGAAGTACAAGTCAAACCTGTTGACTTCCTTTCTCCAATTAAGTTGGATAAATTCAATGAGATTAAGGAAATTAGAGGGATTTCTTATTGTTCTAACTTACCCTCTCATGTAGCTGTTCGACAAGCAGATAGCGCTAAACAAGTTTTAAGAAAAGCTGGATATGAGAATGTGGAAATTGGAATAGATATTAAGACCCCTAGCCCAGGTAGAGGAAGTGGGATAGTTTTATGGGCGGTAACAGACACTGGTATTGTTGGGGGAGATTCCATCGGGGAACGTGGCAAAAGAGCTGAAATAGTTGGACAAGAAGCAGCTGAAAGGCTAATAAAAGCTTTAAGAAGCAAAGTCCCCGTAGATGATCATGCACTAGATAATCTCATCATTTATATGTCATTGGCAAAAGGAGAGTCTTACATAGTTGCTAGAGAACTAACTTCACACGCTGAGACAGCCATGAAACTCTGTGAAGACATTGCTGGAGCAAAGTTTACAGTTGAAAAAGAAAACAACTATATAAAAATAATATGTAAAGGAATAGGCGTATCAAGAAAGTCGAAATAAACTGTCAAAATTCCATTACAATCTCGTACTAATCATAATTAAATACTAATACCCAATTTTACGAAGATTTTTTCTCTAAGAAAGACCGAAATTTCTCTATTAAATCGCTTACTCCCACTCCCTTTATGGCGGCCATTTCTATAGCATCATCTCCAACCACTCTTTTTGCTTTTTCAATCATTTCCGGCAGGGAGATATCCACTTTATTTATTGTGGGTATTATTGGAACATTAAAGGACTTCTTGATGTCTTCATATATGGAAAGTTGCATGTCTAAAGAATATCCACAAGTTTCTGAAGGGTCTACCATAAAAACTATTATATTTGCTACGTGGCGAAGAGCCATTATTGCTTGTAGTTCTATTTGATTTCGTTCACTGAGAGGTCTATCTAAAAGCCCCGGCGTATCCAAAATCTGGTATGTTTTGCTGTCTGCTTTGAAATGGCCTAGTATAAGCGTCTTCGTGGTAAATGGATAGGTTGCTATTTCAGGTTTTGCTGTTGAAACAACTCTAACCAAAGTGCTTTTCCCCACATTAGGCGGACCAGCAACTACAATCGTTGGCATATCAGGATCTATTGATGGTAACTTTCTAAGCTTTGATCTTGCTTCTTCCAAGAATATAAGTCTTTCATTTAGTTTTTTTACGAAAGAGGCTATTCTTCCGTACGCCGCTCTTCTTTCCCTTGCTGCCTCACTAGGATCAGTAGCTCTTCTTATATTCCTTATGTGTTCATTTGCTATTTTCATAACGACTCTTGCAGCTCCTCGTAGTGAAGCCAAATATTTTTTCAGCTCATCCACTCCAACAAGAACATCTGTTAAATCTCTATAAAAGGGATGAAGATCGTTTATCTTTGGAAATTGCTTCACAATATTATTAAATCTATCATGAAGAAATTGGGCTACTTTTCTAACTCTTGCTTCCTCTCTTCTCTTAGCCTTTAACAATGGTGGTAGTTTTTGCGGAAGTGAAGGTTCTACCTTTGAAGCTCTACGAAAAGCCATATCTATAAACTTATTAGCATCCTGTATAGGTTTAATCCTCATAAATGGATTCATTGCTTTCACGCATCCTCTTCGACCACAATATTTCGCCAGTTCTTCTATTTCTGATTTCTAATATCCTATGAAAAGGAATGTACGTTTCTTCTCCAACATCGTTTACATAAATAAACATAGATGATTTTACTTCCTTAATCATCGTTACCGGAATAGTTTTCCGATCTTGATAAGCACCCCTATGTATAAATACTACCTCATAATCGTTTCTTCTCTCTTTTTCTCTTGGATCCCATAAAATCTTGTTAAAGATTTCCTTGATTTTCATTTTTCTTCTTCTACCCAATTAATAACTCCCACCAACATTGCCATGTGATCAAGTCAACCTTGCATTTGGTAGATCTTTAGCTTGTATGAATTTGCGAAATAAATTTAGTGCAATCTATTAATATTGATAAAAATTCTTATTAAATCATAGTACTGATGTCTCTTTATGGTCTTTCTCCTTCTAAGATATACCAAATGGAACAAGTACTCATTTGCGGCATTAATAGGAGCTTTAGAAGTAAACACTAGACTCAAGAATTTAAAGGTTTCTTTTCTAACAAATGTATTTCAGGATATCCAGCAAGCTCTTGATGAAGAAGGTTTTTGTATAGTTGCTTATTCCATTCTTTCCACACAGTTTCTTAACGTAAAAGAGGAAGTAAAGAAGATTAGGGAAAAATTCAAAGACTCTGTATTTTTAGTTGCTGGTGGACCGCACGTAACAGCTCGTCCCAAACAAGTCTTAGAAGCTGGATTTAATGTAGCTGTTATCGGTGAAGGTGAAAAAAGTTTTCCAGAGCTACTTTATAAAATAAGCGAAGGAGAGGATTGGAGAAACATACCAGGCATTGCTTTCCTCGAATCTCCCGATAAACTTCAATTAAACCCACCTGAGAAAATAGTCAATTTGAACGATTTTCCTCCATTCTCTCCAAAATATGGATTATTCTCTCCAATTGAAATTAGTAGAGGCTGTCCTTTTGGCTGTAAAATGTGTCAAACATCTCGAATTTTTGGTTTTAAAATGAGACATAGGAGCATAGAATGCATAGTTAAGTGGGTTAAAATTGCCGTTAAACGCGGCTACGATAAAATGTGGTTTATCTCTCCGAATTCTTTTGCATATGGAAGTAGTTCTGGTAGAAAACCTGAACCTGAAAAAATTGAAAAGCTGCTTAAATCTATTTCGGAGGTGGAAGGGCTTAAAGGAATATATTTTGGTACTTTTCCATCTGAAGTTAGACCTGAATTTGTTACCAAAGAGGTTTTAGATGTTGTGTCCAAATATGTTTCAAACGACAGAATTATTGTTGGCGCTCAAAGCGGGAGTCAAAGGATTTTAAACATTATTAATAGAGGTCATACCGTGGAGGATGTTTTTCTTGCCGTGGATAATTTAATTGACTATGGTTTTGTTCCCGATGTTGACTTAATCTTTGGGTTTCCCTTCGAAAACGATGAAGATAGGAAATTAACTCTTGATATGATTAAATATCTGATTAGCAAAGGATGTAGGATTCACGCGCACATTTTCATGCCCCTTCCTGGTACTCCCCTTGAAAATTATCCACCTGGGAGGATTGACAGTAAAACTAAAAAGGTTTTAGGTGATTTAGCAAGAAGAGGACTACTATATGGATCCTGGGCAGTGCAAGAAAAACTTGCTATAATGCTATCCAAACTTTAGACATAAATGCCTATATGTCTAATTACGCATATTATTAGCAATAACTTATGGAGGTTGGGAGAGGGTTTTCCATGCTCGAGAACATTATTAGTAAAATCAGAGAAGTGCTTGATGAGAAAGATCAGGTAAGGGAAAATGCTTTAAAAATCACTAGGGAAACCGTTAGATTATCAGCTGAAGCGATCAGAGCAATTCACAGGGGAGAACTAGAAAACGCAAAAAATATGATAAAAGATGTCAAGAAAAAACTTGAAGACCTAGCAACAGAGTTAAGAGGACATCCAGATATCTACTTTAGCGGATACGTTTATTCCGCATATCAGGAGTATGTTGAAGCTGCCGTACTTTTATCCATCTTGGATGGGAGCAAAATACCATCACCCGAAGACCTAAATGTTCCATATGTTCCCTATCTTTTAGGACTAGGTGACGTAGTTGGGGAGCTTAGAAGACAGATACTTGACGCTATTCGGAAAGATCAATTGGATCAGGGAGAATTTTTCTTGGGAATTATAGAGGAGATATACGAAGCTCTTTCAACCTTAGGTTATCCAAATGCTATTGTTCCAGGTTTAAGACATAAATGCGATGTTGCACGAAACATACTTGAAAAAACTCGCGGAGACCTTACAAACGCTATACATAGAAACCGCCTCCTTAAAGGGATACAATCACTTATGGAAAAACTAAACGTATAATTTAAAAGAAAAACATCTTTCAGAATATTGCTAGTTGGATATCTACTTTGGAAGTCACATCTCTAAAAGAATATTTAGTTTATGTTTTAACGTTCTCTGCATAACAGAAATATTCAATATGGTGGCTTTATGAAAATCAAATCTTTCTCTATCGAGAAAGCTAGAAAAGCTCAAATGTTGCTTGCCCAAAAAGTTGTTGAAAAAGATGATTTCCCATGTCCTCCCCAAACAGTTGGAGGAGTTGATGTTGCTTATATAGGTAATTATGCCGTCGCAGCGGCAGTAGTAGTAGAATATGACACCCTATCTGTTAAAGAAAAGTCTGTAAGCATAGTTAAGGTTAAATTCCCTTATATCCCAACGCTATTATCATTTAGAGAATGTTATCCAATGATTAGCGCCATAAAAAAACTTAAAGAACTACCAGATATCTTCATGGTTGACGCGCAAGGACGTCTTCATCCCTTTAGACTGGGTGCTGCAAGCCACTTAGGGGTTGTACTTAATATCCCAACGATAGGTATAGCTAAAAAACTACTTTGCGGCAGTATAGGTGAAAGAAAAGATAACTGGGCTCCGATATATGACAAAAATGAAATTATAGGAGCAGCGGTATGGACAAAAAAGAATGTAAAGCCAATATTTGTCAGCATAGGTCACCGTGTAACATTAAAGACCGCTATCAAGATCACACTTAACACGTGCAAAAAATATAAGCTACCTGAACCAATCAGACAAGCGCATATTACTGCAACGTTGAAAAAAAGACTTGTCAAAGAAGGTGTTGAACTTGGATGACAAACTATGGTTCACTCTTTTCCTATTGGCTAAGAAAGGTGCAATTAAACAGCCAATTAAAATATCATCAACAAAATTTTGTGAAGAGTTAAATGTAAGTCAGCAAACAGCCTCAAGACGTCTGCAAGAATTAGAAAAACTAGGATATATAACAAGAGAAATCAAACGACAAGGACAATTAATAAAAATCACCAGAAAAGGAGAGGACCTCCTGAAAGAACTGTATTATGGACTAAAAGCCATATTTGAGGAGAAACCAACAATAATAAGGTTAGAGGGTGAAGTCTTTACCGGATTAGGTGAAGGACGATTCTACTTATCGTTAGAGCCATACAAAAATCAAATTCTAGAAAAATTAGGTTTCGTTCCATATCCCGGAACACTTAACTTAAAATTAAGGAATAAAACCGACTTAGAAATCAGAAAAATGTTAAAATCGTTTTCTGGAATTAAAATAAGTGGATTTAAAAATAATTTAAGAACGTATGGTGACGCAACATGTTACCCAGTCGTTATTAACAATAAGATTTCGGGGGCTATAATATTTGCTCAACGAACTCACTACGGTGACGACGTTCTAGAAGTTATAGCTCCTGTATGCCTCAGGGAAGTCTTAAATTTAAATGACGGTGACGTTGTGTTTCTAACGATAGATATAAGGCAGTTTGCTAAATATTAGAAATATGGAAAGTTTCATTAATTTTCTTTATTATTTTAGATGTTTTTGCGAGGGGAGAAGAATCCCACACTCGAAGTCTTACCACCTTACATTCAAGTCCACGTTTTCTTAACTCTTCTTCTAATTTTCTTTTATTTACGGGTTGATCTCTTCCAAGGACAATTAAATCAGGGTTTATTTTTTCAATTGGTTCTAAAAAGTCTTTTTCTGAACCTAAAATCGCAAAATCAACTGGTTTGAGTGATTGAACTATGGTTCTTCGCTGATTTTCAGGTATTATTGGTCGCCGGCCTTTTATTTTTTCAACTGTTTTATCTCTTGCCACTATAACTATAAGAATATCACCACGTCTTTTTGCTTCTTCTAAGGTCTTTAAATGACCCGTATGGATGATGTCGTAAGTACCTGCTGTTAAAATAACCTTAAACCGCCTTCTCCCCTTTTCATCCACAATGTACCTAGTTTCTCTTTTATTTCGTTTCTCCAAACTTTTAACATAGTTCTTTCTTTGAAGTTCTTTTAATATAGAAAAGGTTCTACTATAACTTCTCTTAATGAGTTTAGACAGACTTTTAACTGTAAAAAAGCCATCTTTAAGCTGAAGTAGATAAGCGTCTCTTAATAGGTCTTTGATATTCATGATATAGCCCTCTTAACAAGTTACCTTCCATTATAATTCAATAAAATTCTAGACGTACATCGCTAATGATCCAGGTTCTCTCTGCACTTTCTCTTCCTGTTCCTTAAGCTGAGCGATCTCCTGTTCTATCTGTTTTGCATCCTTAATAAGCTGTTCTGTTGAGATATCAAGATCATATAGCTGATTAATTATTTGTATAGCCGTCGCAGCAGCCAACGGATCTGGTCTCCCTCTTTGAGCATACGGTAATAATGCAATTGCGGGGAAATCTTTGATTTCATAGTAAGCTAACAAGATTGCTAAAGGCCCCACGACATATAAGTTTCTATCTAATTTCTTTAACTCCAATTTGTTATTCATCTTAAATTGTGAAGTCGGAACAACTCTTAATTTTTCTTCTCCCGCCTTTAATTTACTATCTAATCCACCTATTAAAATAGCCTCTAAGAATCGATTCTTAACGGTCCACTCAGTTAAAATTCTCATTAAATCATTTTGTTCAGAAGGAGGTGGCTGAAACCTCGGAAGAAATAATATGAAATCCTTGTACATGAAAAGCTCGTAGGGAGTAAGCACTCTATTTTCGTCAAGGGAGACTATGGGCGGATATTGTTCAGTCGTAACATAACCTAGAAGTTCAGCATTAGTGGATTCTATTATATGATTTACCGCAATATATCCCGCATAACCAATACCGTGAAATCCTGTAATGAAAATTTTTCCTTCTAATTCAACTTTTCTCTTCAATATTATCTCTATGTTCAATTTTTTCACCTCATTCAAGTTGTATAGCGTCTTGCGCGAATTAACAACACCTTTATTTTTCTTTCATTTAAAAATATAAAGTTCTCATTCATTTTTATAGCTGAAATCGGAATGGCAATATATCCATTTTCATCTTTAGGCAACTTATCTAGAAGTTTGTTGATTTTGTTGGGCTTAACAAGTATGCCAATGATCTTTCCATCTTTCTTTTTAGCTAAAATATCCACTACTTCTCCCACTTTCTCCATTCTTTCATTCTTTACTGGTAAATTCAAGAACTTAGAGAGTGATGCTTCACTCAAACTTTCCACCCATTAAAAAACATTTCAAAACATTATTAAAGTTTGAGTATAAACTAGAACTCTAGGTGAGCTTATTGAGTACGAACTGGAAAACTGCAGCGTTTCACCTTGTTCCTCCTACAGTTTCTGCAGCTGCCATTTCAATAATATTTGCACTAATCCATAAACTTTCAAGCATAGAAATAGAAGCAGTACCTTTTTCGGAGTCTGAAATGGGTGCAACAGGTGCTTTCCTAAATATGATCTTTTACATTTCTATAGCTGCTATTGGAGGGTTCTTCCTATACGTATTATTTCGCAAAGCGAAAGTTAACATTTTAAAACTAATTTTTGCAGTTTTCTATTTTCTTACATCACTTTTTGCCATACTTCTACTTGAGGATGAAATTTTAATCATTTCGGGTGTTCAAGAAATTAATATAATTATTTACATAGCACCTGTTCTTTTCTCGGCTTCTCTTATCACTTATATATCGGTGTTTTCCAGGTTTGAAAAGGCTAAAAGAGTTGCAATAATACTTTTCTCATCGCTGATGGGTTTTCTTCTGGGCATTTCTCTGCCAATTCTTACCTTGACATTCACTTTGGTTGCTCTATCATTTTATGACATTTACTCTGTAAAAAGGGGGCCAATCCGAAACATAATGAAAACCATTGAGGAAAAACAAGATCAATTTGATACACTAACCCTAACTTATACAAGTCGATATGCGGAAATAGGTTTAGGAGACCTCATATTTTACACTGCCCTCAATGTACGTGTAATAATAGACTATTCAATAATATCAATTGTTATGACGCTTCTCGGCGTGCTTATAGGTCTTTTAATAACTTGTAAAATATTGGAAAAAGAACATTTAGTTCCAGGATTACCGTTACCATCGTTGTTAGCAATAGCTTTTCTCTTCATCTCATTGACTATTTTTTAAGTTAAAGTTCAACAATTTCGCATTGAATTCTCTTTAAAAGATTCTCCGCTTCCTCAGGTGTAGTTTTCAAGGTATACAGGTATCTTTTAGTTCTCAACTTTAATTTAACAACGTCGCCAAGACGTTTAACTCTACACTCGATAGCCCTCTTAGCAATTTCTAGGAATTCCTCTGCACTCTTAATTTCCCTAGGCATACAACCACCATCTACTCTTATAACTTCCTTTCTCTCAATACATCAACCAAATATAAAACTTTCAGTGAATTGCACAACAAAATATTAATATTCGAAATATTACTGAAAAACTTAAGTTGGCAAATTAACCAAGTATTTTAAGAGGGCCCGTGGTCTAGAGATGAGGCGACACAAACCCTCATCGGAAAACCTGGCTATGACGCCACCCTTACGAATTGTAAGTTATTAAGAAAGGTGGAGGTCGCGGGTTCGAATCCCGCCGGGCCCACCACTAAATTTTGCGAAAATGAAACAGTTAATAAAATTTTAATTTATTTTGATAACGTCAAACGACAAAAGTCAATCAAGTTTAACGGGAGGCTTCTCGTTTCTTCCATCTTAATCTCTTGCTTTTACACCGTCTACATTTAACAGCCGATGGCGGATTTCTTGCGCCGCATTTTCTGCAGATTTTTACATATAGTAGATGTTTCATGGCTATTTCTCTTTTTATTGGGTCACTTACCGGCATCTGTTTTCCCCCTTTATTTACAATAAATTAATACTAAGAACTTCCGGTTCCGTGAAGTTAGTTGGCACTGTTTAGTTTGAAGCTTTTTTATTTAAAAGTTTATTGGTACTCAAACATTTTAAACAATTTTTTATTTAAATTTAGATTCGCAATAGTACCAATTTAGCTCTAAAATCAATCTAAAAGCATTGAAAATGTCAAAGCAAGTCTTAAATGATAGCCTAAAACCATAAAATACTTTAAATGGAAATCCCCTACCAACTTTTGCTTCAATATACGTATTAAAAGACTTAAATTCAAAAAGTTAAAGGAGAAGATGAATTCAAAATCTACATCAATTGCTAAAATGTACATCAAGTACTAACTTAAAATTTCCTTTAATTTCTCTGAGATTTCTCTAGGTCTATCTACTACGTGTACACCAACATCCTTTAAGGCCTTTATCTTACTTTGTGCAGTTCCAGTTCTACCTGAAATAATAGCTCCAGCATGTCCCATTCTCTTCCCGGGTGGCGCTGTTTTCCCAGCTATAAAAGCTGCTACGGGCTTATTAAATTCTTTTCTTATGTATTCTGCAGCTCTCTCCTCAGCATCGCCGCCAATTTCGCCAATCAAAACAACCGCTTTGGTTTCATGGTCGTTTGCAAACATCTCCAAGGCTTCCACAAAATTAATTCCAATTATGGGATCTCCTCCTATTCCAAGACAAGTGGATTGACCAAATCCTGCCTTTGTTAAATTGCTTGCAATTTCATAGGTTAATGTACCACTTCTTGAAATAATGCCGATGGGGCCCCGCTTAAAAATATGGCCTGGCATTATGCCAAGTTTGCATTCACCTGGCGTAATAACTCCAGGTGTGTTAGGTCCAACTATGTTTACATTGTTTCTTTTAGCTACTTCAACCATTTGAATAGTATCTTTTATCGGGATGTGTTCAGTAATGACTACAATTAGTTCTAGACCTGCATTTATTCCCTCTAACACCGCATCTTTAGCAAAGGGTGCTGGTACGAATATTATCGAGGCATTAGCATCGTGTTCACTTAATGCCTCCTTAACGGTATCGTATACTGGAACTCCATGAACTTCTTGTCCTCCTTTTCCGGGAGTTACGCCAGCAACAATCTTTGTTCCATATTCAAGCATTAACTTTGTGTGAAAGCTTCCTTGAGTTCCTGTTATTCCTTGTACTATAGCTTTTGTTTTATTATTTACAAGTATAGCCATGCTTTTAACTCCCCGCTAGTTGTTTTGAAATTTCTACAGCTCTTTTAGCAGCTTCTTCCATGGAATCTAATACATCTATCCTGGCCTCTTCTAATATCTTCTTCCCCTCTTCCTCTAATGTTCCAACCATTCTTACCACTAACGGTACTCTTGTCTTGATTTTTTCTCTTGCTTCTATTATACCTTTAGCCATCCAGTCGCAACGTGTAATTCCACCTAAGATGTTTATAAAAACTACTTTTACCCGAGGATTTGACAAAACAATTTCGAGTGCTGCCTCCATTCTCTCAGGATCGGCTCCTCCGCCCACATCCAAAAAGTTGGCTGGTTTTCCGCCATACAAGCTAACCATGTCAAGCGTAGCCATGACCAGTCCTGCGCCATTCCCAATGATTCCGATGTCACCCTCTAGTTCAACATATGCAAGACCTCTTTCACTAGCTTTTAATTCTCTTTCATTTAGTTCTCTCTTTTCAGACTTTAGTACTTCCTTGAATTCTGAATGTCTAAAAAGAGCGTTGTCATCTATGATCAAACGAGCATCAGCTGCAATTATTTTGCCATCTCTTGTCTTTATGAGAGGGTTTATTTCCACTAGCTCCGCGTCATAGTCCTCAACGATTTTCCACAATTTATTCAATATATCTGCCGCAAGAATTATATCTCTGCCCCTTAGTCCCATCTTTTTGACCATTTCTCTTGCTTCAAAGCTATGAAAACCCAATAGCGGGTCTATATAATGCTTTATTATTTCCTCGGGGTGTTCCTCAGCTACCTCTTCGATGTCCACGCCCCCTCTAGAACTAGCTATGGCAACATATCTTCTCGCAGATCTATCAACGGTTATCCCTAAATATAATTCACGCTCTATCTCTAATTTCTCTTCGACAAGTACCTTTTTTACCTCTACTCCCTTTATCTTTGATCCTAAAAGCTGAGAAGTGATTTCTGCAACCTGTTCAGGTATATTTACAAACCTTATTCCACCGGCTTTTCCTCTTCCGCCGACTAAGACCTGAGCCTTGACTGCAACTGGCTTACCCATACTTTTTGCTATTTCTACAGCTTTTTCTGGTGTTTCTGCAATTTGTCCTTCTGGTACTGGTATTTGATATTCTCTAAAAATGTTCTTAGCTTGATACTCGTATAGTTTCATGTTATTCCCTCTCATGTCTTGAGAGTTCTTCTAGTACAATGTGTGCGCTAGTTTCTGTTACGCCCTTAATTTTTGCTATTTCTCTCAAAAATTCGTCAAGTCTTGTTCTACTAAGCATGGCTATTAAATCGATTTCTCCAGTTACCCTGTAAAGGTTGCTGACGCCTATTTTCTTTATAGCTTCATATGCTTCATCTCTATGTTGTGGTAAAACCTTAATGAAAACGAAGGCATCTGCTCCCTCTTCTCCCAAAGTGGCTAGCGCTTTCTCAGTTAGGTCTATAAAGCCTCTTCCAGTTCTAACAAAGCCCAATTCTCGCAGTTTTCTTAGGTGATTGCTTAAGGCTTGTCTTGTGATTCCTAGTTCGTCAGCCAATTTTTTCTGAGTTTTATGTATGGAGTATACCCGTACAGGCTTTCCACTTTCATATAATTTCTTTAAAATTTCAAACTGCCTATCAGTTAATTTAGCTGCATAGGATGCCATGAGGTTTCGCCCGTTGCATTTTTTAACATAAAATTTTACATACGTTAAATATGTCGTTGTCTACAAAAACCTTTACATATATAAAAATTTTGGCGTCAACATACTCCCTTTCGAAAGTTTTAAATCTTCACACTAGTTAGTGTGCAACAGCTTAAAGCCAGTAGCTTCTTGGAGGGAACAGTTATGGCAGAAGAAAATACTGTATTCATTGGAAATAAGCCCGTTATGAACTATGTTCTAGCAGTTCTAACATTGTTCCATAACGGCGCAGAGGAGGTAAGCATAAAGGCCAGGGGAAGAGCAATTAGCCGCGCGGTAGATGTAGCCGAAATAGTGAGAACACGCTTCATGACAAACACCGAAGTTAAAGAAATAAAAATAGGAACAGAACAACTAACTGGAAAGGGCGGCGGACCAGCAAATGTTTCAACCATAGAGATAGTGCTTTCAAAGAAACAGTAAGGGCATCAGCATACCTCTGCCTAAAACCACAATAAATTTTTTAATAATGGGAGAGGTGAAATGTGAAAACCCCCCTATGTACCTTTTGTTTAAAAAGTGGAATTTTATGCCCAAAATGCCAAGAAAAAGTTGAGAAAGGAGAAGTTTCCGAATTAGACATAAAAATCGCTAAAGAACTCTTAGAGTTAGAATCACGTTTTCCCGCCTTAAAAGATGTTGAATTCAAAAAAAGTATAGAAATTGGACCCTTGGTTATCATACTTGTTGGGGAAAAAGATGTTTCAAGCGTTATAGGTCCTAATGGTAAGATAGTTAAAATTCTTAGTGGCAAGCTTAATAAAAAAATACGTGTTGTAGGTTCCTCTCCTGATATAAGGAAAACCATTCAAGATTTATTAGCCCCGGCTGAAGTTCTAGGTGTTAATATTGTCTGGCTGCCAGATGGGTCATATGAGAAAAAGGTTAGAGTAAGGCGGTCAGATGTTAAGAGGCTTCCTGCCGATGTTAAAACCTTAGAAAATGCTATACAATGCCTTTTAAATGAAAGATTTAGAATAGTGTTGGAGTAAATTTAGTTATAGAATTCTTGTCTTATTTTGAGGTGGAAAGTGTGATTGAAGATATAGGAGACTGGAGAAGAACTCACTGGTCCTCGGAAATTTCACCCGAACTGAACGGAAAAGAAGTTATTGTTTGCGGCTGGGTTCAAAGAATTAGAAAACTTGGCAAACTAATATTTGTGATATTGAGAGATAAAGAGGGAACTCTACAAATTACCGCCCATCAGAATAAAGTTGATTCAAATATCTTTGAAAAACTGAAGAAATTAAAAAATGAGTACGTTATTGCTGTGAAAGGTATTGTTAAAGAATCAGCGGAAGCGAAGAAGGGAGTAGAAATTGTACCTAAAGAAATTAAAATTCTAAATACTGTAAAATTCCCTTTACCTCTTGACCCTACTGGCAAAGTGCCGGCTGAAATCGATACAAGATTGGATGCGAGGATTTTGGATTTAAGGCGGCCAACAACTTTTGCGATTTTCAAGATTAGACATGTAGTACTTCAAAGTATTAGAAAATTCTTTGTTAAAAACAGTTTCATAGAGGTTAATACGCCGAAAATTATAGCAACGGCTACTGAAGGAGGTACAGAACTTTTCCCTATATCGTATTTTGAACGAGTTGCCTATTTAGCTCAAAGCCCACAGTTGTATAAAGAGGAACTAACAGCAGCATTTGAAAAGGTTTTTGAAATAGGACCTGTTTTCAGGGCGGAGGAACATCGTACAACACGTCATCTAGCTGAGTTAATAATGGTTGATATGGAAGAAGCTTTTGCCACCGCAGACGATGTTATGAAAACCCTAGAAGAATTAATTATTTATGTTCTACGAGAAGTAAAAGAAAAATGCGCAGCTGAACTAGAAACTTTAAACAGAAAATTAGAAATCCCAAAAACACCATTCCCACGATATACATATGATGAAATACTGAAAGTACTAGAGAAAGAAAATATGCCAATTCCTTGGGGCGAAGATTTACCAACTCCCGCAGTAAGGAAGCTTGGTGAAAAATTCAAAGGCCCCTATTTCATAGTGGACTGGCCTACTGAAAGCAAACCTTTCTACATCAAACCAAAAGATAATAACCCAAAGATTTGTGAAGCCTTTGATCTTATGTGGAGTTGGCTTGAATTAGCCTCTGGAGGAACTAGAATCCATAACAAAGAATTACTAATTGAAAGATTAAGAAGCCAGGGGCTTAATCCCGAATCTTTCAAATATCATCTACAAACTTTTGACTGGGGAATGCCACCCCATGCTGGATTTGGTCTTGGCCTGGCTAGATTGCTCATGGTAATTTGCGGGGTCAATAACATAAGAGAATGTGTACTCTTTCCAAGAGACGTTGATAGATTGGTACCTTAAAATTACATTAAGAGCCTCGGCTTTCTTTTTGATGGGTTTTGAACTAAACTCCGAATTAATGAAGTATTTTAAAATAACTAAAACCAAAAGACTATGATTTAGTATTAGAGTAATAGACTATGATGTTTACCGATAAAAGTTAAAGTAACAAGTTACTTATCATTCTCTAAGATGATTGTCCTCTTAATGCTTTTATAAAAGGTGTGCAATTTGAAGAAAAATGAAGTAGAAAAGATAACACCGAAATTTAAAGTATGGTTGGAGTATAAAGGTGGTACAATTCTAGGAAAGGGAGGAGCTGAACTTCTTCAAACTATAAAAGACAGAGGATCGTTATCTTCGGCTGCAAAGGAACTTTCTCTTTCATATAGATATGCATGGGGATATTTAAAAAGAATAGAAAAAAGGATAGGCAGACCAGTTGTCATCACCTTTAAGGGAGGGGCGAAAGGAGGGGGAGGAATGAAACTAACAGAAATAGGGGAATTCATTCTAAGGAAATACAAACGTTTTGAAGAGTTCTTAGAGTTCGCCCTACAGAATCCCGAGCTATGGGAAGCATATGGATTGAGAATTAAAAAAAGAAATAGAATAAAAGGAGAAGTTATTAAAATAGATGAAAATGATGATGCAGCTGTAGTTAAAATGAAAATAAAAACCCCTGTTACTATTATCTCGATAATCACCCGAGAGGCTGTTGAAGAATTAAAACTCAAAAAAGGAGACCAAGTTAAAGCTATAATTAAAGCAACAGAAGTGATGGTTGATAAAAAGGATGGCTGATATCATGATAAGTGCTAGAAATAAAGTTGAAGGAGAAATTGTTGACATCGAAAAAGGAGAACTCCTAGCAAAAGTGAAGATTAAGGTGACGTCACCAACTATAATAACTGCTGTAATTGTCAAGGATGCAATAAAGGAATTAAATATAAAGAAAGGAGATACTGTAGAGGCTGTCATTAAGGCAACAGAAGTAATGATTGAGAAATAATCTTACAATGGCTGGTAAAAGTTAAAATCCGGACAAAATAGGGTCGCGGGGCTTCATAAATTCTCTTAAAACTGTAGTTGCATATCCTCCTCTTGGAATAGAGAACTGCATGAGAATCTTAAGTGTACTAGGGTTCAATTCATCACCTACGGGTCCTATTACTTCAAAATCTTTAATCTTCAAAACAATGGATCTATAAGCTCCTTTTACACTCAGTTCCGGCATAGATTTTACTCGAAAGTCTTCAGGCTTTATTCCTTCTTCCTCTAATACTTTCTTAATAATTTCTCCTGTTTCTCCACGTGGAATTTTTATCCCATAACCCACTAATGGTAACGCTACAACGGCTCTACCAGTCCTTATTTCTCTCTGTATCTCCTTAATGTTAGAGCTGGATACTTCATGTGCCTCATCGGATGGAAGATCGTTCTTACCTACCTTTAATATGATGTCTCCTTCAAAAACTTCGTTTAAAGCTTCCATTTTCATCCTGTAACTAACAAACTTGTTGAAAAGATAAGAAGTATAGGAGTGGGTAAACATAATTCTTAATTGTTTAGGTATCAGACGCAAAGCAGAGATATAGCTTTTTGGATGATTAGCTAAAAACTTTAACATACGCTTTTCATACCATAAATAATCTGGGAATATTTCGGCGGCTTTTTTGAAATCCAAATCTTCTCTTAGAGTAAGCCTTGCCTCCTTTGTTTTTTCATCTTCATAAGGAGCTGTTTCTGTCAAAAATTTGATAACTGCATCCCTGAATTGCTCTTTTACTATGTATTTACCAATGATGTGGTTCATCGGTCTTTTTGTTCCAAAACGCTGAAATCCAAAGAAATTGGGAACTCCACCTATTTCTTCGATCTCACTTAACACTCTCTTGACACGATGTTGGGTTTCGTTTTGATCAAGATTTATCTTTCTTATTGTAATTCGGAAATGATTGCCCCAGAGATCTCCAATACTCACCTTATTATCAGAATACCAACATCCCCTTATATACAAACCATTAATCTTAACATTTAGTAAATCCTCAGGTCTCACCCTCCACACGCTTACGCGTTGTATTGTTATAGCTCTTTTATCTTTAATACCAGCAAAGGAAAAATTCTCCGGTTTTACATTTAAATGCCTAGCTAACACATCAATGGCTTTAAAAGTATCCCAATTATACTTTTCTAACAAAAATACTAAGTATCTGGAACGTTTTTCAACATTAAATCCGTAGTCTTTTCCAACTTTGAGAATTTCTCCTTCAGGAGTAATTTCTTCAACGATAAAATCTTCCACTTTTTCTCTAATCTTACCTCCTATACCTTCCGTTTTAGACGCATAACCATAAATGCCAATGAATTCCTCTATTCGTTGAGTTTTCACAAAACTCACCTACAATAGGGGGAGCATTCCAGTCAATTTATCAATTAGTTTCTCGGGAGCAGGACCAATAGCAAGAGCTGTTATAGTTCCAGGAGGGATTTCTGTTAGTCCGCAATCTCTTATTAAAGCATTGGGCAGATCAAGTTTTTCGGCTTTGTTTTTTAATTCCAGTAAGTCTTCTAAGGTTTTAACTTTTACAACTACCTTTTTTTGCCCTTCTTTCATCCATTTTTCCCACCATTCCTCGTATTTATTCCTAGCTATCTCTGCAGCGGTGACCGATGCATGAGCTACTTGGACTGCTAATTTTCCCTTACTTAATTTAAGGTCGTCTCTAACTACAATAACCTGCTTATATTCAAAGCTAATCACATTAAACACCTCACATTAGATATGTACCAATACCATTAAGGTTCTCATTATCCTTTGCCATTTAATATCGATAAAATTAACAGACCCTATTATTAGCAAAAGAAATTGGATACTCGTTTTCTAAAATAGTTGCAAGACTTTTAAAATTAGGGTGTTTCTAATCTTCTTCAGCTATAAGAAACTGTTTTTCTGGGGTTATTACCTCAATTTTTCGCTTAGTTTTTGTTATTTGCGAAACATGTATAAGCCCTTCTATCTCAAGTTGAAGTAATGCTTTATTCAACTCTGTTGGAGACAATTTTTTCACATACTTCTGTAACTGCCGTTCTAAATCGCTATCCAACATTACTTGATGCTTTTTAACAATCTGTAGAATCAGAACTTTTAATGGTGTTAGATTCCATATTTGCGGTCTTACTGGCATTTCTACACCTCCACTAAACTGTTGGAGTTGGTTGAAGCTGATGAAAACGTTTAAACTGCTCTTTTAATCTTTCATACCATCTTATTGCTTCAGGGGTTACAGTTGGATGTATTTTCTGCAAAGCTTTTTCAAAATGTTCCCATTTTACCACTTTTGCCTCAATATCTTCTCTCAAAGCCAACATTGCTGCTTCTCTACACAATGCTGCCAAGTCGGCTCCAACAAAGCCATTTGTTGCTTCTGCAAGTTTTAGGAGATCTACATCGTCTGCTATAGGCATTTTACGCGTGTGTATCTTCAGTATTTCTAGACGAGCCTTCTTATCTGGTGGCGGTACATATATTAATCTATCGAATCTTCCAGGCCTTAAGAGAGCTGGATCCAACATATCTGGTCTACTGGTAGCTGCTATCACGATAATCTCTCTTAAGGGTTCAAGTCCGTCAAGTTCTGTTAATAGCTGGCTTACAACTCTTTCTGTAACCTGGGTTTCGCTTGTAAATCCTCTTCTAGGCGCAAGAGAGTCGATTTCATCAAAAAATATTATTGTAGGAGACACCATTCGTGCTTTTCTGAAGATCTCTCTTACGGCTTTTTCAGATTCTCCAACCCATTTTGACATCAGTTCAGGGCCTTTTACACTTATGAAATTAGCTTCACTTTCTGTTGCTATAGCCTTAGCTAAAAGTGTTTTTCCAGTTCCCGGAGGACCATAAAGCAATATTCCTTTAGGCGGGTCTACACCCATACGTTTAAATACTTTTGGATGTTTTAATGGCCATTCCACAGCTTCCTTTAACTCCCGCTTTACTTCTTCAAGTCCACCTACATCATCCCAATGGACATTTGGTACTTCCACAAGTACCTCTCTAATAGCCGAGGGTTGTATTTCTTTTAAAGCATCAAGAAAATCTTTCATAGTTATCTTAATTTTTTCAAGTACATGCGGAGGTATTACTTCCTCATCTAAATCCATTTCAGGTAAATATCTTCTAAGAGCCTTCATAGCCGCTTCTCTACATAGTGCTGCTAAATCTGCTCCCACAAAACCATGAGTCATATCCGCAACCCTATCTAGGTTTACGTCTTCTGCTAGTGGCATGCCGCGGGTATGAATTTGCAAGATTTCGCGGCGACCATCCCTGTCCGGAACACCAATCTCAATCTCCCTATCAAATCTTCCAGGACGCCTCAAAGCAGGATCCAAAGCATTAGGCCTATTAGTAGCACCAATAACAATAACCTGACCTCTAGCCTTTAAACCGTCCATGAGAGCTAAAAGCTGAGCAACAACACGACGCTCAACCTCACCAGTAACCTCCTCCCTCTTAGGAGCAATAGCATCAATCTCATCAATAAAAATAATACTAGGAGCATTCTTTTCAGCATCGTCAAATACCTGTCTTAAACGGTGCTCAGATTCACCATAAAATTTCCCCATGATTTCGGGGCCATTAATAGCAATAAAGTATGCGTCAGATTCGTTTGCAACAGCTCTAGCTACCAGCGTTTTTCCACAGCCAGGAGGCCCGTGCAAAAGCACTCCTTTTGGTGGATCTATACCAAGCCTTTTAAACAGTTCCGGATGTTTCAAAGGCAACTCAACCATTTCCCTAATCCTCTGAATAGCCTCATGAAGACCACCAATATCCTCATATGTCACATAAGGTATTGCACCGGCTTCTTCAGCGCTTTCTCTAACTATAAGATTGGTCCTGTCGGTAACTATTACTACCCCTACTGGCTTTGTTGATATTACGCGAAAACTCAAGGCCCTTTTTAATAATGGTATATTTATTACGTCCCCTCTTGTCAGAGGGCAGTTTAGCAACCTTCTTTTAACAAATGTTACAAAACTTTTATCTATCTTATGAATGGACGTGGAAATTGGTGAAAGTACAACTGCTTTAGCTTCCTTCTCATTTGCCTTTCTCACAGTAACCTTTTCTCCAAGACTTACACCCGCATTATGTCTCATTGTGCCGTCCATTCGGATAATTTCTTGATCTCGATTTTCATCATGAGCAGGCCAAACTATTGCAGCAGTTATTTTTCTGCCTTTAATTTCTATAACATCACCAGTTTTAACACCCAATTTCTCCATTACTTCGCTACTAAGCCTAACAATAAAACGATTTACATCTTCTTGCCTAGCCTCTGCAACTCTTAGTTGCAACTCGTCCAAGAAATTTGACCTCCTAGCATGATTAAATATCTCGCTAGTAATTCCTAATATTAATACTTTTACTTTAAATTATACAAAATCTGAAATCTATGCTTTTTATTTTAAATTCTCTCTTATAAGGATTTCTTTTACAAAGATTTCTGAAAACAAAGTGTAATCTTATTCAAAAATACCTTATGTTGTAAACTGCAAGCGTCGTCATATTCTGGTTGCATGTTCTATTTCCACTTGTCCGACTCCCTTAACGTTTTTAATAGTTTCCTCAAGTATATCTGTACCGCCTTCGGCATCTGGTACAACAACCGCTATTCTTAAAGCCTTTAAGCCAAATGCTATAGGCTCTTCCTTACTGTCTTTAAATTCGGCGTTTTCAGGGAGATTTTTCTTGATATCCTCGAGTAACTGTTTTAAATCTATTTCAACACTTTCCGGTAAAATTTTAATTACTGTTAAAACTTTTCCCATATTAATCCCTCCTAGGGCCCTTCAAAACCGCACTTAGGACACTTATACGTGCGGGAAAGCTTCCTACACCTTTCGCATCTCCAAATAGTAACCTCACCACAATCTGGACAAGGAAATCTTACTGCTGCTTCACCTGGTGCAATAATCTTGCCACACGATGAGCATATCGGCGGTTCAAGCGTCAACAGTACCACCACTCCATCTTTAGGCACATCATTTAGTAGATAGTACGAGAGACTATATGCACTATGTAAATCTTGTTATAAAATTTTCCAAACTTACTGCGAGGTTAGTTCGGCGCCAAGTTTTATATTTCATCTCAAGCGCTTTATTTAAACATATTGATTATAAGTCCTCTTGTTCAACTCTGCAAGAGGTACTCTTTACAAAAAAGTCGAAGTCAAACAAGCTGTGAAAGCAACGTTAAGAATGCAACCGCTAGAGCCTTAATGTTTGATAGAGACTTGAGTATGGTCTTATATTGAAAATCCATATCCCCGTATTTTGCGAGATCTTCACTAAACCCGTAACGGGACATATAAAGAAACAACTTGTCCAATGTCTTGTCTGGTAAAAAGTTCAAAAGTGTCCTTAAGATTTTCATAGACTTAAACTCCCTACCAAAAAGTTTACGCCAAGTCTTTTCATAATTGCTTAGAAAACTAACAGGTAGACTATCCCTAACGAATTCTCCAGCAACTCTTCCAGCAATGATAGAACAGAGAGAGCCGAGAACAACTCCTCCACCTGTTGTAGGTTTAACCTGCCCAGCAACATCGCCAACAAGCAAAACACGAGCGTCCCAAGTCCTAGAAATCGGGCCTCCTGTAATAACGGTCCCACCAATAACTCTAACAATTTTCCCCTTCCTGAACCGATTTAAAACTTGCTTATTACTCCTTAAAAACTTCTTAAGCAAATTTAACGGCCTGCTTTTAGCGGCAAGACCTACACGAGCAGAACTATCTGATGTAGGAATGATCCAAGCAAAAAATCCAGGCGCGATTTTTTGACCAAAATATAACTCCACAAAATCATCATTAACTTCTACATTTACCATCTCAAACTGCACAGCAGGAAGCAAAGACTGTGGCTTATCAAAACCAAGTCTGCGGGAAATAACAGATTTAACGCCCTCTGCATCAATTAAAACCCTTGCAGCAACAACCTCTTCCATCTTCCTCTTAATCAACTTTATGATAACCTTATCTCTCTTAACAAAAGCACCACTAACTTTACATGCTAACTCGATTTTTGCTCCAATTTTCTTCGCTTTTGAAGCTAAGAATTGATCGTAAAGGATTCTATTAAGAACATATGCCTGATCTTTCTTCCTCTCAACCACGAAACTATGCCCAGAAGGAGAAAAGAAAACAGCTCCCCTAACCCTATTTAACACAACATTAGAAGGAGGATAGAAACCCAATTTCTTAAAACCTTTCACACTAACAAGACCAGCACAGTGCGTAGGCAAACCTATCGTACTATGTTCTTCAAAAACAGAAACCCTTGTACCATATGAAGCAGCCTGAATAGCAGCCACTAAACCAGCTGGACCAGCACCTACAACTGCAATATCAACTTCCTTAATGATATTCTTGTCCGGCATAATACTACCTCAAATCTACTGGACGCTAAAGCTAAGTTTCAAGAACTCATGAAACTGCTCACTTTTTAAACCACATATCCAAGCTTGTTCTTGTTTTTGTTTCTTTCATTGCTTTATCAAGTTTTTCTACAGCTTTTCTCACTCTGGACTCCGAAAAATCGTGTTCACCGCACAAAAATCTCACTACACCTTCTATATCGGGTTGGCGCCACTTAACCTCGTAACTATCAGTGACTTGAGGTTTCAAGAAAATTTCCTTAATTTCCATGGGATCAACGGGAAAACTTGCTCCGGGAATATGTTTCAATGCTTTTTCCAAAGACCCATATTGTTTAATAAGTGCTAACGCTTTCTTAGGACCAATACCCTTTATTCCCTCAGGGTTATAATCAGTGCCGACTAAAATGGCAATATCAATTAATTGTTCCCTAGAGATACCTAAATCCTTCAAAATTTCATCCAGTACAATAAGCTCAGGCTTAACTTCGATGTAGACATTTTTACGAGGCAGCTTACGTCTGCCAGTAATAGAAATATTTCTAACTAACCTAGGAGCACCAAACAACAAACTATCATAATCTTGTGATCCGCAAGCAAAAACATCTCCCTTCTTCGCCATGTAAGCAGCTTGAGCTTCGCCCTCGCTGGGAGCCTGCACGTAAGGAATACCCATTAAGTCTAAAAGCCTTTTAGCTTGATTAACCATGTCCTCAGTTAAAACAGAGGTTGCTTGAGCATACATTCTAGCTGCTTCTAAATCCCCTCTTGCTAAAGCTTCTTCATACTTTTTAACAGCCTCTTCCTTTACCGCTTTTCTCCTTTCAATTTCCATAGCTTTTAGTTCCGGTGGTTTTCCATCAAAAACATAAACAGGCTTTATACCATTCTCCACAAGATTAACAGTTCTATATAATAACCCACTGAGATGACTAGTAATCCTACCTTGACTATCTTTAAGTGGTGTTCCATCTGGCTGGCGAATTATAGCCAAAAACTGATACAAAGCATTATAAGCATCAATAGATATTGCTTTACCCCTTAAGTCCATTAAAGTAATCTCTTTCGCCTTTACTATGCCTCTTAGATTCACACCCATGCCCATGCCTCCCTTCAAACGCTCTATAGATAAACTTTGCAAATCCTATAGCAAACACTTCGTTTTTCGTTCCCATCCTAATCTAACTTTTGTTTCTGTTTCTTTCTGCTCTCTTAGATTATTTTTCTTTTTCGGTCAACACTTTACATAGATTCAATGTAAGTAAAAAGTTGTTATTTTTGTAACAAGAAAAACTGAAATTCAAGAATTTTTGAGAATGCACATCTTTTTCTATTCTTTTGCCTTAGAGGATAAGCAGAAAGCTTTACGAGTAAGTCATCAACATGTCGACAGAAGTTTTAATACAATAATATTTAGAATATTTCAATGAACTACTATTAAATAGTTTAAATTGCACAGGACAATCATGATCGTGTATTGAGTGGTGTATTTTATGGAAAAGAATTTTAACGTCAAAAGAGAGAAACTTATAAAAAAACTTGTTAAAGAGGGAATTTTAAAGAGTCCTCACGTGATTAAAGCGTTTAAAAAAGTACCCAGAGAGGAGTTTGTTCCTCCAGATGCAAGAAAATACGCTTACGTCGACCAACCATTACCGATAGGCTGGGGTCAAACAATTAGTGCGCCACACAGCTAGCCGTCGTTGCTAGCTGGGCGACACATGGTTGCAATTATGTGCGAGGTTCTTGATCTTAAAGTAGGGCAAAAAGTCTTAGAAATTGGAACAGGTAGCGGGTATCACGCTGCTGTTTGCGCTGAAATAGTTGCTCCCTCTGATACAGATCCTAATACTTGGGGACACGTCTATACAATTGAGAGAATCGCCGAATTAGCTGATTTCGCTAGAAAAAATTTAGAGAGAACAGGATACTCAAATAGAGTTACAGTTATTATTGGTGATGGCACTTGCGGCTATGCTGAAGCAGCTCCATATGATAGAATTCTAGTTACCGCTGCAAGTCCAAGGATTCCTGACCCCCTAGTTGGGCAACTAAAGATTGGAGGAAAACTCGTTATCCCCGTGGGACACATACATTATTGGCAGGATTTGATGCTTATTACTAAAAAAGGGGATAAAAAAATTGAAACTAAAAATTTGGGTTCTGTAGCGTTTGTTCCCCTCGTTGGAAAGTATGGTTGGCATGAGAGCGATTAATACTTAGAATTCAAACGTTAAATCTATGTATAAACTACATTCACAATCTGTTCAAGTAACTTATTCTCTACGTAGAGCTAAAATAGTTGCACTCCTTTTTCAACGGACATGTATCACATTGTGGTTTATTTTTACGACAGTATTCTCTTCCAAAAAGATAAATTAATGTTTGAAACCATCCTGCTAGCTCCCTTAATTCTAAAATTTTAGCTCTGATGCAGCTATTAGACATTGGGCACAATGGAATTTTCAATTTTCTTGAAACATATTTCCTACAAACATATTTCGAACATAAATTACTCTGAGGAGCTTTCAAATTTTCACCAAACAATTGAAGCCTCATTACTACATTTCTTAGATGCGTGTCTACCGGAGCAATATCTGTATGAAAACTAGTATTTAATAAAAAGGAATCTGCAATCTTTGGTCCAATTCCCTTAACTTTTGATATTAAAACCATTCTTGCTACCTGCGGTGGAATTGCAGTCGAAAGAAATTTAAAAGGATTCTCGAAGTGTTCTCGATATTGTAAATGTTCCTTAACATAAGTAGGTAGATTCTCCAAACCTTTATAAAAAATAGTTGCAGATTTTAGCGTATCTACAAGATCAAAAATCTGATAACTTGTGCCGATCTTTAATAAATCTTCCTTACTTGCATAAACTATATCTAAAACATTATTACCGTACTTTTCAAGAATTTTTTCCATCCAAGAACGAACAAACACCTCATAATCCGTCCTTTTCGAAAGACAAACAGCAACAAATATCTTATCCTGCTCAAATAAGGACACTGGTATTCTAACACCAGAATACAAATATGAAAGTTCCTCTAAAAACCATCTAAATTTTTTAGAAACCTTATGAATATCATATTCGAAAGGAGCATGCCAAAGCCCTGTCTCAGCAAAAACAAAATCTTCTATCCGTTCACGATCTATAGATACCAGTCCTTTAATGAAAATGTTCTTCTTCTCCTGTCTTACCGTGAAACTTCTAAACATAGGTGAATCAAACTTCTTCCAAACATTCTTTTCTACTTGTTTATAGGTTGAAGAAACAAAAGAAGGTTTGAATGTCAAGTTAAGATCATAGCATTCTGTTTCTAATGTAATATTTACGTTCTTCATCGCTTCGTTCCTCAAATAACTGATTAAAATCAAAATTTAACTCTATTAAACTCTCCGGGTAATTTAGATAACAACCTAAATAATTAAATGTACCATCCTGCATCAAAAACAAGCATGAAAACGTATTGTTATTTTTCCATCTGAAACCAGAATTTGCTCCTGCCTTTACTTTTTGCTGCTTGCAACTCATCATCCGTAAGAGTGGAATAGTTCACGTAACCTTTATCATTTTGAAGGAATCATTGAAAATAACTTAGTGAGGGTTTGTCATGGCTCTCAGAGTTGTAGAAGAGATTAGAGCGTATGGACATCCTAATATTCGTGCCACCCATAGATCGACATTAGAAATAACAAAAGAAGAAAACCTAACACCTAGAGGAGATTGTATCATCGCCATAAAAGCCAATAAAGGGCTATACGAGCTTAGCAACGAATTTAAAAAAATAGCTAGAAAAGATGGGTCAAAAATAAAATTAATCATCGAAGTTGAAGGACTAAAAGAGGAAATTACCGGTTATGGTAGCTCTAAACTCACTTTAAACCACCCTACAGACATTGTTTGTAGAAAAAGCAGCTATACCTGCAGTAGAACCCTAATGATTAAGGCTAATAAAGCAGCAATAGACCTCAATAGAGAAATCATTAAAAAACTAAAAAACCCCGATACCCCAGTTAAAATTATTTTAATAGCTGAGCTCAGCGAATAAGTACGTCAACTGCGACCTGCCATTCATGTGGAGCGTACGGCCTTACCCGCCTAACATTTAACACTGAAACCACTCTTCTCCCCGACTGTAAAACTCTTTCATCCAAATTTTTAACAACTTTTTCCTCAGGATTCGGTTCTGAAGCAAACTGATAGTAATGAATTATTCCACCTTCTGGTTTTACAGCCGAGCAAGCATCTTCTATAAAATTGTAAGCTTTTTCAGGTAGATTCATAATCACTCTATCAGCTTTACCAGACAACCTTTCTTTGACTACTTGTTTTGCTCCTCCTAAAAGCGGTATAACTGCCCCTTTAAGCCTGTTTCTCTGTATATTTTCTTTTAAGTATTTTATAGCGTGAGGATTCTTATCTATGGCATAAACAGTTGCATTTACTCTCTTTGCAATTAAAATAGCAAAAGGACCAATACCAGTAAACATATCAACAACCGTTTCTCCATCCCTTACCTGAGAAGCTACTCTCCAATGTTCAGTAGCCAACCTAGGGCTAAAATACACCTTAGAAACGTCTAAAACAAACGTACATCCATATTCCCTATGTATAGTTTCGGTCTTTTTCTCACCAGCTATATACTCAAGCTTCCGTACACGAAATTCAGAATCCACCTTACCTGCTTTCGCTAAAACCGTCTTAACATTTTTGTGAACCTGCAAAATAGCTTCTCCAATCTTACGTTTCAAGCGAGAAACTTCCTCAGGAACCTCAATGATAGCAATGTCGCCAATAATATCGAAAGATCGACGAACAAACTCCAACTCCTCTTCACTAAGTTCATTTCTCAAAATATCAAGAAAACTCCTAGGTCTACTTTTACAACGCTCCATCTCCCTTTCAACAACCTCAACCTCGCAAATATTTTTCAACTCCTCTAATTCGTTTTCACTTAAATAACGAGTAACCGGAAAAAACAGATAAATATCATCTTTATCGATCTTAAAATCTCTATTTAAAACACCCATGCTACTAAGTTTTTTTCTAATAGCTTCTCCAACTTTTCTAGGAGCCTTAACACATGGGATAAACGATTTCAAAATAATCACCAACTCACGACGCCGATTCCTTTACCATTTTATTGATGCCAAAAAGATTGGTATAGTTTTTCTATCAAGGATTCTAGTGTTAAAGGGCTTTCTACCGGGAGTTTTTACGGTCCATTTTACTTCAAAGTCTAAAAGTTTATCTTTATGTCTTAAAATCACATCAACTTCCGTTGAGTCCCTCCAGTAGAAAATTTCACCTATTCTATTCAGATGAGATGACACAACTGATTCAACTTTTTGTTCATCGTAAATATTGACACGAACCCATCTAGCTAAAGCATCATATAAGAAGGGGTCAGTTACGTGTATTTTCTTGTTTTTCCGTGACATAACTCTGCCATCCGTCCTTATCCAGTAAAGAACCTTAAGAATAAATAAGTGCAATAAGCCCCCACCTCTTACCCTTCTCACCCATAAAAACACCCCAATAATTTAGAATGCTTTCCTCCAATATTCTTTACTTTCCTCAACGCACCTGACCTTAGCCCCTATCTCCTGGGTAGGTAATTTAGCTTCAAATACGAGTTCGGCTTCCCTACCCGCAGGGCTCGATATTGCGTTTTTAAATCCTAGAAGTGACATTAGTTCCGCGATTTTCCTATCTGCTCTTTTCGTTGGTTGGATGAAACCTGTTGAAATTTCAAAAGCTTCACTCAACCTTATTGAAACCCTTTTCACATTCCTAGACTCCATTTCATTCAAAACCCTCTTAGCTAAAGGAACAACATTATACATCTTAGCTCACAATAAAATATTACAGATGTAATATGTTTAGACTTCAACATACATTTTATTCTGTAGATAGAAAATAAAATTTTGGAAGTATTAGATATGTTGAAGTTGAAAGTATCATAAACGTAGTTAGGTTGCATAAATACATAAGTATCATAAGTTTTGAGACTATATATAAGAGCCATAAGTATAAATATGAAATTATGAAAAATCAAAATGTAGAAAACCATTGAAACCATAAAACACTTGAAAAATAGAAGGTGGAAATCTAATATTTTAGGAAAGACATTAGCATTGTGTTTGGTTCTAGGGTGTGAGGTGGGTTTTATTTGTTTATTTTTGTGGGAACCATCCTTCTTTTTTCATCGTTTCTGTTGTGATTTTGTTGCTCGGGCCGTCTCCTCTTGCTACAAAGACTCCAACGTTTTCGCCGGCTGCTTCTGATATTTGTGCAACGTCTTTGTGTGCGAATCCTGGGCAGAGGAGGATTGCTTGGATGCCTTCTTCTCTGACAAGTTTTTTGCATACTTCGATTGCTTGTTTTTGATTTTTGACTACTACTACATGGAGTTTGTAGTATTTTGGTGTTTCGATAACGCATTTGTGTTTTTCTGCATCTGCGTCTGGGGCATGGGCGAGGAATAATACTTTAAATGCTACTTTTACCACCCCCTTATTGCAGTTTTACAGGGATATTTCATTTAATAACTTTATTGAAATTTTAATTTTTTAAACGGTTTTCAGACTTGTGTTTGATGTTGCTTAGATTGTTAATGTTTGTGGTTTTTCCTGCTGTTCTTGACGCCCTAATTTCAATGTTCATAGACATAACCCTTAAAATAATTAAAAACGCTTACTAAATCTTAAATTTCACGGTATATTTATAATTCCACTAGGACCACCAATAATATATTACAGTTAATATGTTTTCAGACTCCACTCCTTAATATATTTAGCTAACGCTTCAACAAATTGTTTGAACTCTTAAGAGTCATTCTTAAACAAGGTCCTTAAACCCAAGTAAAACTAAGAGGGAAGTACTGGTTAGCCGCATAACCTGTGAAAAATTTTATTTTTGTTGGAAGAAATTTAATGGAGGATGTTGCGGTAAGTGGTAAATATCGTTAGGTTGTGCTGGCGAGTTTATCTTCACCTATTTCATTGAGGTGGTCGTTTTTGCCCGCTAAAATTGAAATTAGGGCGTCAAGAAACCGGGGAGAAAGAATGGATGTTATAAGTGGAACGGTTTTTGATAAGCATGGTAATACTGCAAGCTTTGTCATTCGTAGTTGGAGATTAGATGAGATAGATTTCTACGTATCAAGGGATACCTTGGTTCGAGTTGTCTACGACCTTTTCGCAAAAATATTGAAAAAATATGCCAAAATTGTTTCTGGACCAGTAATAACTGGAGAATCTCCACCAGGCATCTACAATTATAGTCATGAAATAAAGTGGATACATTCAAAATGGCTGGTTAAGTTGGAGACGTTGCCCAAAGAACCCAAGAAAAGAGTAGAAGAAGTAGAGAAAGTTGCAAGGAAAGTTATGGATGAAATTTGGAAACTATCTTCTGAAAATGAAAATAACATTTAGATATTAAATGTTAACAACCTTAGTGGTGTGTTTAAGGATGCACAGGAAGGTTTATGCCAAAATAGCTAAGGCTTTATTTAAGAAATTACGCTTACCGAAGGAATACGAAGAAGATTTCATTGAAGGGATGACAATACCAGATGAATGGAGATTGAAAAACCCTAAACGTAAACATCACTACATTAGTAGCTCAGTTTTTAGTTATATTATGCAGGCTAGGGTTTATTATGTTAAGGGTGACATTCCCTCATGTTTATACAACTGGTATCGCATTGCATTTTGTTCAGGATGCCCATATACCCTCTCCAAGAACGAAATTCCGACGCAGAATACATGCTGCTTTAGAGAGGAAAATGGATTACTTTCCCGTACCTGGAGAAGAAGCAACACTACAAGTTTTCAGACTCAACAACGTACGTGCAGATGTAAAGGAAAACAATCAGTAGCTTAAAGGCTCTACATAACATGCTATATAATCGTTTTAGTGCGCGCTAAACAAGCATGAAGTTCTAGGAAAATTAAAATAATTTTAATTTATATCTATTTATGGTGAAAATGAGTAAAGAGCAATCGTCAGTAAAAGAAAAATCAGAACTTCCCTATTTTGAATTGCAATCCTTAGGGGTTTTACAAAACATGCTGGAGGGTTAAAGGCTACACGCGAGTTAATTGAGCTATGCCGTATAAACGAGAATAAATATGTCTTAGATGTTGGCTGCGGTGTTGGAGCAACTGCTTGCTACATTGCAAAAAGACATGGCTGTAAAGTAGTTGGTGTAGACATTTCTGAAAGAATGATTGCACAAGCGAAAGAAAGAGCGAAAAGAGAGGGTGTAAAAATAAAGTTGAATTTAGGGTAGCAGATGTACAAGACCTCCCCTTCGAAGATAACACTTTTGATGTAGTTATTGGCGGATCTATAATTGCATTCCTAGAAGAAAAGGAAAAAGTATAACAGAGTGTAGACGAGTGGTAAAAACAGGTGGATACGTGGGCTTCAATGAGGGAACTTGGATAAAGAAGCAACCCCAACCGAACTCATTAAATATATGTCTCGTCTCACTGGTGCTAAGTTCGAAACTGCCGAGAACTGGAAAAAATTGATGAAGAATTCTGGATTAAAAGATGTAGTGGTAAAGACCTACAAACTTAGTATCTTAAGCAAAATTGATGAAATTAGAATGTACGGATTGAAAGATTATCTAAGATCTTTCCATAGGTTCTTATCCTTAGGCTTTAGAAGTTCAGCTTTTTGGGTATATGTGAAGGAGGCTTGGCCTCCCAAGAGCGTTTTTAAGAATTTTTTCGAATACGTGAGATACGGACTATATGTTGGAAGGAAATGAAAGGAGATGATGGAGGAATAATTCCAGACACTACTAAAAATGGTCTCAAATTTCTCCTTTTAACTTCTCTCCTCGTCGCTTTTAACGGAAATCCTATCGGAACATAAATAATTTGAATAAGTTCCGATAAATCTCCCACGTATCTTTCTGGTAGAGATTTTGATAATGTTATATTAAAGACATATGGCTTGAAGAAGATATGATAAAAGAGTTAAAGAGCCTATCTGGAGGCAACGTGAGAGAGGCACTAAGGGAGGCTTTACGCCTAGGCGCGCTAGCGGTTTCCGGCGGGGAACATGTGAAGATCGTTGGTCCCTTCGGTCGTGAACGCCCCCTACTCACCATAACACACTCTGAGCTCAGAGACAAGAGAGCAAAAGAAGCCTTCAAAAGACTTAAGGGATTAAAATAAAATTTTAAGAAACACAAAGAACTAAAATTTTGGAAAACAAAACTTTGATTAAGCGAAGCGTATTCGCTCACTGTAGGTGGCGGGCCCGGCGGGATTCGAACCCGCGACCACCGGGTCTCTCCTCACCTATAACGAATAAGAGCCCGGCGCTCTACTTTGCCGGGTCCTATATTATCTCCCTCTAACTGAGCTACGGGCCCGTTTCAACTTGCATATGCTTCATTAATAAGGAGAGTTCTTTTTGTTTTTAAAATTATTCATTTGTGAATATAAAATGTTTCCTTTCGATTCTTTTTATTGAGGAATCCCTTATGAGAGACCTATGGAGTTTACTTTTGTTTGGTATTTTGTATTGTTTCATAATCCATTTTTATATATTACGTTATTAGGTAACCTGTACTGCATTTCTTATTTTAATTTTTTCAACTATAAGGGAATATAGTTATAATTTAAAAGATTGGTGAGTTAAGTTATGTTGTATTGTTGTGGTTGGAGGGTTAAGGTTGGTGGGTAAGGTTAAGGTGGCGATTATTGGCGGGTCTGGTCTTTATCAATTGCTTGAAAAATCTGAACATGTAATTTTAGATACTCCCTTTGGAAAAACTCCTCGCATAGAGATCGGTGAGATCGAAGGAGTTAAAGTAGCTTTTTTACCGAGGCATGCTAAGCCAGGGAGCGAGAAGGTTGGACACGATGTTCCTCCTCATAAAATAAATTTTAGAGCAAATATTTATGGGCTTCATATGCTTGGTGTTGAGAGAATTATTGCTAGCAGTGCATGTGGGTCGCTGAACCCAGCTATGGAGCCTGGAGACTTCGTCATCCTAGATCAGTTTATCGATATGACAAAAAATAGAACATACACTTTTTACGATGGAGAAATACCAATCAAAGTTTTTGAGGATAAACCTCCAGTAACTCAAGTTATTCATATAGATTTCACAGAGCCTTACTGTCCAGAACTACGTAAAATAATTTTTGATGCTTGCAAAAAACTTGGTGTACGTTTCCATAAAAGGGGATGTTATGTAGCAACTGAGGGACCGAGGTTCGAAACTCCAGCGGAAATTAGAGCATATAGGCTTCTTGGCGCCGATGTTGTAGGAATGACTAATGTACCAGAGAGCGTTTTAGCAAGAGAACTTGGAAAATGCTATGCTGCAATAGCTATAGTAACAAATTGGGCTGCTGGAATACAGGAAAAAGTTTCTCACCAAGAAGTAATAGAACTCTTTAACAAAAGAATAGAAGACATAAGACAGGTTATCAAAGAAGTCGTCAAAAACGTCCCTGAAGAAAAAAACTGTCAATGCGAAAAAATTGTGAGAGACGCCATCTCCATAGAATAAACCAAACTAATTCTATTTTACATGAATTAGAATAAGATTAAATCACATTTATCGACGTTTATATTAAATTCTAGGAAGTTATGTCCTTTTTATGTGTACTTCTAAATTTGGCGGCAAAATAAATAAAATATGAATAAAACTTGTTAGTTTACTTACTTAATTCTCTTGGATGAGTTACTTTGTTTATGGAGGCTCATGAGCGTAGTCTATGTATTTTATAGCATTTCGACGTCTAAGTTCCAATTTCGTAACTTTTTATGTACTCTTCCTGTTCAGGAGTTAATCGATCGATTTCTATTCCCATTGATCTAAGCTTTAGTTCTGCTACCATTTTATCAATTTCATCGGGGACTTTATAGACCCTGGGGTCTAATTTACTGTGGTTTTCTAATACGTATTTTGCTGATAGTGCTTGAAGTGAGAAACTAAAGTCCATAACTTCAGCTGGGTGACCTTGTCCGGCCACGATGTTTACAAGTCTACCCTTAGCTAGCAAATAGAGTTTTCTTCCATCTTTTAACTCGTATTCTTCAACGAGGTAATCGTTGTACGGTAAACCAAAATACCTTGTTTTCTTCTTTTTAGCTGCTAGTTTTTCAAGGTCTGGGATGCAAACTTCAACATCAAAGTGGCCAGCGTTGCAGAATATACATTTGTCTTTTGCGACTTCAAAATGCTCTTTTCTTACTACTTTGTTAACTCCTGTTACCGTAATTACTATGTCTGCTTGTTTTACTGCATCGATCATTTTCATGACTTGATAACCTTCCATGCAAGCTTCTAAAGCTTTAATAGGGTCAATTTCGCATACAATTACTTTTGCACCCATTCCTTTTAATCTGCTAGCTAAGCCACGTCCACACCATCCAAAACCAGCTACAACCACCGTTTTACCTGCTATCATTAAATTGGTTGCATTTAAAATTCCAAATATAGATGACTCAGCTGTTCCAAATCGATTGTCAAACAGATGCTTCATTTTTGCATCGTTTACAGCTATAACTGGGAATCTTAACTTTCCTTCCCTTTCTAGATTTTTTATTCGAGTTACTCCAGTAGTTGTTTCTTCACATCCTCCCATTATCTTATCTAGTAGTTCAGTTCTTTCTTGGTGAACCAAAACTATTCCATCCGCTCCATCATCGATGATTATGTCAGGTTTATGGTCTAAAACTCTGTTTATATTTTCCCAGTATTCTTCGATGGTTTCTCCACGCCATGAATAAACATGTATATTTGGATGCTCTGCTAGGGCTGCAGCTACGGAATCATCGGTAGTCTCTGGGTTTGCTGAGGTTGTTGAAACCGTCGCACCTGCATCTGCCAAAACTCTTAGCAAAGCTGCGGTTTTTGCTTCTAAATGAAGTATAGCCGCTATTGTTTTATTTTTGAAGGGTTTTTCTTTTTCAAAGGTTTTTCTTATTTCCTTTAAGATGGGCATAAAATTTTCTACCCATTCTATCTTTAGTTTTCCCTTATCTGCTAGACCTGGGTCTTTCACTACGCTTTTCCCCATTTTAATTCCCCTATTGTTTTCCTCTTTTCCAATATTTTAAAACTGCATGAAGTTAAATTAGTTGTGTTACATTTCCTAAAACTAGATTGTGGGAATGTTAAATATTATGTTGGTTTGTCTTTACATGTGGGCCTTAATGTTTTTAAGATTGATTAAATACATGTTCTATTACCGTAATTTGGATGGAAGCCCGGTTGTGGGGTGACATGGATGGAATTTATTGTTAAAGGTAGTTTTGTTGTTGTTCGTCCAAATAAAATCTTGGAAGATGCAGTTGTTGTGGTTGAGGATGATAGAATAGTTGATGTAGGTAAGGAAAGTGAGTTGAAAGGTAAGTATAGCGGTTACGAGATTATTGGCGGTAAAGGAAAAGTAGTTCTTCCAGGTTTGGTTAATTGTCATACGCATGCTGCTATGACTTTGCTTAGGGGTTACGCTGATGACATGGTTCTTAGTGAATGGTTAACCCAGAAAATTTGGCCTGTTGAAGCTCATTTAAAACCTGAGGATATTTATGTAGGCACTTTACTTGCATGTTTAGAAATGTTAAAATCCGGTATAACAGCTTTTGCCGATATGTATTTTTACATGGATAAAGCGGCAAAGGCCATCGTGGAAAGCGGTATTAGAGCTGTTATTTCTCACGGTATGATCGAACTTGGCAACGCGGAAAAGGGTGAAAGAGATCTTAGGGAAGCCGAGAGAATTGTTAGGACATGCCAAGGTTTAGGCGATGGACGTGTGACTACGATGTTTGGTCCACATGCACCCTACACGTGTTCTCCAGAATACTTACAGAAGGTTAAGGAGACAGCTGAAAAATATGGTGTCGGTATACATATCCATTTAGCTGAAACCAAAGATGAAGTTAAGAAGATTGAAGATACTTTTGGCATTGATCTAAAGGGTAGGGGAGTTATTGAATATGTTGATGAACTTGGTATTTTGGATTCCAATGTTTTAGCTGCTCACGTTGTGTGGGTTTCTGAAAAAGAAATAAAAATTCTTGCGGAGAGAGGAGTTAAAGTAGCTCATAATCCTGTAAGTAATTTAAAGCTTGCCAGCGGAATTGCTCCGATTCCTCAAATGTTAAGGAACGGGGTGACTGTAGGGTTAGCTACCGACGGAGCTGCTAGCAATAATTGCTTAGATATATTTGAGGAGATGAAAGTATCCGCTATAATCCACAAAGCTCATAGTTTTGATCCAACAGTTACATCCGCTACTGAAGTATTAGAAATGGCAACCATTGGAGGCGCAAAAGCCCTATTTCTTGACAAGGATATAGGGACCTTGGAAGTTGGCAAGAAGGCAGACATAGTAATTCTCGATCTGAAGAAACCTAGACTAGTTCCTTTGCACAATATTGTGTCTCATTTGGTTTACGCAGCTAAATGCGATGATGTATGTACTGTTATTGTTGACGGGAAGATCTTAATGGAAAATGGCGAGGTCAAAGTTTTAGATGAAAACAAAGTTATAGAACTTGCACAAAAAACCGCTGAAGACTTAATTTCACGTGCCCAAACGTAAAATGGAGGTTTAAAACATTAGGAAACGTACACCCGCTGTTAAGCTTCACATTGAAGATATTGTGAGAGGAAAATTCATCGAAGAAGACGAAAAAAGGACGTTCGTTACTTACGATGGGAGACATGTTAGTAGAATTAGAGTTCTTGCGACAGTAGTTAGAAAATTTGTAAATGAAGATAAATCATATGGTTTTCTGGTTCTTGACGATGGTACGGAAACAATTAGGGCAAAGGCATGGAGGGAAGACGTTACATTAATCGAAAAATGTAATGAAGGCGATATTGTCGACATATTTGGTAAGGTCCGTGAATTCGGAGAGGAAATCTATATAGTGCCTGAGATAATTGTTAGAATTGATGATCCTAATTGGGAAATTCTAAGAGAACTGGAAATTATGCACGATAAATTGGAAAGATTAAAGAGCAAACAGGCTGAAATATCTGAAGTAGACGTTTTAGACGCTGTTGAGCGCTTAGATAAAGGTGAAGGAGTCCATATAAGAGAATTGGTTAGAGAACTTGGTAATCCCCCCGAGGAAAATCTTCAAAAGGTGCTACGCATCCTTATGAATAGAGGAGAAATCTATGAAAACAAGCCAAATCACTATAGAAAAGTTGGAGTGTGAAGAGCAATGGAAAAATACGACTACGAGAAACTGTTAGATGAAGCATACGCTCAACTACCAAAAGAGGTATTTGAAAGAAGGAGGTTCGAAATACCGAAAGTTATCAGTTTCATAGAGGGTAAAAGAACATTAATTCAAAACTTTAAGGAGATCGCTGATACGCTTAACAGAGACGTTAAACACGTTTTAAAATTCTTCCTCAGAGAACTAGCAACGGCAGGTGAAATCGAAGGTACAAGAGCCGCGTTTAAAGGACAATTTTCAAACCACGTATTAAACGAAATTGTCAGAAGATATGCACAACTGTATGTTATTTGTCCAGTCTGTAAAAAACCAGATACCAAAATTGTTAGAGAGGGAAGATTCTGGTTCCTTGTTTGCGAAGCCTGCGGCGCACGAACCTCAATAAAACCTTTATAACCCAAATTTATAATGGTGTACATAATATGCGTGTCTACCTCAAAGTTAGACGGGTCCAAAAGGAAGTAGTTGTAGCGGTGTGCGATGAGAACTTATTGGGTAAGAAATTTGAGGAAGGAAAGCTAAGGTTACATGTTAAAGAAGATTTTTATGGAGGACAGCTAGTTTCAATTAAAGAGGGCGTAGATGCTATTAAAGAAGCAACTATAGCAAACATAGTCGGTGAAAATATCATTAGAAAATTAATTGAAGAAAGGCTTATAATAGAAGAAGCAGTCATAAAAATTGCGGGAATACCTCACGTCCAAATAATAAAAATGATATAATCACGACTTTTCTTCTAACATTTTGATATTTGCATCACGCATTTAAGAATTAACTAATATTCTAGGTGTTAATACATGTCTTCGAATCGAAAAAAACTTTTTTGCATTGAATGCGGTAAACCTCTTGATAAGAATGAAATCATTAACGGCTTATGCATCCAATGTTATCGCAAATTTTACTCCCTGTTCGATGTCAATGACATTAAAGTTGATATTTGCCGTAAATGCCTTGCTTTTAAACACCGTGACAAATGGGTAAGAGTAAAAACATACGAGTTAGAGGATGTTGTTCAACAAATACTACAAATAAAAACATCGTATATTATTGAAAAACATGGAAGAGTAGAGATATCGTTTGGAAATATTAACTTTGAAAAAAGAGAGAAAGACACAATTACCGCTGTAATCGAGATTGTGGGGGTAGGGAAGCCATCCCCAAATCTTCCGGTCTACGAGGAAAGAAAAACCCTTAAACTACATCTACATTTCACGGTGTGTCAGAAATGTGCACAAATTACAAGAGAACACTTCAAAGCCATCGTTCAACTTAGAGGAGAGCCGGAGAAAGTAGATAAAGCCTTAAACACTACCCTACAGCTTGCTAAAAGCATCCTTAGTAGAAGGGAAAAAGATAATGAAGCATTTATAACAAAAATCAAGAAAACCAGAGGCGGAATAGATATCTACTTTGGATCCAGTAGGATCGCACGCATGATTGCCTATAAATTACGTGACGATCTAGGAGCAAAAATCGTAGAAACCAGGAAAATAGTAAGTAAAGATAGACAGACAAGTAAAAACGTATATCAACAAACATTCTCCGTTAGACTCCTACCCTTTAAGAAAGGAGATCTCCTCCAAGTCGACGAACACATTCTCCTTGTTTTAGAGGATCTACCTTCTAGAGGGAAATTAAAAGTATTTAACATCGTATTAGGTAAGGAAGAAAAACTCCCAATCAAAATTTTCTGGAGAGAAGATGTTAAAAACATTATACAGGACAAAGTCGAAAGATTTATGGTTGTCTCCATATCTAAAAAACATGTAACACTTATGAATCTACAAAATTATTCTTCTCTGGAAATCGATAAAGATGATATTCCATTTAAAGTTACAGAGGGGGAAGAAATAGAAGCCATAAAACTTAAGGGAAAACTTTATCTACTCCCCAAAATAATGAAAAAAAAGTAATATAGCATTTTAAAGAGGAATGAAAATGCCTAAAAGGAAAAGAATAGAAGAACCAACAGAAGTTAGAGAAGTACCACTACCAGGACCTGGAGAGGTTCTTGGAATCGTTATTCAAATGCTGGGCGGAGATAAAGTTAGAGTAAAGTGCGTCGACGGATATACTAGATTGTGCAGAATACCAGGAAAAATGCGAAAAAGAATATGGATAAAGGAAGGAGACATTGTTGTAGTCGCGCCTTGGGACTGGCAGTTTGAAACAAGAGGAGACGTCACTTGGAGATATACAAAAGCCCAAGCTAGGTGGCTAGAAGAGAAGGGACTGCTTAAATTTTAGTGGTGAGGGTTATTTTGAAAGACTACGAGAAGAGAATGAGAAAATTAGAAAGAAAATTAAGTCGTAGAGAAAAAAGAACCAAAAGCATAGAAGATTCAAAAATCTCTGAAGATGTCTTTGATAAATCCACGCTTTTCACACTTTACTGGTTCGTTAACAGAGGAATATTCGAAACACTTCACGGCGTTATAAGTACTGGGAAAGAAGCCAACGTCTACTGGGCAACAGACGAAAGAGGCAAAGAATATGCCGTAAAAATATATAAGAGTGCAACGTCAGAATTCAAAAAAACCATGTGGATGTATATTCATGGCGATCCTCGGTTTAAGAGTGTAAAGAGAACTATGAGAGCGTTAATTGTAGCTTGGGCTGAAAAAGAATATAAAAATTTGAGGAGAGCCTATGAGGCAGGAGTACGAGTACCTAAACCGATCGCAGTTCGTGGAAATGTATTAGTCATGGAGTTTATTGGCAAAGACGGTGTTCCAGCACCAATTATGAGGGAGAACCCTCCCGAGAATCCCGAAAAAGTATTTAACATCTTGCTAGAATATGTAAAAAGACTATACAAGTTTGCTAACTTAGTTCATGGAGACCTAAGTGAGTATAACGTTCTTTTATGGAACGAGAATCCTGTATTAATTGATATGGCGCAGTCCGTTGTTTTAAATCATCCTCTCTCCCAAGAATTTTTGATGAGAGACCTTAAAAACCTTTTAAAATATTTTAAAAATTTGGGTGTTAACGTTCCGGTATTAGAAGAAGCATACAAATACGTTACAGGTGAGTAAACCACGATCAGCAGGGAATTTGTAAAAGTACCAAAAGAAAGAATAGCTGTAGTAATAGGTAGGCGTGGAGAAGTAAAAAGGTATTTAGAAAAAGAGACAAAAACGAAAATCACAGTGAACAGTAGAACAGGAGAAGTTATCATAGAAAGTACTCCGAAAACAGATGATCCTCTTGCTGTTTGGAAAGCTAGAGACGTGATATTAGCGATAGGCAGAGGATTCAGTCCGGAGAGAGCAAAAAGACTCCTAAAAGATGGTCAGCTAATCGAGATAATCGACATTTCACGGTTTACCGGGAGATCCAAAAATTCTCTGAGAAGAGTAAAGGGAAGAATCATAGGAGAAAACGGGAAGACCAGAAAAATAATCGAAGAAACAACAGGAGTCAGTTTATCAATATACGGACGAACAGTTACATTAATAGGCGACTACGAATGGATTAGAGTAGCTAAAAAAGCTATAATGATGCTTATAGAGGGAGCCCCACACGGCACAGTTTATAGATTCTTATCAAAAGTAAGAAGGGAGTATAAAAGAGAAAAATTCTCCATACTAAGACCTATAGAATCTTAACAAGATGAACTTACATTCATCTTATTTTAATATTTGGAAATTTGTTATATCCAGTCTCCAGTTTCTATTTTTACTGGCAGATATTGTTCAGTCAAATATTTAAAGCCATGACTAGCCAATGCCTGTATTTCCGCTTTTTCCTTTCTCTCAAGCATCAATTCAAGATCTCTAACCCATTTCTTATTTCTTTGGACGAACGGTTCCTTAAGCAACTGTTCTGTTCTCTCTATGTCTGCCTTTGTCATTGGAAGTCTAACTTCTTTGGGAATTTTAAACTCGTCAAGATCTTTACTCAAAACACCTAACAACTTAATTTCCGGGGTTGCAAGAAACGGACTTTCGTAGCTAAGCTTCTTACTGCCCCTCAAATAAACCGAGAAAATGTAATGCCCATAAGGGTCACTATCAACAAGCGCAAAAGCTGGAATCTTAAGTTCCTTTACAAGCTTTCTTAGAAAAGCTCTAGTAGCGATGTCCGCAGAACCCTTACCGGTTATAACAATACATGGTAGCTTATTCCAATATTTTGCTTCAGCAAGACGAATTAAAGCTGCATCTTTCTCCACAACTAAAACTAGCTCAGCATCACTTTCAAGAATCTCAACTTGATCCAAAAAAGGAGTTATCGCCCATCCACCGCTCCCAAGCTTAGTCAAATCTATAACATCTCCCGAATCTCTAATTACAAGTCTACCTATGGCAGCGCCCTTTGCCGCTGCAACAACATGCGTACTATTACGTGTCGTTCCGAGCATAGCAGCTATGTCCTCTATAACGTTGTCGCTGAATCTTTGTTCTTTAAAAAGCTTGACATCATTGTAAAATATTTCTCGTTTCGTTGCATGTATTCCCTCTTCAATCAACTCATGTATTATTTCCAAAATTCTTATAGTGCGTGTTGCATCCGCCACACTGGCTAAACTATGAAAAACTCTTCTGATCCTTTTTTGACCTAGAAGTAACATATCGTGATCTTCGTCGTATATAATATTGTCTGATGTTCTTGCAGGGATTTCGAAGACAGGTCTTCCGGTTTTCTCGATCTGCATATACAATTGCCTAGCAACTTCATGAATTCTTCTGTGAACCTCTTCTGCAGGCAGTTCTTCTACAACCATCACGTTAGGAGGCAGTTTTCCTAAACGTTCTCTTCTCCTAGCCAGCTGTTCACGAAGTTCTCTTACACGTCTTAATAACTTATCAAGTTCCCAAACAGGTTTCCTATCAGCAAGTTTTGTGCGTCCTCTTCTCTTTTTCGTAGACATGACTTCTCACCTAACTTCCGCTGGCCTCGACAATCGCAACTTCTTCTAATGTTTCTTCAACACCCTCGATTGAGGACTTCATTTTCCTTAAGAGCGTTTCTGGATCAATGCTGCCATCGAATTCTACATCTGTTTTTAAAATGTTATACAGGCTTTTTGCAAACTTTTCAGCGTACTTAGACAATACATATGCCCTTTTTGCCTTTCTCTCAGCAGTCTCCTTTCCAGTAATATAGGATCGTAACTTCCTAGCTACTTCTTCTAATGCTAATTTAATTTCTCTTATAAGCAGTTTATCCTCTGCTAAAGCCTGCTTACTCTGACCCTTAAACATAACATGAACAAAAGGACCTGCAACATGAACAAAAAGCCTGACTGAGCCTCTAGGTAAGCCGTTCTCAAAAACATCAAGCTTATAGTTTTTCCAATTGACAGAAGCAGCAGCCTTCCATATAGCGCAATCACTATTATCTCGAAGCTTAGGCGTACGATTAACAAATCTCCATAAAACCTGTGATGAGGATGTAGTATAAGGTATCTCACCGCCATATGCAATGCACGCCTCAACAACGTAGCTTAGACCTTTACCACTAGTTGGCGGCCTTGTAACAGCTTCTACAAACTCAGGCTTAAGCATTTCTTTAACAACCTTTTTAAAAACCTCAGCTCCGACCGGAACAACCGTGTCTTTAGATGGAGCAAGATATTTTTGCGAGGTGAAAACTTTAAAGAGTACTTCTATTTGTTTCTTTGTCAATTTTTTGGGATTTGTGTTTTTCGCTATTAAGGGTAATCTTAACTTCTTCAGTTCTTCATTAGTTTCTTCGATAATTTTTTTCGCCTTTTCACTACTCATTCTAGAAAAGGTTTTGGATAAAAATGAAAGAAGTGTTTTCTGCTTTGTATCTCTAAGCAAATCTTGAAACTCACCAATATTTACAGAAGCTGGATGAGGCTTAGCATATTTAGGTTCTGGAGGAAACTCCGAAACTCTTCTAGGATAAACATGAATCTCACTATATGGATCAATAAACACGATGGTTACATGAGCATTTAACAACGCTGCTCTCTCAACATAAACATCTGCATAACCCCTCTTATACATAATATTCAAGTAGTAAAGCTTAACAAAAGTACCATGAGGAAAAGGTGGCTCCACACTCCTAGGATGTACGACATAGTCCTTAGTGTTCTTGGTAGTTGTGAAAAAACTAGCAACAGTAGCCTTATCCCTAGAGTAATGCTTACTAACAACGGTAATAGGCTTCCCAGTGGTATTCTGAGCATCGGTAAATGCTGAAGGAGCGCCAAAACCTTGGGAGCCACGAGTCTGCCTAAGCTTCTCACTCTTACTAGAAGCAAGGTAAATACCAAACTTCTTCAAATCCTGCGGAACCATTCCGCCACCATTATCAAAAATAGTGAATTCGTAAACACGAACATTTTCACGGTGGGCATTCGAGAGAAAAGTAGGCGTTTCAACCTCTCTAAGCCAAATAACCACCACAGGTTCCTTCATATCCAGTAATGTTTTAATAGGTTTAACAAATTCCTTAACATGTTCAATAACCTCTTCAGCCGTCCTAAACTCTTTTAAATTGTTCTCCTTATTTTTTTCAATCATCTCCTTAGTTTTACTAACTATTTCACTCAAAATATCATTAGAAATACTATTTTCAAGGCTGTAAGCCTCAGGAAACCTCCAATAAAAACTCTCAACAGCATCAAGAGCATTATCCAAAAACTCAGCAACATACTGCATATGCTTATTAAAACCAAATTCAAATCCCACTAACTGTGTACGCTTCCTCATAAACTCTGCAATTGTGCTCTGCTTAATTTCACCCACAACTTTCTCCTTACTCACTTCGCAACCCTCACTAAACCATTAACACCGAATAAGATAAACTTGTCTAAACAATAGAAATACAGCAAATTAAACACCGGTATTAAAATACACAAACGCCGCGAAACAACATCACAAAGTTGTAAAACATATTATAATAAAACCTAAAAAGTTTTCTATCATAAAACAAAACCACAACATCAAAGTATTCGCAATAAATCAACTACCTCCACCATTATCCTACCAAAAATATAAAAACAAAAACACAAAGAACAACAAGACTCGAATATTAACATAAACTAAATAAACAACACCGATACACCCAGAAAACAAAATAACAAAACATAAAATTAAAATATCCAACCAACACACTAAAAATAGACTGCCACTTAAACGTGCCGCCGTAGCTCAGATGGTAGAGGAAAACCGCCAAAAGCGCTGGATGTGGCTTAAAACCACAGGCGAAGCTGTTAACAAAACAAATGATAGAAACCCAGTGGTCGCCGGTTCGAGTCCGGCCGGCGGCGCCAAAACTTTAACACTAAATCCGTATATAAAGCTAAAACTAAAGTTCATAAAATATCTTAATCTAAAAGTAAACTTTTAATCACCATGCATTATAATAATTAGAATGATAGTGTAGAAGCAAAAGTAGTGGGCCCGTAGCTCAGCCTGGTTAGGTTAAAAACCCCGGAAAGAGCGACAGGCTCATAACCTGTTGGTCGTGGGTTCAAATCCCACCGGGCCCACCAACTCTATTTCTAGTTTTATGATTAAGATTATCAGAAAACATCGTCAAAGTTAGTTTCACGGCTTAGTTTACTTTGCTTTGAATTTCCGATACGTGATCGTTAAAGTTTGCCTTCATAGGCTTCAGTTAAAGCAGAACATGCTCCGCACCTTACACATCCAGCAAGATTTTTACGCGGATCAACTCCGTAATCTCTAAGAACTTGCGCTACTTCCCGATAAATATAAATTAATTTCTCTGGTGAAGGGGGGGACCTATTTTCAAAGGGAGTTCCAATAATTGGACGTAAAGGTACAATATAAGGAACCACGCCCATTTCCGCTGCTTTTTCGGAACCTTTCACAACACTTTCGACGCGTTCTCCCAACCCAACTATAACATACGTACTAACTTGACATTCCCCAAAAAGTTCTACACACCTCGCCCAGGTCTCATAAAACTTCTCCATCCCAATACTTCCTTTCCCAGGGCAAACCTCGTGAAATACCTTCTTATCAAATGTTTCTATATGAACGCCAATGGTATCAGCCCCAGCATCAGCAAGCATCTCTATATATCTTAAGTCGTTAGGCGGCTCTAATTGAACATGAATCGGAACTTTATGATAGCTTTTTACCTCTTGAACAATCTCTGCAAGTAGCTTTGCGCCCTTATCTGGGGTTCCAGGAGTACCAGTAGTCAAAGTAATATGCTTACAAACTCCTTCTTCAACCGCTGCATCAACAACTTCTCTAAACTCCTCAGGTTTCTTAAGAAGAATAGTCCTTCCAGATTTTAACGAAAGCTCTATTCCACAAAACTTACAGCCCAAACCCTTACGCCAATAAATACATTTTTGAAGAACTGTAGTAGCTAAACAATCAACACCATGTAAAAGAGCAACCTTCCACATAGGTGTCCCATAAGAAGTACGTCTTCTATAAAACTGGGGATAAGGAACTAAGTCTACTTCAGAAACCTTTTCCCCATTTTCCCTAACAATATAAAACTTCTCATCTATTTCCACTAAAACGTAAGGAGATTTTCCAACAAACTTACCCCACATCGCCGCATTAACACATCGTCCAGAAGGAAGAACAATATACCTTCCTCCAGCTGGCCCTGCCCCTCCCTTTCTTCCCCTATCAATATCAACCCCAAGTCTAACACCTTTACAAAGCAAATCAACCTTAAGCTTACTAAAACCGCCCATCACTCGCCACGACCCACAACTTTTTCATAAAGATGCACAAGCATTCCAGGTATCTGTTCATATTCCCTTATCTTTCGAAAACCATATCTTTTAACAATTTTTACACTCGCTACTTGCGTAGGCAAAATATTAACCCGAACACTAACACAACCCTTCTCCTTAGCAAACCTTAATATATGCTCATACATAGCCTTCGCAAGCCCCCGCCTCCTATAATCAGGGTGAATAGAAAGATGCTCCCCAAAACAAATGTTTTTCTCGATCTTCGCCTTATACACAGCCACTAACTTCCCCTCAAGCCTAATACCAAAATAATAGTAACCCTCCAACATCTCTCCCACAATTTCACTGCTAGAAAGACATCTTCTCCGACGCCACTCCACCGGATACTCCTCAGCAAAAGGCCACACCAAACGAAACAACTCCTCAACTTCCAAAGCATCCTTTATATCCAGTTTTTCAACAACATACCCCTGCATTCCAACAAAATCCCTTTCACTCTTCATCTTCAACCCCCAAAAACAATAAATAAACAAACAACACTCTCAAACCGTAACCAAAAGACTCTCCCAACTCTATAAGAAAAACAAAAACAAATGTAAACCTTTCGCATAAGCCTGCAACAAAACACAACACAATGAAAGGGGCATCTTATATTCCAAAGTTAGTTAGTTTTTACATTTTTCCGTACTAGAAACCTTAGCTGTCTTTTTGCCATAACTTATAAGTAGCTTTCTTATAAAAATTCTTTAAAAACAAAAACCAAATATAATTATGAAACTAACATGCAATTATCACCCCGAGCTTTCCTACACGATTCTCCAAAAAATTCTCAACATTTCTAACTCATCGGAGGCGAAAGCAGCTTATACATATTAACATTCTGGAACCTCTCTCTTCCTACTTTAAAGAGATTGATGGGCCCTTGGGCCAAAAATAGTAAATGGTAGACAAACATATGACGGAAGCGGGGGGAGGAGGGTAGGGGGGTGACCCTATAAACCCAAGGGCCTGTCATCCGCCTTATTGAAAATCTTGGTACTCAACAAGAATCGGATATACATCTTTCTAGGTTAAGCTCCATCCCCCCATAAATCGTTGTTTTAAATCCATTTTTCAGATAAAAGTATTTAACCTCTGCATTCGATATAACTACAGGAACAGTGATCTTATTAATTCCCTCTTTCCGAAGCCGGTTCTTAAGCAACTCTAAAAATATCGTTCCATAACCTCTTCCTCTCGGGTATACTACAATTTCCATTAAAGATGCGATTTTTTCATCGATAATACTAAAGATGGCAACACCGCAAACCTGATGGTTAACCATCAGAATATAAATTCGACGTCTTTCTCTATCACGTACGCACCTTTCAACATATTTTTCTATGTCATCCACAGATTCTTCAAAATAAAGAGTAGCTAATAACTTGATAATCTCAATATGTAATTCTTCCCTTGGACTATACTCTCCTTCTTCAATTACTCTTATTTTTCCCGACTTTTTCCAAGAGCAGGTTTGGAAAAGTTTCTTCAACAATTTTAGCCACAACCTCAAGATATTTTTGTTTAGTCCGGTCGCAGTTTAATTTCTCACTATACCTTATTAACGAGTTTACAATTTCGCCCAAGTTTCTAGCAATTTCTTCAATCAACATAATAATGTCTTCCTCTGATGTCATCTTTACTTCCCTCCTTCATCACGCTGCAAACAAAGAAAAATGTTGAATTAGTGGAGAAGTTTGCTCTTCGAATACGAACTTAGGCATGTTCGTATCCGAAATTAAGCCTACACTTCCCTGGTTCGTAGACCTCATATTCCACTTTGTTAAATGTATATCCTGCAATTGCAGCGCATGCTATGCTACCAGCAAAGGCAACGATACATATGGGGCATCCCTTTTCTCCAAATCTCTTCGCCTCTTCAGCCATAGACAGGTAGCAACAATTTTCACATGAAATCTCTATCACATTATCCCCTTTAAACTCCACATTATACTTGGATATGATATTTGAATCCCTAAGTGTAGCGAGGATGTTTTCAACCATCGTTTTAAAATCGCTCGTGTTAATGTCTCCTCCCTTGAAAAAGCTATTAGAAACATATTTTATGTCTTCTGCTATAGCACTGGATGCCTGCCGAAACAAAAGTTCTGGTGATAAACCAATTTTCTTCATTGTTTTAAATAAGAGATATAATAGATAATTTCTTAGATCACTACCTGCTTCTGCCACGATAATCCCTCCTTTCAAGATAATATCTGAGAAATTTTTTGAACAGCTTTTCTCATCTCAACAAGAACAAGACCAATGTTAGCCTCTGACCTAACGATCGTTGAAAGAACACTGTCACTCGTTGCTCTCATTATACATATTAAACCATTTTCTCCTCTCACAAGCAGCTCTTTCAAACTTCCTCTCTTTAATTCCTCTAATGCTCTACTGCCGATATTAAGAACAGCTGCCGTCATTGCTGCAACAAGGGTCTTATCAATTCCCTCAGGGAGAGCCGCAGCCATTATTAAACCGTCCCTTCTAACTAGAGCAGATGCCTCAATATCTGGGTCAGATTTCTCCAATTCCAACAAAATTTCCTCAAGAGCCACCTTTGTAGACTTTCTACTGCTCATAAGCCACCCTCCTAGATCAACTTTAATTTCGAGTACAAAGAATAGAAGAGCAAAGTCTCCTACTCTTCATATGTCTCGAAAGTTATCTTACATTGATCTCCACTGATCTCAAGAGATGTTATCCGTGTTTTCACGTTTAGAAGTTTTCTCATAGCAGCTGTGGCAATATTAGCAAACGGACAGACAAATGGCTTAATACCAGCAGCAGTAAGTCGTTCTTCAACCGGAAGCGACATACAACCCTTTATATTAACAACAACTTTATCGTCACCTTGTTGTTCAATCTGAACACTATCAGCCATCCTAAATTCATTTGTCAACAGACCAGCTATGTTATTTAACATATCTTGAGCTTGTTCCCCAGAAATTTTAAGACCCATATCATTTTCCATAATTTCGAGAAGCTCTTTACCTATAAGTGCGGTTGCAGCAATTGCTCCTTCACCCAACGCGTCCCATAGCGCTTTTTGCAATCCGTAGATTATTAAATTATTTATACGAGTTGCAACTTCCTCACTACGGCTCACAATTTTCCCTCCTTATCTAAACATGTTTTTTACCATATTTGCAGTCTCCTTCATCTCATAGAGTAATATTCCAAGCTTTGCCTCGGAAGGAGCAAGCGCTATAAGGACCGCTTGACCACAATCTGTTAAAATCGCAAAGCCATCTCTACCATTTATAATAACCTGCTCTACGGATCCTCTCTTTAACACAGTTCCAACTCTGTTCCCCAACCCTAACATCATTCCTGCCATCGCTGAAATAGCATCTTCATCAACATCCTTAGGTAAAGCACTAGCCATAACCAATCCATCTCTAGTTACAAGTGCACTAGCAGTAATATCACTCCTTTTTTCTAAGTCTTCTAAAAGCTCCTCAAGCTTCTTTCTTGTAACAGTAACTTTAGACACCAGACATCACCTCCAATTCTTTACCTTTTCTCAACTTCACCTCTCTTACCATTTTTAACAACTCAATTAACGCTTCTCTAACCCCCTCACCTCTTATCGCAGAAGCCTCAACAACTTTTACATTGTCCAGCTTTAAAATCCTCCTGATCTCCTCAGCTTTCAATGCATCTTCTAAATCCTGTTTATTAGCGACAACAACAATTGGAATATGATCTCCTAGAAACATTCTCACCTCTTCAAAAAGAGCAAGCACATGACCCACTTGACCTGGCTTTGTACTATCAATGACGAAAAGGACACCATCACTTCCTTTCGATACAGCTTCTCTAGTATCTTGAAACCTCATCTGACCTGGAGCACCAAAAAGAAATACCTCCCAAACCTCGCAACCATCCGTGTTAACATTTCCAAGCGTCTTTTTAAACATTGAAATATCAAATATTTCGTCACTCTTACCATGTAACCATACTAATTTCCCTAAATCAAAACCCACGGTGGTTGAAAACCTTACATTACCTTCGCAATATTCACGTTCAATACTAAAAGCTTTAGGATCGAGCAAATGAACTATAGTCGTCTTCCCGGCCTGAAAAGGACCAACTACGAATATCTTAATCTGACGGTGTCTCATCATTTAGAACACATCCCTGTCTCGCTGGGGAGGGGGTATTATAACTATCTCTGCGACCTATTTCAACTTTATGGAAAAATAGACTTTAAATCGATTAATCGACTTGAATAATTCCTTTTCCTCTTGTTTAATGTTTTTCACGTCAATATTGCATTTCTCTTAACAATTGAATATTCAAAATGAAAAATCTTAATAAAACGTATGTACAATTTGCGAACCTCATATACAACAAAGTAGTCATATTGGTTATAACAAAATTTATTTGTTTGCATAAGAAAATATCATTCATGTAAACCAACATCGGTGGTTAATCCTTTGAATATAAAATGGCGTATCAATAAGAACATCAGAATAGCTATATACCTTAACAAACGACATGGCGGAACCTATGTATATCTAAGAAGCAATGGAGAACTTATAGGAACGGCAGCTTTACAACCCAAAAAAATAAACAGTGAAAAATACGTTGAAATAACAAGTCTATATGTAAAAGAACCGTATAGAAATAAAGGAATAGGAAGCATCGTATTAAAAGAAATTCTGCAATTCGTCAAGGAAAGAGGGTTCAAAGGAATCCTGGGACATATAATGCATGCAGATTCTCTTGAAAACATTAAACGGAGATCAAACTTCTATCTAAAGAACAATGCAGAAATAAAGTTAAAAGGATACAAAAAAACGTTTAAGGGGGAAAGAGTTCCCATCTTGCAATTCATTTTAACATAGTTTAAGGCTAACCCTTATAAGATCTTTCATCGCTATACAAGTTCATCGGGCAGTTATCACATATACTGCGTATTTCTTCAGGGTTCAAAAAGATAAACGGGACGGATTCGATAAAAATGGGTTTCAGCAGATTAATTGCAGTAATAGTTTCAACACGAGTTTCTTTTACGCCGCTAAGGAACTGAAACTCATTTATAATATGACATAGTTCCTCATCGCTCTCTGCTATTAGCACCATCAGTATATGGTACTTATTTACATTTTTAACAAGAATCACAACTCGAGGACAATACATGGCTATTTGTAAACACCTATTAAAATCCCTAAACCTCGAGAAACTTAGCCCAAGAAAAGCAAACCTAAAATTGCATTTCTCTACATTAAAAAGAACCTTAGTGGTTATGCATTTATTATCAAAAAGTTTTTTCAACCTATTCCTAACCGTAGTTCTAGTAACACCGACACTTTTAGCAATATCCCTTAAAGTAGTTCTAGGGTTCTCTAACAAACATCTAACAATTTTACGATCAACATTATCAAACATGGATAAATGAGAAGACGTAGAATCCATGAACTTTCTATATTTATTATAAAGTTCCTCTTTTTTCACAACGCTTCCCCCTTCATTGAGATCCTCGCAACAAAATGCAATGTAACGCCTATAATTACAAATGCATTTCACAATATATTTATCGTGGCTCAACCGTTACACATTGTTAAACAAAAAGTTACAACAAAGATAATTAGATCATCAAGAAGACAGCACATAAAAATAACAGGCCGTGACGTTGCGTTAAAATCAATTATTAACGATTCTAAAACATATTTTCATCTAAAATCTAGTGTATAGATGTTTTACGTTAGGTGAGAGCAATTAAAAGGACAACGTTCCTCCCACTACTATGAACTTCAACCTCATGGCTGATAAGTCTACTAATGATTATCTTTATTAACTGTGAAATCCAAGCAGCCTGACTGTTACTCGCGGTTCTGATGTGAATTATTGTGTTTTGCTCTGTTTCACGGAAAGTAAATTTCTCAATCTTGCAGAAATATGTAAAAATTCTCTTTATTTCCTCCAAAAAGACATTCAAGTCTAATTCGTTCAGATTGTTCCCATACTTCCAAACAAAATAATTATATATTATCGTAGCAGCCTCTTCCAAAGGAAGCTTACCTATACTGAGAAGAATCTCTAACATTCTATCATAAATCTCAAGTACAACAGGTACCGTCTCAAAAAAAGGGGGTGGACTTTTTTCAACATATTTGTCAACAATCTCCCTTAAAAGGGAGCTTATTGTCTTTCTTTTCTGCTTTGCAATACTTTCCAATACCTTTAGTTTCTCTACATCGATGCGAAAACTTATGTGAAGTTTCGGCATGCGACTCCACGCTCTCTTAATTATATTCAGCCTTTTTCAAAAACATTTGTTGAACAATCGTCCAACAAAGCACTACAATACATTCGTTCAAAATTTCCAGCTAACAATGGAGGCAAAATATTGCGAAAATCTCTATAGCGAAAGAGTTACCTATAATATTCGGTGAAGTGAAGTAAAGTATCCTCAATATCTTCACTTATTGCTTCCTTAGAACGTAATCTTATTAACACGTACCCACAACTATACGCATATACTAACTTAATTATACAGCATGTTTGTCACTCTAATAAACAACAATTTTAACTACTTAACCTTACTTCTGCCTTAAAGCCATAGTACCCTCATATAGAGTCGATTTTACATGAAGCACATACACAGAGATTTTCGCAACGTTTCATAAAGTAACACATCGTTTCACATCCCCATCTTCAACCAGTAAAATCGACAATTAACACTTAATGAAATTTCTGGTATGAATTTCGAACATTTTCGTATACGCACTGTGCTCAATCTCCCTTTAGGAGATAATTAGTTTTTATATTCGAAGATTATTAGCCCTTGACTGCTCTAAGTATAAATGGCACTCTGCTCCACGTGATTCTATCTCTTCCTATTTCATACTCTCTATCAATTTTGTTAACAAAATTAGTTATAAAATTTATGATTATTTTTATGATTAGATTATTCGTAAGAAGAGTTAAGAGAAGGGGAGTTGTTGTAAATGTTGTTAACAAGATTTGTTATAAGGGAATGTGACAAATTGAGAGAACAAAAGGGAAACATAACAAAAAGAACACATCAAACCCATCAAGGAACATACGAGTCAATGTGGATCTGCATACCAAAAGCAATTTGGAGCGACACAATATTCGAACCATTCATCAAAAAAATGAAAGAAAACAAAATTCCAGTAAAAGTCAAAGTCATCGGAAAAGGAGAACAAGAAAAAATCACAGGACCAGCACTCATAATCACACCCCTAAAAGAAAAATAATCCAAATAAAACATCCTGTGAAGTTTTTGATAAAATTTCGTCTTCCTTTTAGGAAAAACTTAACCTAATAATGACAAAAATAGAGGAGTACGGAGAATTCAGACCAGCGCCATTCCCCTCAGCAAACGGTAAAACTAGGATAAGAGTTATACCAACGTCAGGCGAATTCCCAGAACAACTAACACTCATAGAAAACATAAAAAATCAAAGACAACGAAGTATACTTGTGTTGCCTAAGTCTAGATGCTATGGAAGAAGCACTAAAACTAATATCAGAAGCCAAAGACAACCCAAACATATCAAACATAACAATATGGGAGAAAGAAAGTCTATATAATAAGGAGTTGAGATTCGTCTACTGGGAAATAACAGCCAAGCTGGAAAGAAGATACCATAAAGCCATAGTTCCAGAATTCAACATAGAAAAATCCGACAGAGACCCTGAAAATATTAAAGCTTTCGTGAAGAATGGATGGGGTAACTGGGGTGGAGGAGGAGACATCATATTTGTTTCAAATGGGTTTGACATCGGTTCAGGTTACCTAAACTTCACAAAGTGGGAAAAATATCAAAAATGGAAGGAAAAAACCTTAAAATGGATCAAAGAAAACAAAGCAACCATACAAATCACAGACTGGATTTAAACACCCTCCACCCTTACGAAAACCTTCGTAAAATATTCCTCCTTTCCCTTAAATTTAATAAAACCCACCAAAGTAAGCATTTTATCCACTATCCCATTATACCAACACGATTAGAACAAATTTTATAGTTAATTCGGATGCCAAGTTTAGTCTTTTCCACATGGAGCAGCAACTAGCTTAACTCCACCCCATAAAGCTTAAACAAAACACCCACACACCTAGCACCATGACATATTTCAAACCTTCCACTCCAACTCCAAAACACACAACAAACAACAAATTAAAATCAAACATCAACCTACCTCAATCTACATCACAATCCAAACACAACAACCACACCACAAAACCGATAAAAAACAACAAAACAAAGAAAATAAGTGATGCCGCCGCTGGGATTTGAACCCAGGACATCCGGATCTTCATTCCGGGTTTCGGGCATTTTGGTGTTTGTTTGCCCGTGGCTGTCCGGCGCTTTTGGGTGGTTTTTCTCCCAGGCTGAGCTACGGCGGCTCTATATGTTTTTGGTAATTTTGTCGAGGTGTTTTTTACTTCTCAGACCGAGTTACAGTAACTTGACCAGTTATAGTGTTAAGGTGTTCTTCCTAAAAAGTTTACTCTAGTTTGGGGTTATGTGGGTTTTACTTGTTTTGGTTTTTGACTGGTTTTATTGTGAGCGAGTTAGGATTGTAGGTGTCGTGTTGACTGGTGGAGTGTTAATGTTTTATTATGGTAGCTAAGTATCTTGCTTCTCCTTTACGCTTTGGTGGATCATATAGGAGCTCTCGCTTGCATAATTCTCTGTTTACGTATCCGAATATCCAGTGCCATAATTCGCAGAAAATTTCTTTACGACTTATTTCGTTTTTAATTGGGGAGATTTCTGATAATAACTGCCAGATTTCTTTATGTTTTCTTTTTATGAAGTTGATTGCGGGACTTAAAACTATTTTGCAAATTTTATTTACGATTTTCTGGTCTTCTGGTGTAAATATTGGATAGTTTAATTTTATTTTTTCTTTTTGCAGGACGATGTACCGTAACTTTCTCAGTATTTGAAGTAGAAATTTTATCCATCTATCTTTCTCTAATGTGCTTGCTTTTTCTATTCTATTGTTTGGCTTAATTAATTGAAAGAGGAGGTTTGCTGAGTCTATCATTAACTTTTGGGCTAGTTTCCATCTAACTTCGAATATTTCATTTAAGAACCATTTTGGGGTTGTTAAGGTAATTTCTTTTCTTTCTGAACTTAGACTTGAGAGAGTATATGCAAAGTCTGGAAATGCGTATCTAATTCCAGACCAATCTCCGAATGTAACAAATAGATAGTTATCTATTTCTATTGAATGGGATCCTATGTACATTTTTTCGAATAATCTTTTACTAGTTTTTTCATCTATTTTCTCTCTTCCAAAGAGTAGGTATTTTCTGTTTCCAGGTTGTAGTTTGTCCCTAATTAAAAGTCCTTGCTTGCGTAGCTCGTCTAGTCCTCTCCAATCTAAGGCTATGCAACCTATGACTATAAATAGTGTTTTATTTGGGTTGACATGACTTGTGCATGAGATTTTTTCCGCCAATTTGCTTAATTTAGCTGAATATTTCATTATTTTATTGGCTATTTCTTTAGAAATGGGAAATAATACTTTATGAACCTTTAACATGTCATCTCTTGTTAAGATACAAAAATTGACTTTGTATTTTCCGTCTTCTTCTTTTATAGCATTTATTCTTAGCAGATCGTTGATTAATTTCTTAACTTTTTCTTTACTGGTCCTTAACTTGTATGATAATTCGGATACGCTTTGAGGTTTTTCATTTATTAAGTATAATAGTTTTGGTGCATGTTTTTGTCTAGTTATTAAGCTTGGGTTATAATTGTCCATTGGCCCAGAGCTACCACAAATATATGTGAATATACTTTTTGTGGCCATTTTGCCACTAACCGTATATTCTTTAACGTTTTAGGATTTTTATAGTAATTTTAAGGATTCTGATGTGATTGCCGTTATTTTTGTCCTTTATTGATCTCATGCTCTATGCTAAATGTTATTCTTCTTTTATTTTTGGTTCTTTTACTTTTAGGATTATTATTGTTAGGGATATTATGTTTAGTATGAGGAGTGTTATGAATGGGGTTGTTTTGCTTAGGTATTGGTAGGTGTATCCTCCGTAGATGTTTCCTGGTACTATTGCTAGGAAGGATGTTAGTAGGGATATTGCTGCCATGGTTCTTCCTCTGAGTTCACGTGGTATTAGGTCTGCTTGTAGGGCTGATACTGCTACGCCTAGTATTCCTAGTGCTAGTGCAAATATGACGAAGTCTGTGATGAGTATGTGGTATTTTTGGAGTGTTAGTGTGCTTGTTGGTAGTGGTATTGTTATTGTTGTGATTTTAGGTGTTAATAGGTAGATTATGGTTGCTGCTGCGAAGAGTATGCGTGATAGGATCCAAGACTTTTTTCTCCCAATTTTGTCTACGATGAATCCTGCAGGGAAGATTGCTAGGGGATATGTGATGGAGGAGGCGAAGGATATTAACGCCCATTGTTCATTGGTTATTCCCATTTCGTCTACTGTGTAGAGTATCCAGTATTTTGAGCATGCTGCAAAACTAAAGGTAAAGATTATGTACGCGGTGATTAACCAGACTAAACTTTTTTTCATGGATTTTACTGCATATTTGTAAGATGGTAAAGTGTCTTTAAGAAATTCTCTTAATCCTCTAGTTGTTTTTTTGTCTTTGTTTTGCAGTGTTTCTTTAAGGAAGAGAGTTCTTAGAATTGCTGCTATTATTGCGCATGTAGATGCTATAAAGAAGGTTATTCTTACTCCTTGGACAATTCCATGTTGTGCTACTAGCATTCCTGCGACTAGAGCTGAAGGGGCTGCTGCTAGATATGTTATTAAGTATGTTAGGGAGTATCCTTTTCCACGTTTTTCTGGTGGTATACTGTCAGCTATCATTGCTTGGAGTGCGGGGATGTAAATGGATGTTAATGCTAGTGTTGTTTCAGCTATTATTAGCCATTGCCAAGCTGGAGCCGTTGCATATAATAAGTATGAGAAAGCTACAAAAAACGTAAAAAATGCTATTATGTTTTTTCTTCCATACCGGTCTGCTACATACCCTCCAATTATTGCTACTATTGCATATACTGATGTGTAAAGTGCTTGAAGCAAACCCGGAACCATTTCCGGGGCTCCGAGCCCTACAACGTACTTTGAATAGTATGTGCTTGTAGCTCCTCTTGCAAATTCTATGAAAGCCCATGTAACGATTATTATGAGCAGGTTTCCCCTCAGTAGGGAGAAATATCTGCGAAGTTCTTTTAATTTTCCTTCCCCCAAAACAGCCACCTGAGGAGTTATATGTAGGTGAGATATATAGCTTTTATAGGTGGTTATATAAGGTTTATGCGCGAGGAACAATTATATTTGTTGTGTCTTTGTTTTAGTGCATTTTCCGGTTGCGTTATGTTGGTGGTCTTTGTGATTGGCCGTGTGTTAGAGGTTAATGTGGTTAGAAAAGATTGGAGAAAGGTTGATCTTAGGTTTGCTTTTGTTTATCCAAATGTTTATAGAGTGGGTATGTCTTCTTTTGCTACTCAACTTTTGTATTTTCTGTTAAATTCTAGGGAGGATGTTGTTTGCGAACGCTGTTTTTTACCTTATCAAAAGAAAATTATTCCAAGTTCCTTGGAATCGGGGCGTAACCTAAGGGAGTTTGATGTTGTTGGTTTTAGTTTGCAGTTTGAGACCGACTATGTTAATGTTGTTGATATGCTTCGTAGATCTGGTATTCCTTTACATTCCAAGGATCGGTCGAAGGAAGATCCTTTAATTATTGCTGGAGGTCCATGTGCATGGGAGAATCCTGAACCTATTAGCGATTTTATTGATCTTTTTGTTATCGGCGACGCTGAGGCTGTTATGGATAGGTTCATTGACCTTTTTCTGGAAACAAGGAACCCTAGAGAGAATTTAGAGGTGTTTGCTGACATTGAAGGTGTATATGTTCCATCTTTGGGTAGACATAGTGTGAAACGAGCTTGGGTTAAAAGTCTTGATGATTGTCCTCATCCAGTTGCTGAAATTGTTCCTCAAGTTGATGATAATAGTCCTTTTGCCCCTGTTTTCGGTAAATCTTTTCTTCTTGAGGTTGTTCGCGGCTGTAATCGTGGCTGTAGATTTTGTCTCATAGGTTTTCAAAATAGACCCATGAGAATTAGAGGTTTTGAAGTTTTAAAAGATCTTGTCGATAGAGGACCGAAGTTTTCTCGAGTTCGTAAGGTTTCTTTGATAGGGTCAGCTATTTCAGACCATCCTGATTTTGAGGATTTGTGCTGGTATATCGTGAATAGTGGCTTTGATATATCTGTTCCATCTCTTCGTGTAGACGGTTTTTCTGAATCTATTGCTGAGGCTTTGGTAAAAGGTGGGCAGAAAACCGTAACTTTTGCTCCTGAGGCTGGGACATTTAGGCTTAGAAAAGTTGTTAAAAAACCCTTTACTGAGGAGCAGATTTTGTATGCTGTTGCTACGGCTAAGAAGTGTGGTATTAAGCATGTAAAGCTGTATTTTGTTGTTGGATTACCGGGAGAAGGTGAAGATGACTTATGGGGCATTGTTGACTTAATACGTAAAGTTATAAGTTTAGGTTATTCTCCAAGCGAACTCCATGTAAGTTTTACCCCATTTATTCCTAAACCGCACACGCCTTTTCAATGGTTGGCTCAATTCTCCTTAAAAGAGCTTGATAAACGCTTGAAATTTATAATTAAAAATTTGAAAGCACTTGGTTTAAATTACGTTGATTATCTCGATCCTAGATGGGCTAAGATTCAAGCAGCGTTATCTTTAGGTGATAGGAAGCTTGGAAAGATAATTGAATATGTCGCTGAACACGGTGGCGGCTTAGGTGCATGGAGAAGAGCCCAAAAAACATTTGGCATAAATTTAACCGATTATAGCGATGAAGTAAAGGACCTTGATAAAGAATTACCTTGGTCGCACATAGATGTAGGAGTAGACAAAATTTTCTTAATCGGGGAATACGAGAGAAGCTTAGAAAAAAACAAAAATGAATGATATTCTCATTATTTTCCCTTTTTACTTAGTTATCTTTGTAATTCTAGATACTTTTAAATAATACTTCTAAATTACCTTTTTATAGAGGGGTTAAAATTGACTGCAAATGAGCAGAGAAAAAGGAAAGCAGCAAGAAAAAGGATATCCAAGATGGTAGATGACTTCATGGAACGTCAGATCATCAAAATGCAAAGAGCCATAAAAGAAGAGAAAGAGTATCAAAGCTTGGATGAAAATATGGTAGAAGATTTTCATTCCTTATCATTTGACAAGGAAGTATTTAGGGAACTTTTCCCTAACTTAGCTAGGGAACTAGAAGAAGATATCTACAGTGTTGAACTTCACGGTGTAAGAGGAAAACCGGTTGACGAAACTCCGATTGATGAACTAAGATATCCAGATGTGATCAGTTTTATACGGCGTGCTGAAACAGAGGAGCAAGCATTAGAAGTCATCGATTTCATGGAGAGAAGAGGAGAAATTTCAAGAGAATATGCAAATAAATTAAGGGAGCAACTTAGAACTAAAGGTCTTAGAAGTTTCGGTCCAAAAAAGGAACCCGGATATTACTTTAAACGATATTACAAGAAAACTTCTCAAGAAACCACTTAAACCATAATTTGCCCTAATTTTAATATTAAATTATGGTAGTGGGTAAGTAGAAGAATGTTGGAGATTTAAACACATTATAGTGTTGTGGTGTTAATATTGCTTATAGGGCTTTTAGGGAAACCTTCATCTGGTAAAACAACTTTCCTAAATGCAGCTTGCCTAACTTCATATAAAACGGCAGACTATCCATTTACGACGATTGAAGCGCAACCTGGGACAGCTTATGTTAGAGTCAAATGTGTTTGTAAAGAACTTGGAGTCACAGATAATCCTCGCAACAGTATTTGCATAGATGGGATTAGATATGTTCCAATAAACATGTTAGATGTTGCAGGTCTAGTTCCAGATGCATGGAGGGGTAAAGGGCTAGGCAATAAATTTCTAGACGATTTACGTAGAGCAGATGCACTTATACATGTTGTAGATGCCAGTGGTACTACCGATGCGGAAGGTCGACGAGTGGAACCTGGGACTTGGGATCCACTTGAGGATGTAAGGTTTCTTGAAAGGGAAGTTGCTATGTGGCTTACTCAAATAATTATGAGAGATTGGCGTAGATTAACCGGACGTGTAAGAGCTGAAAGGATACCTTTTGCCGAACTAATGAGTGAAAGGCTCTCAGGTCTAAAAATAAAAAAGGAACATGTAATAATTGCTGTTAAAAACGCTGAGTTGGAATCTAAAAGTCCAGATAAATGGAGTGAAGAAGAAATATATCGATTTGCTTTAGAGCTTAGAAAAGTTGCAAAACCCATGATCATTGCTGCAAACAAAGTTGACTTGCCCACTGCTCCCAAAAACGTTGAAAGACTTCAAAGAGAACTGAAAAACGAATATATTGTCATTCCATGTTGCGCAGCAGGTGAATACGCACTTCGTCAGCTCGCCGAAAAGGGGATAATAAAGTACAGACCGGGTGACCCAGACTTTGAAATTTTAAAACCCGATAAACTTACAAGTAAAGCAAAAGAAAAACTCGAAAAACTAAGGGAAGAAGTCTTACATAGATACGGGTCCACGGGCGTCCAACAAGTGTTAGATGAAGCTGTCTTTAATCTCCTAAAAATGGTAGCGGTCTTCCCTGTTGAGGACGCATCAAGATACACCGATCATGAAGGCAACGTTCTACCAGATGTTTTTCTTTTACCAGAGGGCTCTACGCCTCGAGACCTTGCATATAAAATTCATACAGAACTTGGAGAAACATTTATTTACGCAGTAGATGCAAGAACAGGAATAAGACTCGGAGAAGACTACAAACTTAAGAACAGAGACATAATAAAAATCGTTTCTGCAGCTAGGCGTAGATAACCTAATTGTACGCGAGGTTTTTAAGCTCAACATATCTTCTTTTAATATCTCAGTTAAACAGGTGATTAAATAATGAAAATCTTAGTATCTGACCCTATTCATCCAGATGGCATAAAAATGCTTAGAGACGCTGGATTTGAAGTTATAGAGCAGCCTGATATAAGCTATGACGAGTTAAAAAAGAAAATTAAAGAATTTGAAGTCTTAATCGTAAGGAGTAGAACAAAAGTCACTAGAGAAATTATTGAATCAGCCGAAAAGTTAACTTTAATCGCGAGAGCTGGCGTAGGATTAGATAACATTGATGTTAAAGCGGCACAAGAAAAAAATATTGCTGTGATAAACGCTCCAGAAGCTCCCACATACTCTGTTGCCGAATTAGTAATAGGACTAATGATAGCAGCCTTAAGAGGGATTCCAAGAGGCGACATGGCACTTAAAGAGGGAAAATGGATAAAAAAGGAGCTTTTGGGCAGAGAGCTAAACGGCAAAACGCTTGGAATAGTGGGTTTTGGTAGGATAGGACAAGAAGTAGCCAAACGCGCACTCGCCTTTAATATGAGGGTACTTGCATACGATGTCATTGGAGAATTAGCCAAAAAAGCAGAAGAATTGGGAGTAGAGTTTGTGGGAACAACAAAAGAAGCCTTGTACAAGCTTCTCAAAGAATCAGATATTATAACTTTACATGTCCCACTTCTACCGTCAACCTACCATATGATTGGCAGAGCTGAGATTTCCCTAATGAAAAATGGTGCAGTGATCATAAATACATCAAGAGGCGGAATAATAGATGAAGAAGCCTTGTACGAAGCACTTAAAGAAGGAAAAATCGCAGCTGCTGCATTAGATGTATTTGAAAACGAGCCGCCAACAGATGTTTCCCTTAAACTGGCGCAATTACCCAATGTAGTTGCCACACCTCATATCGGCGCATCAACCGAAGAAGCCCAAAGAAAAGCCGCAACTATAATAGCACAAAAAATAATTGATCACTTTTCATCAAAACAATAAACATTTCAAAACCTAAAGGATAAATTATATAAGTGTCTGAGGAAGTTCAGTAGTAGCCAGATATCTTAATCGAAACCTTTAATTAAGAATTTGTATTTGGCTCTTGCAGCAGCGGCGGGGGAACTCCCGCAGGGATGTGCCCATAATTAATTGGGTGAACCGTAATCAAGGCTGGAGGTAGAAAATTGGTAAAAGGAATGTACCATTATATTAGAGAAGCATGGAAAAAACCCGATGAAACATATGTTGATGAACTTATGCGTGAAAGACTTCAAAAATGGAGAAGAGAACCAACAGTAGTCAGAATAGATAAACCCACACGCCTAGACCGCGCTAGAGCTCTCGGCTACAAGGCTAAACAAGGGTTCATCATGGTTAGAGTTAAGGTTAGAAGAGGATCCTTAAGAAAACCTAGACCTAAAATGGGAAGGAAACCTAAGAAAATGGGTACGGTAAAAATAACCCCAGGCAAAAACTTACAATGGATTGCAGAGGAACGTGCGGCTAGAAAATTTCCAAATCTAGAGGTTCTAAACAGCTATTGGGTAGCAGAAGATGGAAAATATAAATGGTTTGAAGTAATAATGGTCGATCCACATCACCCAGCAATAAAGAACGATCCGGACATAAATTGGATTTGCAACAAAGAACATAAAGGAAGGGTATTTAGAGGATTGACAGGAGCAGGCAAAAAGGCAAGAGGGCTGAGAGGCAAGGGTAAGGGAAGAGAAAAGGTTAGACCAAGCCTCAGAGCCCATGGAAGAAGAGGAAAATAATTCTAAATGTGAAACATAACTTAAGCACACTATTTTTATACTAAAATTTATCAATTTACTTTAAAAACTACTTAATATCAACATAATTTACTAATCTTAAGTGGTGAATTTCTTTGAGTATTAGAGTGGTATCAGTTGACATCGAAACTTTTGCGCATGCAACCGAAGATCCAGAAAAAGTTCTTAAAAGCCTTAAGTTCATTTTACCTGAAGGGATTCTTGATGAAGTAAAAATAAAGCGAGAAGAGTTAAAAGGACATTATAAAAATCCAATAATAATTTTTAGAACAGCTATAAGGAGAAAAGGATTAGTTAGAAAGGTAATTTCACACATAGCTAAGATTTTATCCGAAAAAGATAAAAAACGGATAAAATCCTCCTTTGATAGAAGATTAGACCCATCAGGAAACTTGTATTTACGTTTTGATAAGCAAGAAGCGTACCTAGGCAAAGCAGTTTTAACAGAAAGTGGAGACAGTATACGTGTAAAAATAGCTTTTACTTCCCATCCTTTAGAACTTAACAAAATTTTAGGTTTCTGTAAAGAGATCGGATTGGTGACGTAATTGAAAAAATACGTAGATATGCACGTGAGTTCATCTATTTTTCACTCTGAAAACCAAATCGATAAAATATTGCATATCATATCAGAACTAGGATACGCAATTATTTGCATATCCTTTAATAAAGGCTTTAACAATTTTTTCGAGAAAATAAAACGAAAATCAGAAGATTTCGGTCTAGAAGTTTATCGGAGAATGGATCTTTTACCAAAAAATGTTCAAGAATTAAAAGCTAAACTGCGTCAAATCCGGAGAAAATTTGAAATCATATCAGTCAGGTGTATAGATAAGAAGATATGCGTAGCAGCTGCTAGAGATCGCAGAGTCGATACATTAAACTTCCCAACTCTTGAATCGCTAAAAAACTTCACGGAATCAACAGCTAATTTAGCTGCAGAAGGAGATACAGCCATCGAAATCTGCCTTAAAACTTTTTTAAATGTAAGGGGAATAAGAAGAGCCAGGCTCATTACCGAATCGAGAAAGGCTGCAAAAATTGCTTTAAAAAAGGGAATTAAAATAGTGATAGACAGCGGCGCGGAGAACATTTTTGAAATGCGAGGTCCCCAGGAACTATGTTCGCTAGGTTATTTACTAGATCTTCCTGAAGAATACATTGATCTAACAGTATCAGAAATACCCTTTAACATCATCAAAACAAACCTGTCAAAATTATCTGCTAGTTTTGTTCTTCCAGGTGTTGAAATAGTTGATGTGGAGGAGAAAAATTGGTCAAAGAAGAGAGAAACAGATACATAGTCTTCAAAATATATTCAAACAGCGATGTTTCGAAGGAAGATTTAGCTAAAGATATCTGGAGAACTTTGTTGGCAATGTATGGAGAATATGGAGCAAGTAAAACAAATTTTTGGTTAATCGAATACGATAAAAATACTAAAAAGGGCATAATAAGATGCACACACATGACAGTTAATATGATGCGTACAGTTCTAGCATTCACAACCAAGATAGCAGAAACACCAGTCATAATAAAAACATTGGGAATATCCGGTACAATAAAAGCTGCAAAAGAAAAATTTTACTGAGCCTTGAACGAGACATTTAACCAATATAGATCGCAATATGAATTAAAAGTTTTAAATAAAGCCCAATTAAAGATAATTAACAACTAAAATACACCAAAAACCTTAAAACTACATTAAATATTTATTTCTTGGAGATGATGACGCCGTCCCAGACAGAGTTATTGCAATGATGAGCTCGCGACGATCGTGATCCGCCACATTTTATAAAAAGTCTCTCTACGTTTCTATAATCTCTACGTTATGTATTTTCCCCTCAAAGAATTGCCAGGCTGCTATTTCATATTTCTCTTCTCCTAAGACCCCAATTATCAACCAAACTACTGGATTTATTTCCATGTATTCTCTATCGATTGCTGAGGGTTGTGGAGAAGCGGGATGCGAATGAAATATACCAATGATATCTTCTCCTATTTTTTCAACTTCCATATAAGTTTCGTAGAGGATCGTGGGATCTATTGAAAAGCGGATAGATGATTTAGCCATATTGGGTGTAAACTTTATTCTTTTGACTATTGCGGTTTTATTTTTGACTACCCCAATCAATAAACCGCAAATCTCGATATTAGGGTTTTTTAAAGCTTCCTTAACTATTTTCTCCAAATAATTCTTGAGGATTACTATTTTTTCTATTTTCTGCATGGTTCTTACTCCTGAAGAAGATCCTTAAGTATTAAATATGTTTCAACGTTTCTTGTTTCTCCCAAAGCTTCCAGTTTTTCTTCCAAAAATCTACTTAAAGCACCTAAATCTTCAACATTAATCTTTAGTAATAAAATTGTTCGACCTGCTAGGAAATATGCTTCTGACACCTCTTCCATGTCTCTAAGTTTCTCAACTAACTTGCTGGTTTCCTTAACGTCTACAGGTATGCTAATAAAAGCTTGAACGCTTTTTCCTATTTTAACAGGATCTATTACGACCGTAAATCTCCTTATTACACCCTCTTTAATTAGTTTTCTGACCCTTCTCCTGACAGTTACCTCTGTTCTTCCGATTTCCTCAGCTATTTTTCGATAACTCATTCTTCCATCTCTTTTTAATAACTCGATGATTTTCCTATCTATTTTATCTATCTTCACCACTTTTTTCACCAACACTATGAGTATAAATTATTCAAGAACAATTATGGTGTCAAGCGAAAAATTAATTTTACATCTTTATAGGTTTCTCATACATTAAATTCTAGATAGGTGTTAAAGATGTATCAGAGAAAAATGGCATATGGTAGCATAGAAAATGGATTAATAAGAACGACTATTATCTCCATAGTTATAGTCGTACTGTCCTTAGTCTTTATATTTGGTTTCTGGGGTGACTTATTCCCATTTAGTAAGATTGCAGAATTCCTTACTAACATAAACTCTAAGCTGCTCGACGCGGTAGAAATAATATTGCTTATACTAACATACGCTTTTGCCTTAATTTTTGTAGCAATGATAAGAGAGTGGATGAGAGAAGTTGCAGGGTGGGTCGAAGTAATTGGGCTCGGAGTAATAGTAGTGATCTTAGCAGGCGTTTTATTTTCATGGATCCACGCTTTAATCACATTTGTTGGCTGCGCACTGTTCGTAACTTATCTTTACTTCGTTCAAAAGGAAGAATGACACAAAATTTATAACCTTCAGAATCTAAATCGGTTAGACTACCATGAGCTCTTCACGCCAAATTTTGACGTAAAGTCAATAACTTTTTACTTTCCTAAATCTTAACATTATATGGGGGATAATATATGTTCACACCTGGATTCGGATATGATCGTGCTATAACAATATTTAGTCCTGATGGTAGGTTATTCCAAGTTGAATATGCTTTAGAAGCTGTGAAACGTGGTACAACAGCCGTTGGAGTAAGGTGCCCTGAAGGAGTGGTCTTAGCGGTAGAAAAAAGAATAGTTCCATTACAAGAATCTGTAGAAAAAATATTTATTATTGATGACCACATCGGCACTGCAATTGCTGGATTAACTTCGGATGCAAGAATTTTAGTGGCTGAAGCTAGGCTTCAAGCACAACTTAACAAATTAAATTATGATACCCCGATACCCGTTGAAATTTTAACTAAAAAAATTGGAGATTTAAAACAACTATATACTCAACATGCGGGGGTAAGACCTTTTGGGGTGTCTCTTCTAATTGCGGGCGTGGACGAATATGGCCCGCACCTATACGTAACTGATCCATCTGGAACGTACTGGGGTTATAAGGCTACGGCAATTGGTGCTGGCGCATCTTCAGCTATGGAGGTGCTTGAAAAAGAGTACAAAGACGATTTAAGTATAGATTCAGCTATTTTATTGGCGTTAAAATCTCTAAAAAAGGCAATGGGCAGCGAGTTCGATTCAAAAAAGGTGGAAGTTGCTGTAGCGTTAATGAAAACTAAGAAATTTGAAAAACTTTCACCGGAAGAGGTTGAAAAGTATCTTCAAAAGCTTAGCGAGTAAAGGTGAGAGACATTGAGTGAGATTAGAGGCGAGAAGTGGGTTAGACTTGAAAACGCTATTATAGCGAGACTTGAAACCCATGGGACACGTTTCGAAATAATTGTAGATCCTAAACTGGCATGGGAACTAAAAGAAGGTAAGGACGTTGATATAAGAGAGGTATTGAAAGGATACATAGTTTTCGAAGATTTAAAGCATGGAAAAAGAGCCTCTGAAGAAAAATTAAGAGAAGCTTTTGGAACAGATGACATTTTCGAAATTTCAAAAATAATTATCAAAAAGGGACAACTACAATTAACTGCAGAACAAAGAAGGAAAATGATTGAAGAAAAGAAGAAAAGAATAATTGACCTCGTTTCAAAGTATTGTATCAATCCTCAGACAGGCCTTCCACATCCCCCTGCGAGAATCGAAAAAGCATTAGAAGAAGCCAAGGCGGCGATAGATCCCTTTAAAGACCCTGAAACACAACTAAAAGACATTGTTAAAGCATTGCAGCCAATTATACCCATTAGAATGGAGATGGTGACCCTTAAAATCAGGGTTCCAGCTGTCTATACGGGTAAAGTTTACGGATTAATAGTTAACACCGGTAACCTGCTTGAAGAAAGATGGTTAGCAGATGGATCGCTTGAAGCGCAAATAGAGTTGCCAGCAGGAGTTAAGGTGGATTTCTTAGAAAAAATAAATAAAATTACAAAGGGACAAACAAGGGTTGAGGTTGTTAAAAAATTTTAACAGGTGAATAAAATGCCAATATATTTTCAAAGTAAGGATATAGTTTTACCAGGAGATCTTCTGGCTGAAGGAGACTATAAGGCTGGTACAGGCACATTTAAAGAAAATTCTAAAATATATTCTGCAGTTATCGGGTTATTTGAGATTCGAGGAAAAATACTTCGCGTGATTTCTCTTGAAGGCACTTACATTCCAAGACCAAATGACGTTGTTATCGGAAAAATTGTAGATGTTTCCCCAACAAACTGGAAAGTTGAAATAAGAGCTCCATATCTCGCAAATTTACCCGCAGCAAATTATTTTGAAAAACCAATAGATCCGTTAAGGGAAGACATTAGAAGACATCTAAATGTTGGCGATGTAATTGTCGCAAAAATAGTATCTTTCAATAGAACTCAAGATCCTCTTTTAACTACTAAAGAAAGAGGTCTTGGAAAGCTTAGGGGTGGAAGAATAATTGAAATGGCATGCACAAAAATACCAAGGCTCATTGGCCGTAAAGGTTCCATGGTAAACATGATTAAAGAGGAGACTGGTTGTAGAATAGTAGTCGGCCAAAACGGAAGAGTATGGGTTTCATGTAAAAACCCTGAATATGAAGAACTAATTGAGAAAGTAATTAGAAAAATTGAGTTAGAAGCTCACACATCTGGACTTACAGATAGAGTAAGAGAACTTATAAGAAGAGAAAAGGGGAGGTTAGAAAAATGAAGATTATTAAACACGAGATACCCGAGAAATTAATTACTGAAGATGGTATAAGGACAGATGGAAGAAAACCTCATGAACTTAGACCAACAAAACTTGAAGTAGGAATTTTAAAAAGGGCTGATGGATCAGCCTATATAGAACAAGGAAAAAATAAAATAATGGTTGCTGTATATGGGCCAAGAGAACTTCATCCAAGACATTTAGCTCTACCAGATAAAGCTCTTCTAAGATGTTTTTATAGAATGGCATCTTTTTCGGTTCAAGAAAGGAAAAGTCCGGCTCCAAGCAGGAGAGAAATAGAATTATCAAAAGTTATTAGGGAAGCTCTAGAACCAGCTATATTCCTGGAAAGGTTTCCGAAAACAGCAATAGATGTTTTCATAGAAGTGCTTCAAGCGGATGGGGGAACAAGATGTGCTAGCATAACAACAGCAGCTCTTGCCCTAGCTGATGCGGGAATACCAATGAGAGACCTTGTTTCAGCTGTAGCGGTTGGGAAAGTAGATGGACATATAGTTCTAGATATAAATGATTTAGAAGACAAATACGGCGAGGGGGATATGCCAACTGCTATAATGCCCCGAAAAAAGGAAGTTACACTTATTCAACTTGATGGGCGGTGGACGCCCGAAGAATTTAGACAAGGATTTGAACTTGCAATAAAAGGTTGTGAACAAATATATCAGCTTCAAAGAGAAGCTCTAAAAAGAAGATATCTTGAAATAAGAGAACAAGCAGCAAAGGAGATGGAGGAACTTGCAGAAAATCCATAAAATAGTATCAGAAATAGAAAAAGAAAGTATACTATCACTTGCTGAAAGAGGAAAAAGAATAGATGGAAGAGGATTAGAAGACTTTAGGGAAGTGTCAATTGAAGTTGGTGTTGTGGAAAAGGCTGAGGGATCAGCCTATGTAACCTTAGGTGACACAAAGATCATGGCCGGAGTTAAAGTAGAAATAGGAGAACCATTTTCAGACACCCCTGACAAGGGTGTATTTACCGTTAATGCTGAATTTGTTCCACTTGCATCACCACTCTTTGAACCCGGACCACCTGATGAAGATGCAATAGAACTCGCTAGAGTAGTTGACAGAGGCATAAGAGAAAGTGAAGCAATAGACTTAGAAAAACTGTGTTTAATTCCAGGAGAGAAAGTTTGGATAATCTTTATAGACATATACATTCTTGATCACGCTGGAAATTTGTTTGACGCTTCAGCTCTCGGTGCCATTGCAGCTCTCCTAAATACAAAAATACCTGAAGTAAAAGTTGAAAACGGGGAAATAAAAGTACTAGACAAATGGGTACCTTTACCAGTTAGAAAAATACCGGTCTCAGTAACGTTTGCTAAAATAGACGACAAACTTATTGTGGATCCATGCATCGAAGAAGAAAATGTAATGAACGCAAGACTTACAATAACCATGGATGATGAAGATAACATTGTTGCGATACAAAAAGGCGGAGTGGGAACATTAAAAGTAGAAGATGTCTATAAAGCCATCGAAATAGCTAAAGTAAAAACAAAAGAGTTCCGCAAGAAAATACCGAGAGGTGACTCCAATGGGTAGAACAAAGAAAGCTGGAATAACAGGGAGATTTGGCGCAAGATACGGATCAACCATAAGAAAAAGGGTAAGAGAAATAGAAGAAAAAATGAAACGTCCACATAAATGTCCAAAATGTGGAACTAAAGCCGTTAAACGAATTAGCGTTGGAATATGGCAGTGTAGAAAATGCAATTACACCTTCACTGGAGGAGCCTACATACCAGTAACAGGAGTAGGAAAGGCAGTAGCACGCGCTGCACAAAGACAAGAAGCAAAGTAAAATGACAGTTCTAATAACCACATCACGTAGACCTACAAGAAGAACACGTTCTCTTTGTAATGACTTAGTAAAAGTGATACCAGGAGCAGTGAAAGTTAATAGAGGTAAAATGAGCATCAAGGATGTGGCCGCAAAAACCCTCGAATTAAATGCAAACGCAGCAATCATAATAAGTGTATACAGAGGCAACCCCGGGAAAATATGGTTTTTACAAGTCACCGAACAATCATACGAATGGGTTCCACCAGACATACTCCTAGCTGGCGTAAAACTACAAAGGGAATTCGGCTACTTTAAATCGTCACCTTTCCGTAAACTTGCTGTTACAATCTCTGAAGAAACTAAAGATGAATTAGAAAAACTAGCAAAAGCATTATCTAATATACTTAAAGTACCACTAATATACATCCCGATTAGCCACAAAGAGTTATTAAAGCATCAAGTTAAAGATTTTGATGTAACACTTTACGTCGATAACGATCCACAGTTTAAAGCTGCCATAAAATTCATCCAAACTGTCGATGGGAAAGAAATAGGGCCACGTATTCGTATCAAAAAAATGTTTTGGCAAATAAAACGGGTGTTTAAAATTGAATAACTCTAACAGTGCATTGTTAGAAGTAACGTTCAAAGAAGAAAAACATGCACAAATAGCTTTTCAAGTAATTCTGCAAGAAACTACTAGGATGACCGGTTCAAGAAGTCAAAGTTCATTAACCGTAGAAAACAAAAAACTAGTATTGAATATTCAATCAAAGGATCTTACTTCTCTGAGAGCTACATTAAATTCGTATTTAAAATGGTTTCTCATAATAAAAAACATACTTCAAATAGTTAAATCAGAAAATTGAGGAGGAAGGATAAATGACAGAAGAATTACCCCCACAACTTCAACATCAAATCTTACAACTGCAACAAATACAGCAACAATTAGAACTTCTTACCATTAGAAGAAGACAACTGGAAGGAGAACTAAAAGAAACGGAAAGAGCTATTTCAGAGTTAGAAAAACTAGAACCTAACACTGTTGTATACAAATTTATAGGAGCAATTCTAGCGCAAGTAAACAAGGATAAACTTGTTGAAGAATTAAAAGACAAGAAAGAAACACTAGAGATGCAAATTAAAGTAGTACAAAGACAAGAAGAAAGAACTAGGAGCCAGTTAAAAGAACTTAGAGATAAGATTCAACAAGCCTTAGCTAAGCGAGGATCAAAAGTTGCTGGGTAAAAGAAAACCCTACGATTTAATGCCAGAGGAACTTGAAGAATTATGTGAATTAGCTGAAAACATTGCAAGAAAATACATATTTGCAAAAGTATCCAAGAGCGATGTTACAAATTTTGTTACAGTCGTAAATATAGAAACAAAAGGCGATCAGTTAAACGTAGATGTGCAAATAGAACTTGATTTATTACCTTTCACTAAGTTTAATGCCGACACTTTAGCAAATGAAGCTGCAGATGAAGCAATAAAAGCTATAGAAAAAAGATTGAGGGAACTAACAGGTGAAAACCCAAGCTCTAATAAATTTTCTTAATACATGTTCTCCAAAGAGAATAGCAGTAATAGGACATAGAAATGCAGATCCAGATGCAATTTGCAGCATGTACGCGTTCTCATATTTTTTAAAGAAGCTGTATAAAGACATTAATGTTTCATTAATTACTGAAGATGTTAACAAAGTATCTGAAAAGATAATATCCGAACTAAATATTAATATAGAGACAAACCTGTTCTTTAAACCAGACGTGATAGCACTAGTTGATGCAAATAACCTTATACAAATAGGGAAAATTAGAGATTTTATACCAGAAGACGTACCAATCATAATTATCGATCACCATACAGCTCATCCTGAGACAGACAAAATATCGCGATTTAAAATAATAGATGAAAAGGCAACATCTACTTCTGAAATAATTTACAAAATTTTAAAGGAAGCAAGCTTGGAAATAGAGCCAAAAATTGCTTTAAGTTTACTAATAGGCATTCTATATGATACAAGAAGATTCACTTTAATAAGCAATGAAACATTTTCTATTGTGCTAGATCTTTTAAGAGCAGGAGCAAACTACAACAAAGCCCTTGAACTATTAAGAACAGCAATGGATAGATCAGAGAAAATAGCTAGACTAAAAGCAGCGCAAAGAGCTGCAATACACAAAATAGGGGACTGGATAATTGTAACATCTCATGTAAGTACATATGAAGCAAGCGCCTGCAGAGCTCTTCTAGATTTGGGAGCTGATGTAGCCTTTGTTGTAGCTGAAAAAGAAGACGAAGTACGAATAAGCGCTAGAGCAACACAAGAATTTTATGAAAAAACAGGTATAAGCTTAGCAAAAATCATGGAAAAAGTGGGACAAGTAATAGATGGCGTGGGCGGGGGGCATCCCACAGCCGCTGGGGCAAATGGGAACAAGAATGCTGAAGAAGGAATAAAAGTAGCCTTAAAAACTTTAGAAGAAGAAATAAGTAATCCCCTCTAATTCTCTACTCATTTTTGAGTAGAAAGTTTAAAATTTTTAGCACACTTTACGTTTGTCGAAAATTAAAACAGTGACCATCAATGTCTCTCATCAAAATAAAGAACCTTTCTTTCACCTACGCCAATGCGGAAGAACCCGCAATAAAAAACATAAATTTAACCATAGATGAAGGTGAATTCGTACTTTTGACTGGTCCTAGTGGTTGCGGAAAAACAACATTATGCCGTTGCTTGAATGGTTTAATTCCTCACTTTTATACCGGAGAAATGCAAGGTGACGTAATAATAGATGGTTTAAACACCAGAGAACATCCAGTATATGAACTTGCCCAAAAAGTTGGGCTGGTTTTCCAAGATCCAGAAAATCAATTAGTCTCTTTAAATGTAGAGAAAGAACTGGCTTTTGCGCCGGAAAATCTTGGTTTACCAAGAGAGGAAATTAGGAAAAGAGTTGAAGAAGCGCTTCAACTTTTAAAAATAGAGCATCTCAGATATAAGGCCCCCTACGAACTTTCAGGCGGTGAACAGCAAAGAGTAGCTATTGCATCGGTTTTAACATTAAAGCCAAAAATACTTGTTTTAGACGAGCCCACTTCAAATCTAGATCCAAAAGGTGCAGAACAGGTCTTAAAAACAATAAAAGATCTGAATGAAAAATTAAACGTAACAATTATACTTATAGAACATCGACTAGATCCGATTTTACCCTATACTACCAGAGTTATTCTAATGAATCGAGGAGAAATAGTTCTGGATTCTTCACCAGAAAAGGCTTTCTGTTCAAATATTCCAGAGAAGATAGGAGTCGATATACCAGTCTCCATCAAATTATATAACGAACTTTCAAAAACGGGTGTAAAATTTAACAAAGTCCCACTTTGCGCAAAAGATGCAGCAAAACTATTGGCGGAGGTTCTCAAATGATTGAAGTAATTAACGTGTGGTTTACCTATCCGAATGGAACAATAGCCCTTAGAGGCATATCGCTTAGAATCAGAGACGGAGAATCCATAGCTATAATGGGTGAAAACGGTGCAGGAAAAACAACACTTGTAAAACATTTTAACGGCCTGCTAAAACCGGAAAAGGGATTAGTTCTGGTAGATGGAATCAACACCAAGGAAACATCTGTTGCAAAACTAGCCAGAAAAGTGGGACTTGTGTTTCAAAATCCAGATCATCAACTTTTCTCTACAACCGTTGAAGATGAAATAAAATTTGCATTAAAAAACCTCGGTTTTCCAAGCGAAGAAATAAAAGAGAGAGTAGATTGGGTGCTAAAATTTTTAGATCTGGAACGGTATAGAGAAAGATCACCTCTATCTCTAAGCGGTGGTGAACGAAAAAGGGTAGCATTAGCGTCTGTTCTATGTGTTAAGCCGAAAATTCTTATTTTAGATGAACCTACTATTGGACAAGATGCGAAGCAGAAAAGAAAACTTGGAGAACTTCTCAAGAAATACCAAGAAGAGAAAAACACAGTAATTGTAGTAACGCATGATGTGGAATTTGCCTCAAAATATTTCAACAGAATCGTAGTAATGGCAAGAGGTAAAATAATAGCAGATGGACCACCAAACAAAGTACTAACAAATCCAACTATATTAGAGGAATCCTCCCTTTCTCCTCCTCAGGTAACTGTTCTATCTCACGAAATCGCAAAGAAAATCAACAATTTCCCTAAGGATATCGTTCTTTTCGACGAATTGCTAAATGAAATTATTGCAAGGCTTAGGAGGTAGTTCAAGTGTCCTATACTATGTTTAGTGCCTTTGAATTCAAACGAAAAGACACATATATTCATAAATTGGACCCTCGAACCAAAATGTTCATGACAATAGTTTTCATGACTGTAGCACTGCTTTTCACAACTATAATTCCTTTGCTAATCACATTTATCATTACCTTAATACCTATACTACTAGCAAAGTCTGTAGAGGAATGGTTAAACAGCCTAAAAGGAACCACAATTCTTTTGGTTTTCATATTAGTAATTAATAGTTTTATAAGGGATCTTAATTTTGCACTTGCTATGATACTTCGTTTAATAGTGTTGATTACAGCCTTTTCAGTCTTCTTTTTAACAACTCATCCCGATGATTTAGCTCAAGCTTTAATACAAATGAAAGTTCCCTTTGACTTTGCATTTGCCCTATCTATGGCAACGAGATATGTACCAACCCTAGCAAGAGAAGCTCAAACAATAATGGACGCTCAAATGTCCAGAGGATTAGAACTGCAAAAGGGAGGATTGACCCAGAAAATAAGAAATCTCATACCTCTCATAATTCCGTTAATTGTAAACTCTGTGAGAAGGGCTCTATCCATTGCAGAAAGCTTAGAATCCAGAGCTTTCGGAGCGATAAAAAAGAGAACCTATCTTTATCAACTAAAATTAAAGAAAAACGACTTTATCTTCATAATTTTCCTCACCTTATATCTGCTACTAATGATATACATCAAAATATATTCGCCCTTAGCATCATGGATGGAATGGAAATTTCCACTATGATTATTGATGGCTTTCCAGAATAATGAACTCGCAAGTAAAGTGGATGAAAACTTTTAGTCTCTTTTTATATCTTGTTGTGCTATTTTATGAAATAAATCGCTCCTAAAACCAAAATTATCGGCGACATCTTTATTTTGAATTCAATAAATAATTATCGATGAATTGGACTAACATGTACCGATACTATGGAGACAAAAGCGGGGGGATACAAAATGCCTACGCTTTCCACGGGATTTGTAAGAGCAGCTGGGTATGCAGATAAGGTAAGAAGAGTTTTGTTTGCAAGAGCAAAGGGCTTAGACCCTCAAGAAATCGTGAGAGCAGCGGCAGAATTCAACATGAAAATTTTCGACATAATGCAGAAACGAAAAGTGGACAAGAGCGATGTTGTCAGAATCAGATGCGATTTCAACATAAAGGAAGGAAAGATCGAATGGAACTGGGATACTCTAGAACTCGAAGTATATACACGTGAAGAACGGCCACTCCTTAGCGAGGCAATGAAGGAAGTTGAAGAAAGTAGAGAAGCACTAAGAGAACTTGTAACAGAACTAAGTGGACTATCGACAGAGTTAATGAGCATTGCACAGAAAATTAACGAACTCGTTAACAGGGTAAGAAGGGAACACATAGGAGAAGAAGAGAAAACAGAGACAGAAACAAAATAAAACTACTAATATTTTTTACAAACATTCTAAATTTCTAATTTTAGAAAATAATCAATCAATGTATTTTTTATGCCAGTCTTCAAGAGTTCCTTTTTTATCTCCTCCAAAGATTTTCCTTCACTCTTCAACTTACTTACAAGCTTACTAATAGTCTCCCTTATTTCCCATGGATAAATAATCCACGCATCGGTTTCAACAACAAAGTAATCAGGCTTATAAGAAGACCAAGGCTTTAAATGCAACGTAGCCACTTTAACCTCTTTGGCCCCCTTTTCCTTTATGTGTTCAACAGCAGCGATCAAACTATGACCTGTATCGGCTACATCGTCACAAATCAAAACATTTTTGTCTTTCACGTCGACTATGAGCGGCTGGGTTATTTGAGGTCTTTCGCCAGTTTCTGCAATACCCTTATAGAATTCGATTCTAATACTTGTAACATTACTGTTATCGAGAAAGTCTGAAAGCAATCTTGCAACTATCCAACCGCCCCTGGCAATACCAACGAGAATATCAGGACTAAAACCAGATTTCATTATTTTCTCGGCAACCTTAAGGGTTAACTCGTATACATCATCCCACCATGGAGCTAGGAACTTAACCAACCCCTACACCTCTACAAGTAACTACCGAGATTACCAATAGTAGGTGTGAGGCAAAGTATTTGAAAGTTATTGAACCTTAACCTAACATTGTACACATGAAATTTATTTACTGCTCTTAAATGCAACCTATTGTAAGTAAAATAGATGAAGTAATTTCCCAAATATGCGAGAATAATGATTTTTTAACCTTATGGAGGAGCGCTTATGAAGATAATTCAGTTAAATAAAGAGGATGTTTACGAAAATTATCGGTACATGGGTATCTCAGCTATACTATGTGAGAAATCGGTAACAAAAAAATTGTTTGACAACATATTACAATTGTCAGAAAAGGAAAAAGCTATCATTCAACTCTTCGATTCAGAAAAAATAGCAACTTGGAAACACATATTCATAGCAACATTGAACGCGATTGCCGCATTCAAACAATCTCGCAACATAGCATCTCAACTCTCACTGGAAATCCTACTTTATGCAACAGGGCAAAGACAAATAAGAGATGCTATAAATATCTTGGGAGTTTCTGAACAAACCAGAAAAGTAGCAATTTTAATACTAGGAGACAGTAAAGAAAAAATAACCACAATTTTCAGCCAAATAGCTGACCTTTTGAACGGAAAAGAAGAGGAAAAATTACTTGAAATATATAATGAGGAAAAATTACAACAATTACTAAATACTTTTAAAATAACTAAAGAAGAAATAGATGCAGCGATAAGAAAGGAAGATAAAAAAGAAGCAATTGTTAAATGTATTTTAGATAGAATGTCTGTTTTTGCTGTAGAAAAATAGTTTATTTTTCTCTAATTTTTGCTATGGAAAGTATGTCACCCGGTCTTAGGACAGAGATACCGGTCCATTTTCCAACGACTTCAATGTTAACAATCCAATCCGGATTACTCAAATTAACCTTTCTCTCTATCTTACTTGCGGCAGCTTCAATGATATCGGTTCTGCTCAAGGTAGTATACCTTTTCCGAACTTCTATTTTAAATGTTTCATTCTCCCTAATTTTTTCTGCTAATTTAGCAGCAGTTTCAGCTATTTCATTCAATTTAGATGAAACAACTTCCTCCAAGGGAACGTATCTCAGGGTATATCGAAACTGCCATGGGTCTTTCATAGCCATTTCTTTAAGTTTTTTGACAACTTCAAAAGCATCTAAAGAGGTTTTAACAGCAACAAGTCCTGGGATACCAGTATTATCGCATTGAACATCTTGATCCCCTAGCTCGCTTATAAAATACCAAATCTCGGAGCATGCATCGCTTTCCTGACCTCTAGCGCAGGAAACCAAAATATTATATTTCTTAACCATGCCTACCTCCTCAAGATTATTTAAAATCATGAAGCTCTTCTTAACACGAACATACACGAACATAATTAAAGTATCTTATTTATAAATTGTCTTCAAAAAAGTCTCAACAACGTGATCCCACCTAAATCTACTTGCCTGTTTCTTCGAATTGGAAGCCATTTTTTCCCGCAGTTTCTTATCGTTAAAAAGTAAAGTCATATATTCTACGAGTTCTTTTACATCGTCATCGCGAAAATAAAAACCATTATATTCATGCTTTACAAGTTCTATAACACCACCGTTATTCTGAACAATAACGGGGACCTTTGAAGCCATAGCTTCTAGTACAGCAATACCTAAATGTTCATGATTAGCAGGATGAACATAAAAATAGCAATTAGAATAAAAGTCAAATAAAGTGGCTTCGTCAATTTTACTGAAAAATTTCACCCTGGACCCTAAACCTAGTTTCCTAGATAACTCAATGTAGGGGGTCGGGTTTCTTCTACCACCAACGATGAAGCATTGATAATCCTCATTTTTTAGTTCAGACAAAGCTTTTAACAATAAGTCAAACCTTTTACGCGGTTCAAAACTACCAACAGAAAGAATAAAAGGTTTACTTAAATTTGAGGCATCATTTTTTCTTTGAACGTTATTTAGTAAGATTTGCTCAACATGATCGCTTCCAGCATATAGAGGAACTACATGTAATCCTTCAAATTTTTTATATAAGCTTGAGATCCACTTTGAGTTGCTAAAAAAATAATCAACGTAGTTAACAAACTTCTTCCACAAATTATATTCAGTCACATACCTAGAAAAATCCATTCTATAACTTCTATAGCCTTCAGGAGAAATCAGCCAACCAAAAGGAGGATTATGCAAAACATAAGCAATTTTTACATCAACCATTTTCTTTACCAGACAAGCAGCCGGAAGATCCTTAAACTTATGAACAACTAAAATAGCATCCCTTTCATTTCTGATAAGTTCTAAACATTTCTTCGAAGCTTCAAAACTATAGGGGAAAAGATTCAGAAAACCGTTATCCGTTACAGGGCAATCCAAGAATATAAAATCCACACCATTAGTAGAAAGCAAAAAATCATTAAACTTCTGCGGAGTAACAATATAACTGTCTATTTTCCTTTTCTTTAAAGCTTTAGAAAACTCAATAATCCATCTCTCCATACCACCGGGAAAAAAGTCAAAGGTAAGATTAACCACCAGCAAGATGCAATCCCACCATCCAACCTTTAAACCATAAACTCTAAAAAGATTACGAACACCTAAAAACATGGCTCTTCATGGTGGTGCCCAATTGGAAGCCGTGGTATTGGCAGCTGGCCCCGGAAAAAGATTTATGAATCTCACTAAGTATATTCCTAAACCCCTTCTTCCCGTAGCCAATAAACCAATAATTGAAAGACTACTTAGAAATTTAAAAAGTGCCGGAGTTGAAAGTGTCATAATAGTGGTGGGTCACTTAGGACATAAGGTCATTAAGAAAGTTAACATGTTAAAGGGCTTAAACTTAAAAGTTAGATTCGTAAAAGCAAAAAATTACTTAAAGGGCCCTATATTCTCATTTTCATCTGTGATTAACGAAATATCTGAAAAAGACTTCATCTTAGCCTCAGCAGATTCTATAATAAGTTCTAATACGATAAGGAATCTCATTGAAACCAATGAAAACAAAATAACCCTTGTAGTTGGTCCGTATGCAAGGAAAGGGACAAAAATATATATTGGAAGCGGCCAAGAAGTAAAAGGGATAAATACGCCTCTTAAAGACTGGAAGAAAACAGCTACATCCATGGGAATTATGTACGCAACAACAAAGTTTTTAGAATACGTAAAAAAAGCAATAAAAAGAGGAAATACGAGAATAGTTGATGCTATAAATATAGCCATCAAAGAGGGCATCGAAATTAAGGCGTTATATGTTAAAGAGAAATGGTTTGACATAGACAACATACAATCGCTATTAGAGGCAAATATCTACTATCTAGAAAAACTTCCGCCAGCTAGTAAAAAACCAGAAATACCCGATGTGAAAATTTATCCACCAGTTTTATTAGAAGACGATATAAAAGTAGACAAAAACTGTGAAATCGGGCCTTATGTGTGCGTAGATAGGAAAGTCCAAATTGGAGAAAACTGCAAACTCAAAAACATAGTTGTATTAGAAGGTTCAAAAATTCCACCAAAGAGTTCCCTTTCTAACGGTGTTTTTTTCAAAAACACCTTTTTGATGAGAAGAGAGGGTAACCATGTTCAAAATAAGAGTTAAACGAATATTTCACCCAGTTATTACAAGAACTGCCAAAATTTTAGTGAAAACACCAATAACGCCAAACTTTTTGACCTTAATATCATTTTTATCGATAATATGTGCATCTCTTTTCATTATTCATGGCCAACTAGTAGCGGGAGGGATCCTAATATTTATAGGAGGCTTCTTGGATGGTCTCGATGGAGAACTGGCTAGGATAACAAACAGAGCAACGTCAATCGGAGCCTTCCTAGACTCCGTAACAGACAGATATGGAGACCTAATATTATTGTTAAGCTTTCTTTTTCTTGAAGAAATCAAAATCTTGATAAATTTCGAATGTTGGGTGATATTAACAATAATGGGAACTTTTATGACAAGTTATGTAAGAGCTAAAGGAGAAGCATTAGGAGCAAAAGAAACAAATGTAGGACTAATAGCTAGATCGGAAAGACTGTTTATCTTATTTCTTGCATGCGAACTAAGTATATTAAATTTTAACATACCCGCCTACGCTATAGCAATTTTAGCCTTCTTAACAAATGTAACAGCTCTACAAAGAATATATTTAATAGGGAAACAACTTGACCAAGAAACTAATCCTTTATCCATATGATTCTCCTTTCATTCTCTCCAAGATTTTGCACATAAAAGCAGCGGAGACCAAACTCCCAGGCAATTTTAAACAGAGAAAGTACACATACACGAGATCCACAAGTTAAATCGAGAACAACTTCATGAGTTGTAATTTCTTTTTCGACAATAGATCTAATTCTACGGTAAACTTCTTCAAAATCCTCCTCCAAGACATTTTCTTCAATTTCCTCAAAGACGGCGTCTTCGGGTATACCGGCGATTTTCCTTTTGAAATTATTTGAAATAATAAAGATGTACTTTGCTGGGGTAAGATTGGTATCATTTTTGAAAACTCTACGCATACCTCTCATATGTTCAGGGTTGTCAAGCCCTCCCATACAAACAATAGGTACAGTAATACCAAAATATTTCCTAACAAGTTGTATTTTCTCGGGTACAATCTCAGCAAACTTGGCTTTCCAATTATTTCTACCACGGCTTCTCCTAATCAAACCAGCACTTTCCAATGCCTGAAGATTAAAATAAAGCATTGCATCGGAAATCTCAGTAACATGTCGGTTAAAAGCTGTAGCCAGTGCATGTCTCAACTCAACGCCACTTTTGGGACCATCCAACAATTTTTTTAGAATAATCCTCCTCGCCTCAACGCCCCCAATGATATCTTCAACCTCAACAACTTCGGAAGTTACAACCACAATTAATCACCACGTCTAATATTCGAACTTCACATCTGTTGGGCTATTGAAACGGTATGGAATAAAATAATATTGTAGCATGTATTACAACAAAAATATAGGTTAAACATCAATATATATTTTACGATGCGTAGGTAGAAATAAAAACTTCGCTTATCGATTTTCTACGATTATTACTCATTAAAATACAGCAAATAACAGAAATATAAAATCTAAAATAATATTTATTAAAAATGTCGCTGACAAAGCAGCAACTTGCTAATAGCGAAGAGGAACAGCCTAAATAAGGTTTTACTTAAAGATCTTTTTGATCGATATAGATGATATCGTCTATATCGATTATTGTCGAAAAAACTTATTATATCGAGGACATTAATAAGTTCACAACATCTAAACCCAAGCTTATGGAGGATAAGATAAAATGACAGAAGAATTATTCCCTGGAAAGCCCATAGTTATCGACAATGGAAGCGGATTTACTAAAAATGGATATGCAGGCGAAGACCAACCAAGAAGCGTTTTTCCAACAGTTATAGGATACCCAAAATATACCAGCGTAATGACAGATGTGGAACATTACACACGTTCATATTACATTGGAGAAGAAGCTCTAAACCTCAGAGGAGTTTTAAGAATCGAATACCCAATAGAACACGGAATAATAAAAGACTGGGACGCTATGGAAAAAATCTGGCACTACACATTCTTCAACGACCTAAGAATAGACCCATCAGAACACCCCGTACTACTAACTGAGCCACCATTAAACCCAAGGAAAAACAGAGAAAGAATGGCTGAAATAATGTTCGAAACATTCAATACACCAGCCATGTACGTATCAATGCAAGCAGTATTAAGCTTATATGCATCAGGAAGAACAACAGGCCTCGTAATTGACAGCGGAGACGGAGTCACTCACATTGTACCAATCTACGAAGGATTCGCACTCACCCACGCAATCAACAGAATAGACCTAGGTGGAAGAGACGTAACAGAATATCTAAGAAGACTACTTAGAGAAAGAGGATATGCCCTAATAAGCAGCGCAGAAAGAGAAATCGTAAGAGACATAAAAGAAAAACTATGCTATGTAGCAGTAGACCCAGAAAAAGAACTAAAACTAGCTGAAAAAGTCTCACCAGAAAAAACATACACGCTACCCGACGGAAGCAGCCTAGTAATAGGAACAGAAAGATTCCTAGCACCAGAAATATTATTCGACCCCTCGCTAATAGGGAAAGAAGAAATGGCAATCCACGAAGCAGTAATGGACAGCATAATGAAATGTGACGTAGACGTAAGAAGAGACATGCTAGCTAACATAGTCTTATCAGGCGGCTCCACAATGTTCCCAGGCCTAAAAGAAAGACTACACAAAGAAATAACTGAAGCTCTAGCTGAACGCGGCATAACAGGCGTTGAAGTAAAAATAGTTGCGCCACCAGAAAGACAATTCTCAGTATGGATAGGAGGATCCATCCTAGCAAGCCTCAAAACATTCCAAAAACTATGGATAACTAAGAAAGAATACCAAGAAGTAGGACCACAAGTAATCCACAGAACAATCTAAAACAAAATTATTTTCATCCAAACTCTTTTTTAGTACGCAATCTAATATAGTACGACTTACTTCCAAAAAGGATATTTTGTTTAGCTATAAACATGGGCACAAACTACTTTCTTCTCTCAACCAAGAATTAGTAGGAAGATAGCTGCATTATAGTTCCTCTGAAACGTTTTACCTTTCAGATTTAATATTTTGACGTAGAAAGCGACAAACATTTTCTTCAAAATACTCAGCTATGTTTTCAATAATATTCAAACATAGTAACCTTTACAACATGACTTTGGTTAAAGATAATTACAACAAAATGAAATGGAACTACCAATTTGTTAACATGCAATACAAAATATTTAGCACACTATTTGTTTAGAAACCATTTTATTCATGAGGGAAAAGAATGGATAAAAAACAACGTATAAACTTATTCAAGAAATGTTTAAAAAAGTAGCAAAGGAGGCAATAGGCGGACTTATACACTTCTACACAAAAGAAGCTCTTCAAGGACCACCAAATGGGCACCTCATTCAATTCGCAGGTGGAACCGAAGGTCTAGCATGCGATATACCAATAGCTTGGCTTTCAGAAAAAGAAATAGAAAAAATCAAAAAACTACCAGAATTCTTCGAAGCAAAAGAAATAGGATCCTACCAAGCATACTTCGGCATCAGCGACGAAGAAATAGAAAAAATGGCAAACCTAACAGAAAAAATATTTATAGAAATATACAACCTACCAGAAAACTACGATGTAATCATCAAATACCCAATAGACCAAAGAACAGGAACCAGAATATACCCGGACGCCAAAGAAGAAAAAATAAACTGGATAAAAGAATCCCTACTAAGAAAACTAAAAATATTCTAAAATACAATAAAATCTTGCTAACTTAGTAACAAGACACTTCGTGAAACTGTGGTTTTACGACATCTCTTCTTCGATATCCGCTATCAAAAGAGATTTTAAAAACGTGAATCCCAGTAAAATTTAAATTTTAAATTATAAAATTGTTATTTTGGGGATGAAGAGCCGCCACTAAGGCTGCAAATTACGTAGGGTTCAGATAGGGTGATGACCGCACCCTTTTCAGACCCCCTCTAATATTAAACATTTATGTCCGTTTTCAAAATGTGTTTTCAAATTGTCTATAGTTAAATTGCTAGATGGTAGGAATGAGAGATCATTCTAAGGGTAAAAAGTTTAAACGTCTTTCTTTCGATAAGAAATATGCCATAGACATTTTACTGGGCATTAAAAGGGCCACGATAAGGAAAACAGATAAAGGATTAAATCCTGGTGATGTTGTTGAATTTTATACTAGGGGACCTAGGGGTAGGTTGATAGGTTGGGGAAAGATAAGGAGAATAGCTAAAAAGAAGGTTTCAGAGTTAAGTGATCGTGATGTGATGCTTGAGGGTTTTAGTCGAAGAGAACATCTTTTAGCCACTCTATCTACTCATTATAAGGGAATTCAGGAAGGAGATGAGGTAGTAGTTATAGAGTTTGAGCTTGAGCGGCCAAGTATCTCTTTCTCTAAGGAAGTTTTCTCAAAAATTGCGAAACTAGCTTTAGATAAGAATTTAAAACTCTCCCAAAGCGATCAAAAACTATTAGAATATTTTCTGAGAACACCTAAGAAAGATAAAATCATTCTTAGCACAGATCTAAGGGATATTATACGTATGGTCTACGTTAAGTTAAGGTCCGAGGATTCTTCCTCTCAATTCAGCCTCTTTAATTAACTTTCTAACAAATTTTTCTATCTCTTCGCAATGTTTTTTGATATCCTCCTCGGTTACTGTATGACTCATAGGGCAGTCCTCGTCTACTACGCATCTTTTTTCACGTATTGAGTAGATTATAGGGTAAAATTTGCAGCCAGTTGGCCTATAATCATACACTTTACATTTCATAGTTTTAGGGTCTAGGAAAAAGCAGTGTCCATTAATATTTCGTAGAAAAATAAAGCCTCTCTTTTCTACTGTGAACTCTTCTCTAGGATAGCCAAGGGACTCCAAACGTTTTATATCTTCTTCAGAAAGCATCATTTCAGTATTTAAACAGCATTGGCCACATTTCTTACATTGCATTTTAATCACCTTGTACCATGTAAACTATGCCTTTTTCAAGGTCTTTTTCCTGTTTTATTCCGGGAATATCTTTGAAAAGTATTCCCTTAAGCCAAGCAGTTCTAAGTTTTCTCCGATATTTTTTGGATGTTCTAAAGCTTTCTGCAATATGTATAATATCTTCCAAAGATGTGGGTTCACTTCTTTCGTAGAGAAATTTCCAGTAGTTTTCTAAACTTGGGTAATATCTTCCTTTAAGTTTTAGTCCACTGCATCTCTCAGTATGCAGGTCAAAGAAACCCTCTTTACACGTTCCAAATGTTAGTTTATATTTCTTACATAGCTCAGCTATTTGTTTTAAAACCTTATATCTGTATTTAGTTTCCGCTCTTCTATAACCAGCAAGATCGTTGAAACCCTTCTTAAAATATAATCTCTCATACTTCCTAATTAATGTACGGTCGTATTTGCTTAAAAACGTTCTAAAATTTTTCCAAACTGTTTTAGAAATCTTAAGCACGGAAGAAATAACATGACGAACTCCTAAATCAGCTATTGTAGATATAAGTTCTTCTAACATAGCAGGGTCATCATTTATGTACGGAAGAATCGGGTCTATCCTGATATTTACTGGAATTTTAGCTTCTGAAAGCTCTTTAACCGCGTTTAATCTCCTTTCCACGGATGGGGAAAACGGTTCTATCATCTTCTTTAATTCTTTATCTAAAGTGGTAATTGTGAAGAGAACAGCACAAAGTTTCTTAGAGGAAAGTTTCGAAATAATATCAATATCTCTTAAAACCAGGTCAGATTTAGTGGCAATGAAGCACGGAGAATTAAAACTATAGAATTCTTCGAGAACTCCCCTCACTAATTTATACTTTTCTTCCGCTGGTTGATATGGATCTATTGCCGATCCAAGGTTCACAGGCTGAAGTCTTCCTTTCCACTCCTTCAACTCCTTTCTTGCCACCTCAACAGCATTTATACGAACTTCAATCCTCTTATGATAATCTGGTCTGAGAGAACGAGCATAGCAGTAAACACAAGCATGAGAACAACCAATGTAAATGTTTGCGGCAAAGCGGTGGGGACAAAACCTCCATATTTCCCATGAGCGGTCTATGGGATGTATAAGATGCTTGGCATATTTCTCTTCGTATATAATCATTTTTATCCCTAAGCTTCATTTTAAATGTCTGAAGTGTTTATGAGGTTTTGTATTAAAACATTTTCACATAATTCTCTATTTTAACCGTTCTTAATTCAATCAAGAGAGCAATGTAGCGATATCTTTATTTTATGTATTTGCATAAGTAAATAATACTATGTCAACCTTCTTCTGCATTCCGATGGAGGAACTTTAATGCCGATTAAGAAAGTTAAAGCAATATACATTGACGAAAAACTTTGCAAGGGATGTCATATTTGTGTCGACTTTTGCCCACAAAAAGTTTATGTCGTGTCTGAGAAAATGAACGAAAAAGGAGTATATCCACCAATTCCTCTTCATATAGAAAAATGCACAGCATGTAAACTATGCGAACTCTACTGTCCCGACTTTGCAATCGCAGTTGATGTAGAGGAGAAAGAAGAGAAACAATCAACGCAATCAAAAGATGTATTAACTGTTACTGCCTAAAGTCTTACCGCACTTGAAGATAAAGTATTTGTTCCTCCCCTTTTTCCTCATATTTTCTTTCGAGTTTTATTAGTAGCGTTCAGTGTCCACGGCATCAATCATCGCGTAAGCTCAGCGTCGTCGCCAGTCATCATACTAAAATACATAAGATCTAAATCCTGATATAAACTATCCTCTTGTTTTGCTTCATAATGTTTATTTTGGCTTTTATAGTTAAAAATCACTAAATTTTTTGAGGATTTTAAAACCAATTATTGTAACCGTGTCACTCGGCCTAATTGAACTGTAATATTTTTTTAGAGCCTTAAGAAGTTCTTCTTTGGATGAAAAACCGTCCTTTAAAGCATCTTCATCGGTTAAATCAGAAACCTTCAGACACCTGATTTCTGTTATTTCCGCTTCAGCATATATTCTATCTTGAGAAGTAATTAGAACCTTCTCTCCAACTTTAAAATTTCTGACACCCCTTCTAATAGTAGTTATCTTCTTCTCTTCAAGTATTTTCCTAATGTAGATTTCGTCGAAATCTAAAGTCTTCTTCCCCATTTTCAACACTATCCGTTCTATGTTCCAATTCTCAGTTCCCAGCAACTACACTTAATTTTAAATTAAATTTATCAATGTTCGTGTAGGGATATCACTCTGTTAATATCTCTTTTAAATAAAGGGAAGATAAGTTACCCTTTCAATATCGCACATCGAAACTTTAAGTTCGTGGTTACCGCTATCGAATATTAAAGAAGTGACAGAGATTCACCATCGTAACGACTACAATGCTAGCCACCAGATGTAGCTTCCTTACCACGAACGGAGGCAAGGACGATGATATGCTCCCTATGAACCCAGGAGAGAGACCGAGCCTAATGAGCCCCCAAGGCTTACATAGGCTTACCAATACCCACGTAAGCTGAACTCCACATATTACGCTCATATCCGCCAAGCATAAAGGTTGGCATATGCATGGTAAGATAAGTGTTTGCTATCCAACCAAAACATGTGAGTAGAGAAACCATGAACAAATTTGACGGTGTATACGGTTAAAATCGTATAAGAATTTTTAACCTTTCCAAGAATATTCTAAAATAATTTTTATGTCTTATATCCAATGTATGTTGCTGTATATTCTTTGCAAGCCCTGTAGCAGTACTTCCTAAGAGGTTAAGACTAAATAATTTTATTAATATTTGTTGCAAATATTGTCTTCCTACCTAAAACCGTTTTTGAGGCGAATAATATGGAAAAGTTTATTATTATTGTTCATGGTGGTGCTGGGCGTATTAGACCGGAGTTTAAGGATCGAGCCTTAAGGGGCGTAAAAAACGCTGCTAAAGTGGGATATGACATATTAAGCAAGGGAGGAACAGCACTTGACGCCGTGGAAGAAGCTGTTAAAGTAATGGAAGATGATCCAACATTTAACGCAGGCACAGGTTCCACACTCACCATTGACGGTAGAATCGAGATGGACGCTTCAATAATGGATGGAAAAACATTGAATGCGGGATCAGTAGCAATGATTAGAAATATTAGACACCCCGTAACTCTTGCGAGAATAATAATGGAAAAAACAGACCACGTATTCATTGCAGGAGACTTTGCAGAGAAACTGGCTGAAACATTTAATTTAGAAAGATGCAACCCTATCACAGAGAACAGAATAAAAATATGGAAAGAATATAAAACGATGTTAATAAGGGGAGAATATCAGTACTTACCGAAAACAACCAAATTAATTAAAATAATTCCAGAACTTGCTACTGATACCGTAGGAGCAGTTGCAAGAGATAAAGATGGAAACCTAGCAGCAGCAACAAGCACAGGGGGCTTAACCCTAAAATTACCTGGAAGAATAGGTGACACACCGCTTATAGGATGCGGAAACTACGCAGATAACGAAGCTGGTGCAGCATCAGCGACAGGCATCGGAGAAGTGGCTATAAGATTAGTTCTCGCCAAAACAGTATGCGACTTCATGAGAAACGGATTAATAGCGCAAAAAGCCGTTGAAAAAGGCATAGAACTAGTTAAAACAAGACAAAACAACCTGCCAATGGGAATTATCGCCGTGGATAAGTACGGAAACCCCGGAATAGCACATAACTCAGAAAGTCTATCTTGGGCAACAATGGCATCCGACAGTCCAAAGGTTGTAGCAGGATTAAAATATCCACCGTAAAGGTGGCCCGGCTTGCTAAAAATAAACATTATCGATAAAGTTCTTGTTTTCAAGCAGGGAGACATAATAGCAGTACTGCACTGTAAAAATAATGATTACCTAACTCTAATTTACAAAATAGTTTTAGAAGCATCGAAAAACGAGCTACCTGTCCTAATACTTGACTGCTCCTATAGTTTTAAGGAAAAAGTCTTACAAAACCTTTGCAAACAATTTAAGATAGACTTTGAATACCTAAAAAGCTATTTAAGGAAAGTCCCTATACGTGAAGAAAAACAGTTTTTGGATATCTTACACCAAATATATCATAAAGAGTTAACATATGATTTTAAAATACTTATACTCCTCCACATAAGCTTCCTCTTGGAAAAATTTTATAAAAAGTTGAAAGAAAGAGAACAAACTATTAAAGATGCATATTCAGTTATTCCGTTATTAAAATCACCAGACCGAACCGTCCTTATTGTTGAAAGAATGTTAGAAGGATTCTACCCCACAGAATGTATAGCCAGAGAGGAAATAGAAAGAATAGCCGATCAAAAAATATATTTTCTCCCCTATAAAACCATAAACATAAACGGAGCCAAAATAACATATCAACAAATATAGTCATTCAAAGCAGAGGAGAATTCTATGAGAGTTGCTGTGCTAAATAAGGATAGATGCAAACCAAAGGACTGCGGGCTTCCATGCATAAAATTCTGCCCGATGGTTAGAACAGGAGTAGCAGCTATTTACATTGACGAAGAAACAGGAAAACCCGTAATATCGGAAAAACTATGTACAGGATGCGGAATATGCGTGAAGAAATGTCCATTCGCAGCAATAAGCATCGTAAACCTACCAGAGAAGTTAAAAGAAGACTTAGTTCACAGATACGGAGAAAACGGCTTTGAACTTTTCCGCTTACCAGTACCAAAAATAGGAAAAATTACAGGTTTAATTGGGCCAAATGGCGCAGGGAAAACAACAGCACTCAGGATACTATCAGGAGAAATAAAACCTAATCTTGGAAGAATAGATAAACCACCAGAATGGGATGAAATTATAACATATTTCAGAGGATCGGAACTACAACTTTACTTTGAAAGAATGGCAAACCAAAAACTACGTGTTGTTCATAAACCACAAAACATAACTAAGCTTCCAAAAGTTGCAAAAGGTGTAGTCGGCGAACTTTTAAAAAAGGTTGATGAAAGGGGAATAATTGACGAACTTTCAGAAAAACTAGGACTAGGTATGGTGTGGGATCGTAAGTTAAGTGTATTAAGTGGAGGGGAATTGCAAAAGGTAGCAATAGCAGCTGTAATGGCTAGAGACGCCGATGTATACCTCTTTGATGAACCCTCAAGTTACTTGGATGTTAAAGAACGTATAAAAGTCGCAAAAACGATAAGATCACTAATCAAGAAAAACAAAACAGTAATAGTCGTAGAACATGACTTAGCAATGCTTGACTATCTATCAGACTTTGTCTGCGTTTTCTACGGTGAGCCAGGAGTATATGGAGTAGTGTCCCATCCACACGGTGTCCGAGAGGGCATTAACATATATCTGGACGGTTTTCTACCCGATGAAAACATAAGATTTAGAGATGAACCTGTACGTTTCAAGCTTCACCCAGCCCCAATAGAAAAACTAGGAACAGAAGCAGTACTTTTAGAATTTAACAAAATGGTGAAATCCTACAACGGCTTTAAGCTAATAATAGAAGGAGGAAAAATTCACTACGGTGAAATCATAGGCATACTAGGGCCAAACGGCATCGGAAAAACGACATTCGTTAAAATGCTAGCAGGCATAATAAAACCGGACGAGGGAACACCGCCACAAAGAGAGCTAAAAATCAGCTATAAACCACAATACATAACACCAGACTACGATGGAACAGTAGGGATGCTACTAAGACAAATAGCTAAAGACAAGTTTGGAACAAGTCTTTACAAATCACAAATAATACAACCACTACAACTTCAACACCTCTTAGACCAAAACGTACCAGATTTAAGTGGAGGGGAATTGCAAAGGGTTGCAATAGCCGTATGCCTGTCCAGAGACGCAGATCTCTACCTACTCGACGAACCCAGCGCATTTTTAGATGTCGAACAAAGATTGGCAGTCGCAAAAACAATAAGAAGAGTTGTGGAAAGTAAAGGAGCAGCAGCATTCGTTGTGGAACACGACATCGTAGCTCAAGACTTCATAGCAGACAGCCTAATGATCTTCACAGGACAACCTGGAAAACAGGGAATAGCCCTACCACCAATGGGACTAAGAGAGGGAATGAACACATTCCTCAAAGAAATGCAAATAACATTCAGACGCGACCCACAAACAGGAAGACCAAGAGTAAACAAAGAAGGATCAAGACTTGACAGATATCAAAAGTCAATCAATGAATACTACTACCTACCCATAGGAGAAGTAACGGAAGAAGAGAAAGAGTAAAATAATGTATGAAATAAACTAAATTAACTCATAGCTATACTAGCAGCTTCTATTTCGGTCAACTTACCTTTTTGACGTTTCCATTCCTCAATCGATACAGCAAACTGTCGTTCAATTACGGGTCTATGAATACTGTTCATTGAGCAGAACGGGACAATACGTCCGTCTGGGAGTCCATAGTGGATACAACAGCGCTCTACACGCTCTAAATCAAAGTTATATGGATCCTGGAAGTGCATTGAGCCTATCATTATTATTTTTCTCATGAATTCTCCGAGTGAATTGTAGTCTCCGCGTTTTAGGATTGTTGCTATTAGGTCTTTTAGTAGACCTTTTTTCTTTACGTATCTTACTGCTCCAAGTAGTCTTACTCTGGATTTTAGTTTATCGATTCGCCCTCCTTTTTCTAGGTCGTCAGCAATTTTTTCCATGGTCCCTATGAATCTTTCTACATCTATGTATTTTGTTATCGGTGCATATTCACCGTTTTCTTCTACTACTATGAAGGTGGCCATTCCACAGGCTGGATGTGTTGAGAACTCTACAGCTGGTTTTCCCTTTATAAGTCCTAGTGCTCTGGCTAAGGGTATTGGAAATGATGTCGGATACCAGTCATTTTCCTTTATTCTTCCATTTGTTTGCTCCTCTGCCAGTTTCATTAGATCTGGTATTGTTATACGCATTTTTTCTCTTTCTTCGCGTTTTATCCTTCCGGTTATGGAAACGGGTTGGAAGTTTACTGCTCTTATTACGTCGAAGTTTTTAACGGCGAACTCTATGATTTTTCCAACTTGATCGTCATTTACCCCTCTAACCAATGTTGGTACAAGTACGATGCTATGTAGACCCACTTTTCTACAAACCTCAATAATCTTTAACTTTTCCGGTAAAAGGTTACGTCCCCTAGCTATTTCGTACGGTTTAGGCGTAACTCCATCGAATTGTAAATATATTGTGCTCAGCCCAGCTTCCTTTAATTTTCTTGCATATTCTTCATCCATCAACCTTAATCCGTTTGTTGCAATTTCAACATGAGGAAAACCGACTTCTTTAGCCATCTTTATGAGTTCTGGCAGATCTTCTCTGACAGTTGGTTCACCACCAGCAAACTGCACAGCAGGAGCTGGTACAGGTCTATTATTTCTGAAGTTTATGAGAATTTTCCGAATTTCTTCTTTCGATGGTTCGTATACGTATCCTGCTGAGGCAGCATTTGCGAAACATATTGGGCAGCGAAGATTACAGCGATTTGTTACATCAATTAACGCTAAGGCTGTGTGAGTTTTGTGGTTTGGACAAAGACCACAATCTTGTGGGCAACCTTTTTGTGTTCGTGTTCTGGGGTTTTCTAAACCTAATCCTTTGTACCACCATTTCATAACTCTCTTAAACTGTTCTGCACTTCCCCAGTAAACATCTTTAAATGTTCCATGCTGCGGGCATGTCTTTTCTATCATGATCTTACCGTTTTCCTCGTAGACCTTTGCGGTGATGACATTAACCTTACCGTCAAGAATGCACTCCGGGCATATCGATTTCGTTTCGTAAGGCGGGATTCTAGGCGGTTCCCTCTCCATTGGCACACCTCCTTCTTATAGCTATAAATAGCTTTTAAAATCATTTAATTATTTTCCAACCTTTTTTAGTATGAAAAGTATGAAAACAGGGTAAAATTGAAAGATAGGCAAAAATCACACTACTTAATAAAAAGGCTAGTAATTCGTGGCGCTGCAATTTTCACTACAGGTAGAAGGCCAAATAAGTTTTATAGCGGATTATTAATATCTTAAGTTATGAGAGGGTAAAAATGGGTGAGATATCAGGTGGAAGACTTGTTGCTAAAGCCTTGAAAGCAGAAGAAGTAAAATATGTTTTTTCCCTGCCAGGCGGTCACATTGCTCCAGTATATGAAGGATTAATCGAAGAAGGCATCGAAATCATAAGTATGCGACATGAGCAAGCAGCTGGAAACGCAGCAGACAGCTGGGGAAGAGTTACAAGAACACCAGGAGTATGTCTCGTTACCGCAGGACCTGGAATTGTAAACCTAGTTCCCGCCCTAGCCCAAGCATACTACGCTAACAGCCCACTAATTGGAATAACGGGACGTGCAGCATTTGTTTTCTCAGACAAACACGCTTTCCAAGAAGTAGATAGTGTGGCGTTAGCTTGCTCTGTGACAAAGTGGGCAAAAACATGTCCAATAATTTACAGAATACCTGAATACGTGCAAGACGCCTTTAGAGCTGCAACCTCTGGAAGAATGGGACCCGTACTTTTAGACTTTCCTCTAGACACGATGTGCCTACGCTGTGACGAATCAAAAATATCAATACACCCGCCAGAGAAATACAGAGCAACAGGGAAAATTTACGGAGATCCAACATTAATTAAAAAGGCAGCAGAAATGTTACTAAATGCGGAAAAACCATTAATTCTAGCTGGAAGTGGAGTTTACTGGTCGGGTGCTTCAGAAGAGTTAATAGAATTTGCTGAGTTTACACAGATTCCTGTAGCGTATTATGAACTTGGACAAGGTTGTATCCCAGATGAGCATCCTCTCTGTATAGGAAATGCGATTGTAAGCTTACGATTTGCGAAACCGGACGTTATGCTCGCAGTTGGAGTTTGTTTTGATGAATTATTAGGATTTGGCGTTGACGAGACGATGTATCCAAAAGATTTGAAGGTTATTCATGTTGACATAGAACCAAGTATTATTGGAAAGAACCGTCCAATGGACTTAGGAATTGTTGGAGATCCCAAAGCAGTGTTATCTCAATTACTAGAAGCTACAAAACAAGTTTTGAAGAAAGAAGAGGTTAAAGAGAGCGCATGGGCAAAGAAGCTAGCAGAAGTAAAGAAAGCGTTTTTCTCGGGATTTGAAAAGGCAGGAGACTCAACAGCCAAGCCCATAAGACCAGAGAGACTAATGAAAGATATACGTGAATTTGTGACATCAGACACAATTGTTATTTTGGATGGCGGAGATACATCTGTCTGGGCATATACGTATCTCAGAGCAAGTTTCCCTGGGCAAATAATAGGTTCACAAGGACCATTAGGGCATTTGGGTGCAGGAATACCCATGGGAATCGCTGCAAAGCTTGCAAAACCCGAAAAGAGAGTTTTCATTATAACTGGAGACGGTAGCTTTCTCTTTAATGGCGCAGAGATAGATACCGCAGTAAGGTACAATATCCCGTTCATAACGATAATTGCAAACGACAGTTATTGGGGCATGGTTTACCACGGAAATGTAATTGCATGGAAATCGAAGGAAAAATCCTCTGTAGGGACAAAATTAAATGAAAAGGTAAGATACGATAAGTTTGCTGAGAGCCTTGGAGGATACGGAGAAACAGTTACAGAGCCTGAAGAAATTAAACCAGCAATTCAAAGAGCACTAAAAGAAAACGTTCCTGCTGTTATCGACGTTCGTATAGATCCTGAAGCTACCACAATACTTGACCAGTACTTCGCGTTAACAGCAACATCACAGTTTTGGAAGAAGTACTGGACATTCTAAATAGTTCAGCTTTACGTACATTTTAAATCATGAAATTCATGAAGTCATTAAAAGTGCTTACATCAAATGCTAATAGACAGCGTCTTTCTTTCAATTAAAACTGAATTAACTCTAAAATAAAGCCTAATGCCTTTTCAGCGTCTAGATAAGCAAATTTAGCTACTCCAAGGACTTCTCCCCTTTCTAATACTTTGATACCCTCTTTTTTAACAGTCTAGTTCCTTTTCTATATCTTTAACGAAAAAGCCTAGGTGATGAATACCCTCTCCCCTTCTTCTAGAGTCCATAGCAATTAAATCTGTAAATGTTCCACCTACATCAACAGCAACACGATATTCCGTGTACACATCTACTCTACACCAGCTTTTGCCATAGGATAGAGAGTTTTGCTTTTAACAACAGACAGAGTAAATTAAAGCATGAAACCTGATAACATACAAGCGTTTATAACCGAAGATTATAGTTATGAGTATTTAAATCTTCTAAGTCCGTTCTCTCCTCAAGGTAGCTTCATCAATTTTTGGTAATATTCAGCCACCTTGAGGGATTCTCCCGTTCCATCTGGCTTTGTAAGCCAGACTTCATCGGGGAGCGTTCGGGGGGAACGGAACTCCCCACATCCTGTCTTAAATATGTTAAGAGTTGTTACGACATCTCTATCAAACTTTAAGTTACATTTCTCGCATTTCAGTAGCCTCTGCTCATTTGGGTTTAGTTTCGACCCACATATTGGGCAAAGGCTTGAAGTTCTGTAGGCTTTAACATAATCAACACACAAACCATTCCATTTAGCCTTATACTCCACGAAGAACTGTAGTTTTTGAAGTTCCACCTATTTAACTTTCTCCTAAGATTTTTACTTTTTTTATTAACTGATTTTCGTATATGCCTCAGGTTTTCCATTACAATCTTAGCATTATACTTTACAGCTTCAGAAACAATTATACTCGATACCTTATGCAGATAATCTTCAACCCTTCTTTTTTCTCTTCTAGAATACTTCCTTAAGATTTTTCTCATCTTTAATGGTTTCTTAGCAAGTTTTTTCTGAATCTTTCCTCTCTTCTTAGAATGTTCATCATGTATTATTTTTACCTTATAGATGTCCAATCTCACGGTCTTAATAACTTCTCCCCCTCATCAAACAGCGAAAAAGTAACGTTTTTCTCATTGACATCTAGCGTCATAACAGCTTCAATATTCTTGAACTTAACATTCTTCTTAAATGGAATTACGATAAAACCTTGCTTGATGATTAACTCTCCAATATCAAGCTCTCCTCTCCTCCAAGTTTCAATAAATCTTTGCTGGTATTCTCCAACAATTAACTTAATCGTTACGTAACTTCTTGGAGCTGTAACTATCCTAATTTTATTACCTTCAAACTTAAACAACACTTCTTCAAGCTTTATGAAATTTCTCTTAATTTCTGGTCTGTCTTTATCAGTTAATCCTTTTTTCTTCCTCTTTCTAAAGTTCTTTAAAATTGAACAAGCAATTTTACAAGCTGAATGACAGTAATGAGTGTGATACTTAGGATACCATTTCTGCTTCCATTCCTCATAAATGGTTTTTCTCAGTTTAGCGTAAGAGGTAATACCTATATCTAAAGCTTTATCGATGCAAAATTCTAACATCTCTCTAAAATCCTTAAACAGTTCGTCGAGGCTTCCGTGATACTTGAACTTAACATCTTTAATCACTTCCATTCTCCTTCAACTCCCTTTCAACTGTTTCTTTAAGCCTCTTTTATTTGATATAGCTTTTCCATAGCTAAACCCTACTATATCACTCAATATTACTTAACATTACTATTTACATCTAAAGACTACTTGAGTTAGAAGCAGTTTCGTTCCCTTAACTTTCAAAGGTAAATATTTTTAAACTTAGGATAATTTAATTTAAATGGGCTGATGATGGGGCCTGTCGACGTTGATTCAAGATGATTGCCGACCAACGGCTTGAAGCCCATCTTTCCAATTAAACCAACATGATTACCTATTTTGAACGACTTAGCTTTTAAAGCGGTGAGTACATGTTTTTTGAAAGAATCTTTATTCTCCCTTTTCTAAAAAGCAAACTATTCAAAAAACACGGTCAAGCCGAATCCCTTATACCAGGTTCTTACCTAGTTACAAGTTGTCTTAATGCTGCTTTTTACCTATCTCACAATATTAGAAGAGACACAATAGTCTTTCTTCTATTCAAAGAAGAGGATGTTGGCATTTTATGTCTTAAGTTCGTAGGGAAGAATCTAAAACGATTTCAACCAGATGAGCACAGCATTCTGGGGTTAATAAGAAACTCTATCATCAAATTTAGAAACCTTGTAAATACCTACGAGAAAAGTAAAGAAAAAATCCAAGTTCATCCAGGTTTACTTGTTTTTAGAATCTCATTTTCCGAGTTATTGTCTAAGTTAAAAGATGCTGGCTATCAAATCTTATACCCGTCGATAGGAGGAGCCGATGTAAGAAACATACGCTTTTTACAAAAAATAGCGTATGTCACAAGTAGTGAAAGCCTAATAGACGAAGTTAGTCAAAAAATTGTACATAGGAATGGAATCGGCATTCACTTTGGTAATACCTTGCCTAGAACGGATATACAAATCATTCTCCTTCATAATGAGCTTGATCGAGCAGAAAAACGTCTATCCAATTCGTTGTGAACTATAGCAATACAATGGCTTCCTAGTAGCGACTTTGGACTTACAGAAATTTTTACGGCATCTAATCTATCTAATAGCCTTTCATCAGAATCATTTAACCCTATGTGGTCTCCTAAAATAAAAACGTATGTGTTTTCTGCGGAAAATGTCATTTTTCTTATATCTTCTCCATTTTCGTGCAAATATATTAAATGATAGCCTTTTTTCGCAAAAGATACAACTAAATCTTGAAAGGACATCTGAGTTACGCTAACTCCTCCTAAAACTTCTTTCTTAATATTACTTCTGTAACACTTTAAAGCTTCTCTTATCATTTTACCTATAGATATTTCATTTGCTTCTAAACCCTCTACCCTAGAACCATCTATTCTTATCGTTTTAGGAGGATTTGGAGGTCCCAAAAGAACAGCGTAAAAAACAGTATCTCTCCTTGTTTCGTCACCATAATAAAGTAAAGCTCTACTTATGCAGCGGCAAACTATATCCATGCGTCCACCGCTACTTGGAAGCCCTTTCAAATGAAACTTATGATCCGTTCTAGCTTTATTCGCCTTTAAAACAAATATCCTCTTACCCTGCACTCTTTTCCTCACCCAACAATCTGAGAACATCATTAATCGTTTCTTTTAGATTCTTAGCAGTTTTACCTGGATCCGGTGAATTTAAAATAGTTCTACCTACAATTGCGTAATTGACACCAGACTTAAAAGCTTCTTCAATTCTCCCCCCTTGAACGCCTATTCCAGGTGAAAATATAGGTATTGTTCCTCCGAGAATATCTTTTACCCTTTTTACGATCATGGGACGTGTTGCCCCAACGACAACTCCATTCGCCTTCCATTTTAAAGCTTTCTCAGCAAATATAATATATTGAGGTTTTTCACCTTCATTTGTCAAGACAATTTGACCGTAACCCTCTTGCGCAGCTGGGTGGCTCATATAAACCAGTAGTATAACGCCTTTACCCCGTTTTCTAGCTTCTTCAAATACCGTATCAAGTCCACCTTCCCAGCCAACAAAAGGATTCGCTATAATCGCATCAAACCCCGCGTTAAAAATATGCTGCGTTATCCACAGGTTTGTATGACCTACATCATTTAATTTACAGTCCGCTATTAGCGGGAGTTTGTATTCTTCTACCTTATCTACTATTCTTTGTAAATCGTTAAAAAGCCCCAGGGGTAAGATTAATTGCATATTTATTTTTACAGCAGTGAGATGCTCCGCAGTATTTTCAAGAGTCTCCACAGCTTTCTTAAGAAGTTTTTCTTTCTTAACCTTCCACAGATCTCTCTCCGAACGCAAAAATACATCAGAATAATCTAAAGCCAAAACAAGTCTACTTCCATTTCTATTAGTGGCTTCCCTTAACTTTGAAGAAAAATCATTTCTATTCAAAGCGCATTACCCCATCGATATGATCTTCAAAACCCTTATTTTAACCTAACAATTTATTTAAATTTGTAATGTATGATTTACTGGGAGGTCGCATATTGTCTTTTTATCCAACCGGAAGCCCCTTTTCAAGACTACTAGTGTTCCTATCAGCAATACTAACTCCAATTTACTTCATAATTCTAATCTCACGTTCTCCAATAGAACTAAGTTTCCTAGAAGCTTTCTTCAAATACTTTGCCATGCCTCTAACATTCAGTTTCCCCTGGCTTCTCTTAATATATATCAATAGAAACACGTTGGCTGCAACTTTCGACGAAATAAAATCTGCAACTTCAATCTTGCCCCTGAGATGGAAAATATTCTACGGCATTAATGCAATATTTATCCTCTTCTTCTTTGTTCTTCCGTTCATTTCTCCTCCCCTCGCAGTATTTACAGCAATCATCCTCGCTGTTAGAGTCACCAGAAAATCAAAATTCATATTGGAGAGAAGTGAGAAAATCCCTTTCTTCATAAGCTTTATTTTAGCCATAGTTTTTGCTAGCATTCCATCATATTTTCTACTATTATTCCTACCTGCATATTCTATAATGTTCTCTTGGATTCTGGGCGCTTGGTGGGATAGCTTATTTCTAATATACGATTTATCGATCTGGATTGTTAATTCCTTAGCTATAGGGTCTCTAATATGGTTAATTTACACAGGTGCAGCTGAATACGAGGCAAGAATATACGGATGGAGAAAAACACAGGTACCGGTAAATCTGATCAGACTAATTCAATTCCTATTTTTCCTGTTCTTAGCTTTTATTGGCTTACCATTGCCAAGACATCCACTGTTCAAAGAAATATATGAAAAATACTCCCTACCAATTTTCGCCTCGGCAGAACAGGTACTCTCAGCAATAAACATCCTTTGCCTTATTATAGTTTGTTTTGTAATTTTAATATCTCTAATTAGAGGGTTAAAAAAAGTAGAATATAGAGGGCCTTTTATTGGATATTTATTTGCAGCTGGATTCCTAATTATTGATATCTTCTGGAGATTTAATAAACATTTAATAACGTTTTCAATAATTTTAGCCTCAATAATGTTTTTCCTAATCTTCATATATTGCTTTGAAAGTGTCAAAAAAGAAATAGAAGGGTGACCAGTAATGATAATCTGGGACAAAGAAGTAAAAGAAAAAATAAGTGGACTGCACCTTACATTAGGAATTATAAAAAATGTAAAGGTTGCTTCTTCAACAGATAAAAACAAAGAGATCTATAATCGTGCAGTCTCTATGATTAAGGAGAAGTTTAATTTAGAAAACTTAAAAAACGACCATATTATCCGTGCATATCGTGACTTCTACTGGCATTATCTGAAAATAGACCCCACAAAAGTTAGACCAGCTGGAGAAGCCCTAATCAGACGCATACTGAGTGGTAAGTCTATACCTAACATATCAAACGTCGTGGACGCATATAATACAGCAAGTGTTGAAACCAGGATATCGCTCGGCGCTTATAATTACGATCTGTTAAAGTTTCCATTACACGTCAGGTTTGCGAAGAGTGGTGAAAAATTTAAACCAATAGGCAAAAACGTTATTCAACTTACTGGCAGAGAACTTGTACTTGCAGATCAAGAAAAAATAATATGTCTTTACCCTCACAGAGATTCTGATGATACGAAAGTTGACTTAAATACACGTAATGTGCTCATTGTAGGGTATGGTGTACCAAATATAGATAGTGAAATCGTATTTGATGCAGTAAAAATTGCTTGTAACTATATATTAGAAGTGGCTGGAGGAACTGTAGAAAAAATAGAAAAATACTCAGTTTAAAGTTTAAAACACAAAAACAGTTGACTGTTAAGACTTTTTTAATTTCACTTTCTCGTTGTTAAATGTTAAGCTTTAAGTACTATTAACTTCCCATATTTCTATAAATCTCATATAATGCGTATAGTTCCTTTAGCTGTATTTAAACTATAGGATTAAGCAAGCAGCATAAATGGGTGGGAGATAAATATGGGCGAAATTAAACCAGCATTAACATTAAAAGTTAAAGATTTGAGAAATCTGGTAAGATTATTAATAACTTGGACAACGGGAGTTATTAGAGAGCGAACAACCAACGTACTATATTTCAAACAAAACAACAAACATATCTACGGTGCATTTACCATTTCACTCGGATATTATGAACTAAGAGGACTACCACTATTCATCTGGACAGAAGGAAACGAACCAAAAGGAGGATTCATAAAATACAGAAGTCAACCAAACGAGGAACTAGAATTCAGCGACAACACAGACGACCCAAAATACCAATATTTACCGATAATATTCCTATCAGAACCTCCACCATT